>JAZQNS010000057.1:0-17089 GCA_045627425.1 Lachnospiraceae bacterium | reverse complement strand
CCATGGTAGCCGCATAGTCGAAGCAGATTCCCTTCTTAGCCTTGTAGACCTTATCAAGATCTGGCAGATAGCCGCTCTGAACTGTGGCAGCTTTCACTCTGTCATACTTAAAATAGCTAAGTGTCCAGGAATATATCTTTTTAATCTTCTTCATATCAGATTTAACGTTCTTACATAGCTTTGCAGCCTTCTTTACGCATTTGGTCTTGGCCTTATAATTTACGTACTGATTTGCTGTTAAGAATGGCAGCTTATCATCATCAAGCTCAACATCCATGGTTGTGGAACCAACTGTTGCATAACTGGTGCCTGATACATTCTTATATACCGTAACCTTGTAGCTTCCGTCTCCTGCCGAAAGCGGAAAAGCCGCATACTTTCCAACAGTGAGGTTGTAGGTATAGGTAACACCATCTGGTCCTTTAACCTGAGCCTTAAGCTTCTTGCTTGTTTCCTCTTTATATTTAACCATTACGTAACCACGGTTGGTATTGGAGTAGTCGATAATCATCTCCTTATTCTCCTCAACCAGTGTTCCGCTGGCCTTTGGTGTAATTACAGTAGAGCCGGAGCCAGATAAAGCGACTTCCTCATCAACAATCTCAGTCAGCCCATTTTCTTCTGAAAGCATTTCACTGCTATAGTCAAGGTCTCCTGACGCGGTCTCAAAAGACTCAGCAATAATAGGGTCGTCCACCTCCGCCACAGTCTTGCAGCCTGTAAGTAAAGTAACAGGCAAGACTAAGCTCATCACTAAAACAAAGCATATTATTTTTTTCATTTTGCCTGCTCCTTTCCTAGGTATAACCTAAAACATAATAACGCTGAACTGTAAATATTTCAACATTATCACTATTTATTTACAATTGCATTATAGCACCCTTATTGTGAAATTAAAATTAAATTCGTTACAAGTAACACTTTTTCTTCATTACTTCACATTGTATGTAACTCATAGCCCAACCTTTGTTTACTTATCTATGGCAAAATGATATATTGATTGTGTGTGTGGAATAATCCTTTGGAGGATTCTATGAGTGATGACAATGTATTAAAAATAAAGATGCTTGGACCTATGGAGTTTGAGTTTTCAGGCAAAAAAATAGCCGATTCAGACACCCGGTCCAAAAAAATATGGACGTTACTAGCCTTCCTTTTATATAACAAGGACAGACGCATTAGTCAGGACAAGCTAATAAATGTTCTCTGGGGTGATACCGATGCCGGTGACAGCCCCACTAATGCTTTAAAGACCCTCTTCCATCGCTCTCGCAACATGTTAGACAAGCTTGATGATGGACTGGGGAAATCCTTGCTTATATGTAAGCACGGTGAATTCTATGTTAATCCAGATGCCAGCTTCCAATGTGATCTTGATGAATTTGATAAGCTGGTTAATGAGGCAGAAAATGAGAGTGATGACGAGGAACGCTTCCAGCTGCTCTTTGATGCCTTTACAATGTACAAGGGCGATGTATTAATGCATTTATCCTCTGAGAACTGGGTTATCCCTATTAGCACCTATTATCACAATAGGTTCTTAGATGTGACCCGGTCTCTGTTAGAATTATGCGAGGCTCATGACCTCTCGGCTGATGCCATTGAGATCTGCCTAAGAGCCATTCCTTTTGATCACTATCAGGATTTCTTATATGTTTATCTTATTAGAAATCTTGTGAAATCCGAACGCTATCAGGAAGCCATCAACGTATATACCGAGCTGTCAGATATGTTAAGAAATACCTTCGGTGTTAAGCCTGATAATGATGTCAGAGAGCTTTACCTTGAAGCAGTTTCTTGCACTGAACAGAATTACATAGGAGTTGATGAAATCCAGAATCAGCTTACCAATGGCTTAAATGAAAGTAAGGGTGCTCTCTTCTGCGATTACTCCGTCTTCTGCGAGTTTTATCATGCACTGTCACGAAGTATTGAGCGTTCAGGCAGCGTAGTACATCTGGCCATTATATCTATTACAGATATTTCAGACAAACCACTGGCCAGACGAAGCTTAACCGTAGTGGTTAATAATTTGCAGGAGCTTATCACCCATTCCTTAAGACAGGGTGATATGGCGGCTATGTGCAGCCCGTCGCAATTTGTAATTATGCTTCCTAATGCCAACAGGGAGAATGCAGAGATGGTTGTTGAAAGGATCAAAAAATCCTTCTACAGACAGTATCCTCATACTCCTTCCAAGCTTAATCACGTAATTCAGCCAGTATTACCAAATAATCCACTGGCTAAGGGTTAGGGGGTGAAAGCATGAATAAGAAGCTTAGAATTATTCTCCTTGTATTTTTTGCCGCTGTATTCCTTATTAGCGCCGGAATTATGGCTTACTACATGAAGGATTACTTCACGGCCAGAAACGATTATAACGAAGCCAATGAGCTCTTTGTAAGCGAAAGCACGGGTAACGATAAGCGGGCTGACTTTAATTTTGAGAAAAAAGATTACGCTGGCTCCTCGGATGAATTTGATCTGATTAAGGATTACTTCTCCGAATGCGATTTTGAAGCTCTTCTCGAAGTAAATGATGAGGTAAAGGGTTGGATAATCATTCCTGGAACCAACATAAACTACCCAATATGTCAGCACAAGGATAACGATTACTATCTGGCTTACACCTACGACAAGTCACCAAACAGAATTGGATGTCCCTTCTTAGATTACAGAGTTTCCGATGACTTTAGTGATTTCAACACCATTATATACGGTCACAGAACCAGAGATTTAACAATGTTCTCTGCTCTTAAGTATTATCGAGACAAAGCCACCTGGGCTGACTGCCAGTTCATTTATATAATGGATATTAAGGGCAATATCTATAAATATCAGATATTTGCAGCCTTTGCTGGTGACCCAGATGGAATCAGCTACAACAATGGTATTGAGAAAGAAGAATCCAAGCAGGAATTTATTGATTATGCTCTTAAGTGTTCTGAGTATAATACAGGCATAGTTCCTACAACAGAGGACAGAATAATTACACTGTCAACCTGTATTCTTTCAAATCACACCTACAGAATGATTGTAAATGCAGTCATGGTAGATCAGGTATCAATTGATGATATAAAATAAAAATACTATATAAAAAGGGATAATCAAAGTTACTGAGGGTATTTCCAAAGTTATTGATGGTCTTCATTGAGGGTTTAGCCTTAAATGTAGCCTTTTTAATGAGGGTATTTACTGATGGTCTTCACTGAGGGGGCTCATTGAGGGGCTCCACCTCAAGCATAAACAATTGAATATCCACAAAAAGAAAGCACTGTATAGAGCCAAAACTGTACAGTGCTGTTTCTTATTATTCAATTGTATTTAGTAGCATCTGACATACCATTGAGAGGTCTACTCCAATGCCAATTAATTCATTGATTGCTGCAGTATCTATATCAGCATCCTTTCTTGTTAATGCGCCTAATCTGGCACATAATAAATCTGTTCTTTCTTGGATATATAGAATATCCGTTACAATACAACTATTCATCTGAAGCTCCTTATTTATAGTATATTAATGTCTTGATCCCATCTGAGCCATTAAATACAGGATTTTCACGATTGGCATATAGAAATCTGTTCCTAAAGTGTTCAAAACTGCGCCATCCACGACCATTACGTTTTAGATCCTTTATCTTTCTATTAATGGATTCAATAGGTCCATTTGATAGTCGCGTCATATAGGTGCCATTACCACATACTTTTTCAACCATAATAAATGAATTGATAATAGGCTGACGCTTGCTCTTAAGAAGCTCTGCAAAGTCCTCGTATATCTTATGTCCACACCCTTCATAAGTGTCTATAATGGTGTCGATTTCTTCATTAGCTTTTATAGGATTACCTTCGTTTCTCTTATTGAAGTCTATATACAGCTCTTTAAGTTTTCTAAATTCTTCTAAATTAGAGTCAATCTTAAAAAACTCATATTCATAATCATATGTATTCATATAACGATGAAAATGTCTATCCATTACTAAATCAGTTCTATATTCTATATTATCCACGCTGCGGAGCAGCACCCATTTATAGTGCTCAAGAAGGTATACTTCCGTGGATTTTGGTAGACGCACTGGCCTTCCTTTTTCTTCGGATTTCTTTTGCTCTAATTCACGATCTCTTTTACGATATTTGCTTAGTAAAGCACGAAGATACTGTTCAAGCTGATTATTTATCCATTGAATTACATGGAAGGAATCAACTACAGATACAGCATTAGGAAAGAACTTGTCTACCATTGCAATATAAGGAGCGTACATATCAGATATTAGGTACTTTACCTTTAATCGTTCTTCCATTGGAATATTATTAAAATATGCCTCTGTATATTTATTGCGCCTGCTAGGGAGTAAATCAATAGGCTCACTTGTCCTAAAGTCCTGAATTAGCATTGCGTACTTGCAGTCATCGTCCATTTCTAAAAAGACTTCATCCACAGAAATAGCCTCTGTTAATGGTAGCCTTGGCATATCTACATACTTTGTAAATATATTATGGGCCATTGTATCAGAAATATTGAATTGCTTTGCAATAGATACCGTACTTCTGTTTAAATCCTTATATGCCTCTACAACAAGCCATTCTGTTGCATTTGAGGTACGGCACTTCTTATTTACGAAATTGAACTGCTCTTCAATATCATACATACAATCAGGATTAGTACATCTCCAACGCCTCTGCTTTAGTGTGAATACAAGATGATATCCGTCCTGCAGTATTGGATGACGTATGGTTCGCTCTTTAATTCCCCTGGAATGCATTTTATATCTGCAGCTTGGGCAAAAATGTGGAACTGGTTTAGTTTCAATCATTACAATCTTCTCATGACCTTTAATTCCAATATTTGTAATAACGATATTTTCATCTTCAAGGTTAAGAAGATGTTTGACAGTAACATTAGTAATAGTGGTCATTAATGAAAAATCCTTTCGTACATCTTATTATAAATATTGATGTCGAAAGCCCCGAATACATTAGATTGAAAATAGAAAATAATTGAATTTTGTGGGAAATGTATATTGACGAAAGGCATAGTTATGCCTTATTCTAGTGATAGAAAGTTGATGTCGGGGCTATCGGCATCTACAGCACTAGAGGAATTGCAGTTCTTCTGGTGCTATTTTTATGCTCAATTATAAGAGAAGCGTCACTCCTAATCTATATGGTATATGTAACTTTGTTATAAGCGACGAAAAATATTCCGTGGGGGAATAATTATTGGAGGTTTGTACAAATGTCAAAATCAGTCGTTACGGGAAAGCTTTCTGATGAACAGACAAAGAAGCTTGTAGAAGATTTCCTATATAAGCTTGGCGACAGGCTTAGAGTCAAAAGAAATAAAATAAATCTAACACAAGCGGAATTGTCTAAATGCATTGATATGAGCCAATCTGAACTCAGCAAAATAGAAAGCGGTCAGTCTGATCCGAATGTATCGGTATTGCCTTTATATAGTACTTATTGTAACTTCCCTATGTATGAACTGTTCCCAAGAGAGGAGTCGCAGTTTATATTAGATACCTTTGCCAAGGCAGTAACTATCACTGTAGAACGCAGGAGGCGTCAGCAGGCTTTACAACATAAGAATGACCTTATTAAGCAGCAAGCACAAAAGGATGGTACTGAAAGAGTTTTAAAAGCACAGGTTTATGATGTAAATGGGCAAGAAGTATATGAACCAGTAGCGCAGAAACCGACCAATAAATCTCTCCGCGAGCAGTATAAGGATGCTGAGATGCACACAGAATTTCAACCATATAATGAAATGGAATTTTGTGACTTCGTAAAAGGTAAAGATGCAGAACTATATGATTCTGTTATTAATGCTGGACAGTTCCTTATGCAGATAGAAAACCTGCCACATAAAGATACACTAAAGGGTGCCATAGCAGACTATATCGTAGATGAGCTTGTAATCAATCAGGTGGCTCATAAAGGTTCAGATGAGGTAAGCCGCAGAGCGTATGCTTATTACAGAATGCTGTATCAACAAAAGATGAAGTCAAATAATATAGACCGTCAGAAGAACAATGACAATGATAAGAATGGTAATAAGTGATTATAGATTATAGTTTTATATTGGATGCGATATAAAGCAAACCATTGATTATTTTTGCCGATATGATATACTATATATTATTAAAAACATTTACCGAAGAACTCTTATCTAAATGGGTAAGAGTTCTTTTTCTACATTTAGACTAATCTAATGGTTTATAATTGTTAACGCTCATATTTCATGGTATAATCAAGACAAGATATGAACATACAATATTTGAAGAGCAAATAACAGGTGCTCTTATAGCTTTATTCATAATAATTATCAGTTTTCCACATCCTTAATGTGTAAAACGATTATGAAGTGTAAAGGAGCAACAAAGAAGCTCCCTGGATTTAACTTTAGTGACATATTAGATATGTAATAAGGTTATGAATACATGGAGGATAACAAATAGTGTTTTCTTAAATTACATCACTATACTTATAAAGTATAGTGATTAAGGAAATACTAGAGGAGTAACTGAATACAATATATTAGGGAGATTCCCTGCAAGAAAATTATCAGCAGAGGATTTCCCGGAACGGAATCTTTCTGCTGTTTATTTATAGACGTAACTGTAGTAAAGTAGCAGAAAGAGAGGTAATAAATGAATGACTTAATTACAATTGATTGGAATTTGCTGAACGATATAAGTTATCGTTCTAACTTGGGTAAAAGTCTTAAAAACACCTTGCGAAAATTCGATAAAGAGGAGCTTTTTGAAGAGATTGCAAATGCTATATCTTATTTTATTCAAAATGAAAGTCAACTGAATGACGAACATCGCATTAAATCGTTACATTCTTGTGTTTTGAAATATGAGAAACATTTTCCTTCTAAAGAAGTGGAGAAGGTATTTAACGACATTTTGGGAATACGCATTATTATAGATGATTATTCTATTTTAGATAAAATGATGTTTCCAGAACAAACAAAAATTGCAGATATGAGATATGGGAAAATAAACGATGATGGATACCGAGGAATACATATTTATTACCAAAAGGATCATAATCATTATCCAATAGAATTGCAATTTATGACTGCACATGATCGACAATTTAATGAATGGCTACATATTTATTTGTATAAATACGTAGACAACAATAAAATAGGCGCAGCATTAAGACGAGCTTATGAAGAAGGTCTTATTCAGACAGAGGACGATTTTAGAGAGGAGATGAAGAAATATGTGTTATCTAGTAGCTAAAAAATTTCAGCAGCAAGGATGCATTGCTGTCGAGGCAGAGAGCGGAAAGGCTTTAGCAAACCTTGTAACATATTTAGGGCTAAAGACCCTTGATAAGGGAATTCAAATCTTGACAGTTTCAAATCCTCAAATGTATGGAGAATATAAACCATACAGATTTGTGTCTTCAGAAAAAGAATTTATTGATAAAGTGTTAAGTATGTAAAATGTATTCAGTCAAATAGGAGTCTCAATAGAGGCTCCTATTTTTGCGTCTATTTTTCAAATCTTCATCAAACCCTCAATAAGAAACGGTAAAATTAGCCCCTCAATGCGTACCCTCAGTAAATACCCTCCGTGAACTAGCCCCTCAGTAACTTTGATTACCCATAAAAAGCTATGGCATCTGTGTCATAGCTTTTTTATGGTTATAATTCACCCTAATATTTTTAACGCTGAACCTTTTCTATAAATATAATAGGCAGGTTGAAAAACAACCTGCCTATTATTCTTTACCTCTTCTATATACTATTACTTTCTTTTAGATTTAGCGATAACTACTACCATACCAGCTGCAGCTAATAATGCAAGAATTGGTAATACGGTTGGCATCTCATCGCCTGTAAGTGGATTCTCAGAAAGAGCAACCTCTCCATCCTCGATATCCTCTAAAGATGCTTCCTCTTCCTCTTCCTCTTCGCTCTCCTCAATTTCTGGAGTTTCATTAAGAGGTACATCTGGCTCTTCGATTTCTGTATTGGAAGGTCCAACGATTACTGGAGTCTGGATTACTACTCCACCACCATTGCCGGATGGAATTGCCTCAAACTCAACCACTGCATCAAAGATCTGGTCATTGATTGCAATATAGTTACCTTCCTCGTCTAAGTAATTCTGCTTCTCAGCCTTTCTGTAGCCCTCGATGCTGATGTTATCGAGCATACCCTCTAAGGTAGCTCCTCTCTTAATAACCATATAGCCGTAGAACTCAGCCTCAGCATCTGGAAGCTTGGTATATACTCTTACTACACTTAAGTCATCTGCAAGTCCATACTGACCAATAACTACCTGTCCATCAAGGTGTGTAGCAGTGTTAATGAATCTGTACCACTCAATATCAATATCAAGTGCCTTAATCATATTTGCATCATACTCGTAACCAGCGTTTGAAAGAGCTGTGAGTACTTCTGTTGTTAAAGAACCGTCCTCAGTCTTTGTGGTTGCATCTACAATATAGCTGTTTAATGTAGCAATATTCTCTAAGCTAATCTCTCCGTTAGCATCAATTGTGTCAACATCCTGTGCGTCAGCATCTATTAAGCACTTGCCTACCTTGACATAGTTATTAGTTGAATCACCAACCATGGACTGTGGTCTTGCGCATCCTGCCTTACGTAAGTAAGCAGTTGCAATTACTGGGTACTTCTTATCTGTAGCTCTGAAGTCTACATGAACACCATTCTTCTCTACACATACCTTAGAAGGAACAAGGTTCTCAAGTGCCTCAGGGCTTGGCTTGGAAACGAGTGCTGCAACGAAATCATCCTTTGTGTAATTACCTAATAATGTATCACCATTTACCTGCTTGGTGTAATTAGCGGATAACTCCTCAACAAGCTGAGACCAGTAAGCACCCATAGCACCTGTTGAATACTTAATCTCTTTCCAGGTTACATAACCATTCTTGTCTGTAATTGGCTGCTCAATATAGAATAATACTGGCTTACCAACGATATTAAATGTAGCTGTCTTGCTTCCAGTGTAGTTTCCTGTAAAATTAATGGTTACAGTCTTTGCACCGCTTGTAGCATAATCACCATTCTCAGTAAATGAAAGTGTGAAGTCATTAGTAAGTGCTAAAGCAACCTGACCCATAGCTACTGAAAGATCAGCAGCTTCAAAATCCTCTGCTGTATAGTTGGATCCCTTGTAGTACTTGTTATTAATGCTAATATCAAGATCAGCATTTGATAAATCTAATGGTGAAATGGTAACTGGGTACTTATATGTTGTGCTGTTATATTCAGCTGTTTCCTCAGTTACAACTACATACTTATAGGAACCAGCGTTTACTGGAGCCCCATTTAATGTATTACCGTTTAAATCCTCATAATAGCTGTTTACAATTCTTCCGCCTGTTAAAACTAGTCCCTCAGTTGAGCAATTTGGCTGATCTCCATATGTCCATCCAAAAGTAGCATTTGTGTTAAAGGATGCATCCTGCTTCTGAATTGTGATGTAGAAGTCATAATCCCAGCTCTCATACTCTACCTGACCAACAAAAGGAACCAGCAAGTCTCTATACTGATGACAACGAATATGAATTACTGTTCCAGACTTAATTGTTGCTGGAATTGTTAACATAGCTTTTCTTTCTTTATTGTCTCCCCAGAAGCGTCTGCCAGTAGCATCAATTGTTGCTCCATAGCTGTTGCCTATAAAAGACCAGCTACTATGATCACCAGGAGCCCATGTCTTATCAGGAATTCCAATTTCAACCTCAGAATTAGGGAATGCTCCTACATAAACATTCTCATAAACTTTTCCACTAACAATAGCATAAATGGAGAATTTGTCAACAACGAGCTCTAACTCATCCTGATTCTCGTTATAATCATATGAAGTAACTTCCTCGACATTTCCCTCATCAGATATATGGTAAACAGACTCAACACCTGCATCCTCTAAGCCCATCTGCTCAAAAACAACACTAACGTTTCCGTTTGGCTGAATCTCATTTCCTTCATATGTAAATGTAATATCAAAAGCATTTACAGAAGAAATAGAAGCATCTGCTTCATCTGCAACCATTGTTAATGTATCGATATCTGTAACCTCTGTAACAGTTACTTCTGTACCTGCTGGGAAAACACCAGCCACAGCATCGATAAATACTATTACGTTTCCAACTCTTTCGATTGCGGAGAAAGCAACTCCTTCATCTGTACTCTCTGCAGCCCCTGTAACTTCCTCTTCTGCAGTAGCGTCTTCCTCAGTTGTTTCTGTAACGTCTGAAGCTGGATACTCATCTGTAACTTCACCTGTAAGACCTTCGCTTACATCTCCCTCACTGTACTCAGCCTTAGCAAAAGAAGCATTTGCACCGACTAAAGTAACAATCATAGCAAAAGCTAAAAATGAAGCTATTGCCCTTTTCTTTAAGTTCTTCATAATTCCCTCCATTAAGTAAATGATCCGATATGTCTCTCTAACATTTACGACCCTTTATCTTTTTCACTCGTTTAGTCTAACACTAAAAAGTTACATTTAAGGATACATTTAGAAAGAAACTTACATTTGTTAAATGAGTATCAAAAATAGTAACAACATCAATAGTTTTAATATTAGTTAAAAAAAAGAGACTACATAAGTAGTCTCTCTCTTTAATGCCGGCGACCGGAATCGAACCGGTACTGTATCGCTACAACAGGATTTTAAGTCCTGCGCGTCTGCCAGTTCCGCCACGCCGGCATGTATGAGCACTTAGATGGTAACAAGTGTAACGAAGTTAACACCTTACGTGCGATCTGTGCAAGCCTTGGGCCCACACTTAATGGATGGAGGTGGATTCGAACCACCGAAGCAATTTGCAGCAGATTTACAGTCTGTCCCCTTTGGCCACTCGGGAATCCATCCTCACGTGAGTTATCACTCACAACTCGATTATTATATCATTATTATATGCACTATGCAAGCAGAATCTAAGCCTTATTTTCTCTTAAAAACCACCGCAGAATGAGCTGGCAGGAATATGTCAAAAAGACCATTCTCAAGCTGATAATCAACATTGGCCTTAGAGAAGGTTTTCTTCTGGGTGAAAAAGACCTGAGTTAACACTGCCCCTCTTGGAATTCCTGCCTCTGTTACAGAAATTCTTGCCGAAAGTCCCTTGTCGTTATTGTTAATAGCAACAACAATCTGCTCCTCACGGTTAAAGCGGGCATAGGATAACATGTTGCTCTCACAGTTTAAGAATCTGAAGGAGCCGGTTCTAAGAACCTTATATTCCTTTCTAAGACTGATTGCCTGTCTGTATATCTCAAGGATCTGCATGTCCTCACGGCCCCATGGATACGTTCTTCTGTCATCCGGGTCAGTGAATCCGCAAAGTCCTGCCTCGTCACCATAATAAATGGTAGGTGCACCTGGCCAGGTCATCTGTAATACTACAGCCTCAGCCATTATCTCAGGCCTGATTCCCTCGTTTGCTGCCCTGGCGCCTAAGTGACCGACTCTGCCTATTTTGCCGTTAGTTCTGGTCATAAAGCGGCTGTGGTCGTGGTTGCTAAGCTCATTCATGGCCGAGAGAAGGGATGACTCCATAAACTGGGCCATATTGTGCTTCATTGCCTCTTTGAAGTAGTCCACGTTTCCAATGAGTTCTCCATGAAACTCATCGGAATGCTTCTCCACTCCAGTGAGGAAATAACTTACTGGATCCATGAAGGCATCGTAATTCATTACGGTATCCCACTCTTCACCTTCAAGCCAGGGCCTTGGGTCACCATAATGCTCTGCCAGGATAAGTGCGTCCGGATTAGCCTCCTTGACCTCTCTTCTAAATCTCTTCCAGAAATAATGATTATACTCCGCAGAATGTCCTAAATCTGCAGCCACATCAAGTCTCCAGCCATCTGCATTAAATGGAGGTGATACCCACTTTCTTCCTATGCGGATAATCTGGTCCTCAAGGTCCTTAGAGCCCTCGTAGTTAAGCTTTGGCAGGGTATCGAAGCCCCACCAGCCCTCGTAGGATTTATTATATGGCCAGTCGCTATTCCCAAATGAAAAATAATCTCTGTAAGGGCTGTCATATGACTGGTAGGCACCAGGCTGATATCCCGGTCTGCCTGCGTATATGCCCTCTCGATCCATCCACTTGTGGAAGGAGCCGCAGTGGTTAAAGACTCCGTCAATGATTACCCTCATACCTCTCTCATGAGCCTTCTTAACCAATTCGGCAAAAAGCATGTCGGAGGCTTCAAGGTTAGCCTTGCTGGTAACTCTGCTTATATACATAGATGCATGGGTATTATCCATATCCGCATCCGCGAGGAACTGACCCTCCTCCTCGACAATTACGCCGAAGTGTGGATCAATGTGGTCATAGTCCTGAGTATCATACTTGTGGTATGAAGGAGATACAAAAATAGGATTGAAATATATTACCTCAACACCAAGTCCCTCAAGATAATCAAGCTTGTTAATTACTCCCTGAAGGTCTCCACCGTAAAACTCTCCCACATGACTAGGTGATACATCCCTTCTCCAGAAGGTCACATCATCAGAGTGGGCATAGTTATAGTAGTACTCTCTCTTTCGTACATCGTTTTTAGGATCTCCGTTGTTAAACCTGTCCACGAAGATCTGGTACATAACTGCACCCTGAGCCCAGGAAGGAACCTTAAAGCCAGGCTTAAACCTGTAGGATACATTCCAGTCAGGCTCATTAAAAATACCGGTCTCCTGATAGAAAAGAGTCTCATCAAGGCCATGCACTCTGTACACGTAATAGAAGGTCTCATCTGTGCATGGAATCTCAACCTGGTAATAGTCGAAATCTCCAACAGTTTCAGCCTTCTCCATCTGATACTCTGATTCCCTGGTTACAAGGAATACAGAGAAAACATTGTCTTTTGCTGTACGAAATCTGTATGTTACTGTCTTAAATGGGTCTGGCTCTCTCGGAATGCGGTAGTCGTCTGTCGCATCCGCAAAAAGGGCCACTTTATTTAATGCTTCCAAATTCTGTCTCTCAATCTATATATAGTCACCATTTGTGCGAGCACCGGCGGCGCTGCATCCCTCGTTGCCATACATCGCCATATTTTGCTTCGCAAACCATGGCGATGATAATCAGTCGTTCAATGTCAATTCGTGCAAGCACGATTGATCATTGACCTCCTTCATAACAAAAAAGACAACCACGAGGTTGCCTTTTTAGGAGAAGGTATTTTTACTATGGGGTTAGCAAAAATTATAAAATGTATTGGGGGGTTTACTTAATTATAATAGCATTTTAGCTGACAAAAGTGTCACTAAACATTCCCCTCCAATGGCTTACCATTATGTAAAATATGCACAAACGCAATTCATCTTGTCACCTTTAAGTTGAACTGCCTTCACCTTCTCCTATAAGCTTAAGCCTCAAAGAGGGCTTCAAATTCTTCTCTTGTAATCTTCTCCTTCTCTAAAAGAAGGGCTGCACACTTGTGAAGAACATCGATATTCTCGTTGATAATACGCTTTGCATCAGCATAGCACTCGTCGATAATGCGGTGTACCTCAGAATCAATAGTTGAGGCAATGCCCTCGGAGTAACCCTTAGCATGAGCCAGATCTCGTCCGATGAATACCTCGTCGTCATCGTTGTCATAATTCACAAGTCCAAGCTTCTCGGACATACCGAACTTGGTAACCATGGACTTAGCCATATTGGTTGCCTGCTTGATATCCTGGTAGTCGCCTGTGGTTATATCATCGAAGATTATCTCCTCGGCAACACGTCCGCCAAGGTCCACAATAATTTCCTGAATCATTTTGCCCTTTGTGGTGAACATGTCATCTCTCTCATTTACAGGCATAGTGTAACCTGCTGCAGAGGAGCCTGTTGGCACGATAGACACTGAATATACAGGTCCCACATCAGGCAAAAGATGGAAGAGAATTGCATGGCCAGCCTCATGGTAAGCTGTAATCTTCTTCTCCTTCTCGGAGATGATTCTGCTCTTCTTCTCCACGCCGATGCCAATCTTGATGAAGCACTGATTTACATCTGCCATGGTAATGAACTTACGTCCTGCCTTGGCAGCCATAATTGCGGCCTCATTCATAAGATTCTCTAAATCTGCACCGGCAAAACCCGCTGTAGTCTGGGCAATCTTCTTAAGATCCACATCCTCAGCTAAAGGCTTATTCTTAACATGAACATTAAGGATTTCCTCTCTTCCCTTGACATCAGGGCGTCCTACGTGAACCTTTCTGTCGAATCTGCCTGGTCTCATAATAGCAGGATCAAGAATATCAACACGGTTAGTTGCGGCCATTACAATGATTCCCTCATTGTTGCCGAAACCGTCCATCTCAACTAAAAGCTGGTTTAAGGTCTGCTCTCTCTCGTCATGTCCGCCGCCCATACCAGTACCACGTCTTCTGGCAACAGCGTCAATCTCGTCTATAAAGACTATACAAGGGGCATTCTTCTTAGCCTCCTCGAACATGTCTCTAACTCTGGAAGCACCTACACCTACGAACATCTCAACAAAGTCGGAACCGGAGATAGAGAAGAAAGGAACTTTTGCCTCTCCTGCGACTGCCTTGGCAAGTAAAGTCTTACCGGTTCCAGGAGGTCCCACAAGGATTAAGCCCTTAGGGATTCTGGCTCCTAACTCTGTATACTTTCCTGGGTCCTTAAGGAAGTCAACGATCTCAACCAGATCCTCCTTCTCCTCCTCAAGTCCTGCCACAGAATCAAAGTTTAACTTGGATACATCCTCATTCATCATCTTGGCCCTGGACTTGCCGAAGTCAGCCATACGTCCGCCGCCACCGCCTGCTGCTGCCTGACGGTTCATAAGGATGATGAAGAGAATAAACATCGCTCCAAATACTAAGAGTAAAGGCAGTAAATCCTTAAGAAAGCTCTCTGCAGGTACTGCTGTAAGGACATAATCGCTAAAATCATGGTCCTCCATGAGTTTCTCTGCTTCGCCTACATCAGACACCTCAAGGCTCTTGGTAACTGTAGTCACCTGTCCCTTGTCATCCTTGCCAGCAAGGGATATCTGAAGGGTACCTGTTGGCACATCTCTGCTCTGCTCAACAACTACGGACAGGACCTTTCCCTCTTCCATATCCGCAACAAACTGGTCCTTGGTGTAGGATGAATTTACGTTGGAGACATTGTCAAAATAAAACCACGCAAATACCACCAGTCCAATTAATACAAGGTAAAGGATTACTCCTCTTGCCTGTTTCTTCAATACTAGTTTCCTCCTAATCTAACTCTACCACTCCGATGAATGGAAGGTTTCTATATCTCTGGGCATAGTCGAGACCATAGCCCACTACAAACTCATCTGGAATCTCGAAGCCTGTGTAATGTACATCCACATCAATCACGCGGCGCTCTGGCTTGTCTAATAATGTACAGAGTTCCATGGATGCTGGCTTTCTGTCGGAAAGATTCTTAAGGAGGTAGCTTAAGGTACGACCGGAATCAATAATATCCTCAACTACAAGGAGATTTTTGCCTTCGATTGGCTGATCTAAGTCCTTAACAATCTTAACAACTCCGCTGGACTTAGTATCGTCGCCGTAGGAACTTACACTCATGAAATCCATGGTAACTGGAACAGTGATGCGCTTTGCAAGCTCACACATGAAGAAAACGCCACCCTTAAGGACACATACAAGATGCACTTCCTTACCTGCATACTTCTCACTGATTTCACGGCCAAGCTCGGCAATTCTCTTATCTACATCTTCCTCGCTGATTAATACCTTAATCTTCTCGCTCATTTCTACTCCTTCCGCCTTATGGCTCATAGGTTATTTTTAAAATCTCTTTACTCTCGTCTGTCACAAGGGCCAGCTCGCTTCTTCTAAGAGCAGGTACAAATATGATATTGCCGCCTCCAGTAATAATCCATGCTCTGTCCCTGTCCTCCCTTGGCATCTTGGCGTTAACCATAATGTCCTGAAGTTTTTTCTCCCTGCCATCGGCATTGATAACCATTCGGTCCCCCTGCCTTCTGTGTCGACAGACAATACTATCCTTGATTATACCATAATCAAAGCATTTGGTATAGTTATCCCCCATGTCTAATGCTTCGGCCTTGTCTATCAGCTCTAAGATTACTTTTGCCCCGTCCGGCAAAATATTAACTCCCAGTTCCAGGCTAACCTCGATATCCTCCTCCTCCTCTATGGATGTATCATAGTTGCCTTCGTTTCTGGCAATTAACAGACCCTCATAGGTTCTTTTTGCCACCATATTGTAAGGAAGATTAATCTGTCTTCCGGTCTGGCCGTATAAGAGCTTCTCAAGGCTTTCTCCATGGACCCTGGCTATATCCTTCTTCCTGCCGGAAACCCTTGCCATAGCCCTCATTAAAACCTCCGAAAAAATATAGTGATGTGGCTCATTCCTAAGGTCCTCCTTAATAAGAAGTCCCTTTTCACTCTCAAGGAAATATCTGTCGCAGGCTTTTTCCACCTGCTCATCTAACACAAGAAGGGCATCCTCCACATCCTCGGCAGTCTCAGCCATATGCTCAACAACCTGGGCATTTAGTTTCTCCATCCTCGGCAGGATTTCCCATCTTACCTGGTTTCTGCAGTAATCAAGGTCAGTGTTTCCAGGGTCAATTCCATATCTGATTCCCGTGGATTCCACGTATTCCATAATCTCTTTTCTTGTGAGGCAGAGAAGGGGTCTTAAATACTTGCCCTGCTTTCCCCTGATTGGGGTTAATCCTCTTAAGCCTGTTCCTCTGCTAAGGAAGAAGATCATTGTCTCCGCAAGGTCGTTCTTGTGGTGACCAACCGCAATGAAGTCCGCTCCCTCTTCCTTTAGAACCTCCTCGAAGTGCATATATCTAAGTTCTCTGCCCGTCTCCTCCAAGCCTCTTCCCCATTCTTTGGCAGTTTTGGGGGCATCCTCATGGAAGAGTCGAAGTGGGATATTGTATTCCTGGCAAATCTTAATAACATATTCCTCATCCTCATCTGCCTCTGCCACATGAATGTGATGGTTAACATGCACAGCAGTGAGCTTAAGGTTCATTTCCTCTCTAAGAGAAGCCAGTATTGTCAGCATACATATTGAGTCAGGCCCTCCAGAGAAGGCTATGACA
>JAZQNS010000056.1:0-28146 GCA_045627425.1 Lachnospiraceae bacterium | reverse complement strand
GTAGGTCCCGTTACGAGGATAATTCCGTGAGGATTCTTCATGATAGCATCAAATCTCGGAAGCTCTCTTTCATTAAGATTTCGTTACCTGTCAGAGGTGGATTATGGCGTAGTTTCTTCACCAGAATTAATCGGTGAGATATTTGCATTAATCAAGGATGAAACCAAGAATCCAGATCCATACAAGGAAAGCAGAGAATGATACATCCGCAGGCTATGTTAAAAGGGGAGTTTGACAATTATGAATATTTATTATTTCTTTTTGGCAATTCAATATCTCATTGTATTTGGTCTATTATTTCAGTGTAGACTTATGCTGATGAATTGGAAAAACAAAAAGCATGGGGCTCTGTTTTTCTATAGCATGGTTACCCTAATCAATAGTGCTGGATACCTTGGGGAAATGCAGGCAAGGAGCTTGGAGTCTGCCGTGTTATGCCGTCAGTTCGCATATTTGGGAAAGTCCTTTGTAGCCTATGCACTTTTGCTTTTTGTAATCTATTACTGTGACCTTGAGAAGAGGATGAAAGCATATGTGATGATTCCGTTGATATTAATCCATATCACAACCTATGTAAGTGTGCTTACCATGAAGGTGAATCACATGTACTATTCGTCCTACTCGTATACTGATGAGGGGATGTTCCCGCATATTCTGACTGTGCACGGCGCTTGGCATTGGGTTTATGATGCAACGATTCTTGCTTATATTGTTTATGGAACCTACCACCTCATCAAGAAATACATACGAGATAAGAATCCGCAGACGAAAAAATGTACAGGGTGTATCATCATTTCTATCATTTTTCAGTCCGTGCTGTTTGTGTTGGAGGCTTCCAAGGTTGCAGATCCTTATGATTTGACCGTTTTGTCCTATGGAATTGCGGCCGTATTTATTTTTATCGCGCTGAATAAGTATGATCTTTTGGATGCGCGAAAGCTTGCAGAGGATTTTGTGGTAGAGAGACTGGAAGAGGCAATTATTGCAGTCGATGTAAACGGAAATGTAAGCTATCACAACGAGCATGCGACAAGACTCTTTCCAGAGCTGTTAAGCAGTCCACTCGTAACCATGCAATCGGTGGAATCGGTAATCGATACAAACGAAATGCTAGAAAAAAATGAAAGAAAATATCGTGCTGAGAAAAAGGAATTAAAGGACGGAAAAACGACGGTTGGCTATGTATACGTGTTTGTGGACGAGACGGATCATCTTGCATACATGGAGGAGCTGGAAAGACAGAAGCAGCGTGCAGACGATGCGAATAAGGCGAAGTCCACCTTCCTTGCCAATATGTCTCATGATATTAGAACTCCAATCAATGCGGTGCTTGGAATGGATGAGATGATTCTGCGCGAGAGTAGTGAGGAGGCGATTCTCTCCTACGCGACAGACATTCAAATGGCTGGCAAGACCTTGCTTTCTCTTATTAATGATATTCTCGATTTTTCCAAGGTGGAGGAAGGAAAAATGGAGATTATCCCTGTACAGTATGATTTATCCTCAGTGGTGGGAGACTTGGTCAACATGGTCAGGGAACGTGCGGTCAAAAAAGGACTCGATTTAAAAATTGAGGTCGATGAAAATATTCCAAGCATGCTATATGGAGATGAGGTTCGCATCAAGCAATGCATTCTTAATCTTCTAACCAATGCGGTAAAATATACCAAGGAGGGCGGGGTAACACTTTTTGTGGATTACGAGCCTAAGGATTCGGATATTCTGTTGAAGGTCAAGGTAGTCGATACGGGAATTGGTATCAAGGAAGAGGATATGCAGGCGCTTTTTTCTCCGTTTGATCGAATTGAAGAAAAAAGAAATCGTCATATCGAGGGCACAGGGCTTGGAATGAGCATTGTTAAGACCTTGCTGTCTCTTATGGATAGTGAACTTACGGTGAGTAGTGAGTATGGAAAGGGCTCAACCTTTTCCTTTGAGATTATGCAGGGCGTGATTGATTCCCAACCGGTTGGCGATGTGGCAAAACGCTACAATGCACTGCAACACGAGAGAAGGGCATACCATCAGCTCTTTACGGCTCCAGATGCCAGGATTTTGGTTGTGGATGATACCGAGGCAAATCTAGTTGTCGTGGTTAATCTCCTAAAGAAAACGGAAATTAAAATAGATACAGCCGTCTCTGGAAGGGACGCCATAGGTCTGGCAAAGCTGAATGGATATGATTGTATTTTTATCGACCATATGATGCCGGATATGGATGGCATTGAGACGCTGCAAGAGATTAAGAAAATAAAGCAACACGTGGACACTCCGTGCATAGCACTTACAGCAAACGCAATTTCTGGTGTAAGAGAGATGTATCTTGCTGCAGGCTTTTGCGACTATATGTCAAAGCCAGTGGACGGGGAAAAGCTGGAGCGGCTTTTGTATAAAAGATTGCCAGACGAAAAATGTATTCCATTTTCCGACGATGCAGATGCGCAGGGTGACCCAGAGGAAGCGGTGGAGTTGCCGGAGGAGGTCTATGAAATAGCAGTGCTTGATGTGGACGAGGGCGTAAAGAGTTGCGGCTCCAAGGAGGGCTTCCTATCCGTGTTAAAGGTATTTCATGATACTGCAGCAAAGAAGGCTGATGAAATTGAAGCGTTGTACCGCTGCGGGGACATCGCAGGCTATACCATTAAGGTACACGCATTGAAAAGTGCTGCAAGAATCATCGGCGCCAGTTCCCTTTCGGAAAAGGCAAGGCAGCTCGAGGATGCTGGGAAAAATGATAAGTTTTCCTTCATTGATGAGAATACAAAAGCACTGTTAGAGGATTACAGGGCCTTGAATGAAAGCCTATGCTTCCTTGATGGCGACGAAAGCAAAAAGGAAAAAATTTCACCTGAGCTACTTAAGGATGCCTATGATACAATTCTTGAAGCTTGTGGTACAATGGATTATGGTACCGTTGAGGAGATTATGAGAGCTGTTATGGAATATGGGCTTGAGGACGAGGACAAAAAGCGATTCGAGCGGATAAATGAGGCTTTGTTACAGCTTGATTGGGATGAAATCAAATACCAGATAAAGGGAGATTCACATAATGAATGAGATGGTAGCGATTGTTAGTAATACAGATGGTTTTTTTACAAGAGGAATTAGAACCAAGCTGGAAGAAAAAAGTATCTCTGCTGTTTTCGTGGGACCGGAAATTCAGAAAATGGACGAGTTGAAAAATCAAATAGCGCTCTTTGTTGTTTGTGCTAATGACCAGCTAGCGCAACAGAGGGATAGCTTGATTTTTATGCGAGACGTAGCAGAGGATCAGGAAAAAAAGATTTTGGTTATCGGAAATCCAGAGGACCTGGAGCGGGTCGAGGGTGTTTTGCCGGCGTCCCTGAGTCTGAAGACGTTTACGAGACCGCTTGATATGGATGCTTTCCTGGAATGTGTTATGGGCTTTTTTAAAACCGAAACAGGAGAGGGCAGAAAGAAGCATATACTAATCGTGGATGATGATATTACCTACATGAGAATGATATATGATTGGCTTAAGGATAAATACCATGTGGGTATGGCTTCTTCTGGTGTTCAGGCAATCAAATATATTGCAAAGAATCCGGTGGATTTGGTGTTATTGGATTATGAGATGCCGGTTGCAAATGGGCCACAGGTTCTGGAAATGCTTCGCGATGATTCGGAGAATGGTTCTATTCCGGTAATGTTCTTAACCAGTAAGGATGATGCAGAGAGTGTTAAGAAGGTGTTGGCATTACATCCACAGGGATATCTATTAAAGAACCTTCCACCTGAAAAGATTAATGAAAGCATTAATGAATTCTTCCAGTTAAAGAAGAAAGCTTAAAGCGGTAATACTGATTTTAAGAATGGAGTTAGAGCCCTTGGTTATGCTGCCAAGGGCTCTTATAATTAAGCATTGTATACACACTTGCCATTAATCCATGTGGAGGATACCGCGATATTCCTTATGGAATCAGATGGGGTGTTAAATAAGTCTCCACTAAATACAACAATATCGGCTTTCTTTCCAACTTCAAGTGAGCCAATTGTGTTCTCTTTTGACAGATTATATGCGCCGCCATAGGTCCAGGCTGTTAGTAGCTCAGGTATGGTAAGCATATTTTCTTCATTAAAGGCTGCACCACCCTCAGGGAAATAACCATATACTCCATGATATATTGATTCTGGAACACTATCGAATAATAAAGGAAGGTCGGTTCCGCAGCTAATAATTACACCATTATCTATCATTTTGCGTCTGTTCCAATACTGTTTCTCGCGGTGCTCTCCAATATGCTTATGAATCATATCAAGCTTGTCTTTTCTATTGGCAATGGATTGAATCTGAGGATATATTTCAGCTACTATTCCTAACTTGCCCATTCTTTCAAGGTCGGCTTCATCGCTCATTTCAAGGTCTGTAATAGCATGTCTGTTAATTAATTTTCCAGAATTATCACGCTGACATTTTTCGAATATATCTATAGCTTTCATAATAGCACCATCCCCTTGAGCATGGAGTGAATAACGCAATCCTGCTTTATCGACAGCTAATACATCTTTCTCAATGGAATTCCAGTCAATATCAAGATTACAGGTGATTTCTTTATCGCAATATGGATGCTTAAGCTCTCCATCGAATTCACTAATTGAGCCATCGGTCATAAGATTGTAACCAGAGAAGCTAACCCAGTCACTATGGAAGCGCTCCTTCATCTCAAGACCGTATGGGAGATTCATTTTCTCAGCAACTGGCTGACTCATGTAATTAACTCGTAATGATAAAGTCCCTTCTTTTTCTAATTTTTCCAAAGTATCTGTGAATCCATAATAATTATCGAAGCCCATTTCTTTTACTGAAGTAACGCCGCGTCTATTCATCATATTCATGTAATTCTTGAATTCTTCTTCGATAAAATTAACATCTTCAAACATTTTCTTAAGCATTGGTACGTTGCCTTCAGGATCGTAATCATCGCCAAGTGAATAGTATTTCTGCATGGCGTAACCTGAGAAGAAGCAATGGACGTCTATTAATCCTGGCATAACGCTATTATTACCGCATTCAACGAATCGTGTATTACTGTTTATTAAAGCGGAATCGATAGAATTGCGGTCACCTTCTCCTACGGCGATAATGGAATCACCAGCTATTGCAACATAACCCTTAATAGGACAGTCTGAAGTGGCGGTGAATATGGAATTGGATAATATAATAATATCTGCTTTACTAGACATTATGATCTCCTTTATTAATAAGATAAGTTGAGAATGCCCCCTTTCATATGAAAGGGGGATCAACTTATGGTTCGTGGGTATCTGTGGACAATTATTCGGAAAACACAGATATAAAATGAGTTTGAAATGATAATTGGAAACGATATATAACATCTCGCAAGAACCTTGACTTGGCTCCTGCATGAAAAAAGATATCATTTAATTCCAAAATGAACAATTGGAGAGATAGACAAAATGATAATTCTCTTTTAGAGCGATTCACGAAATTGGAGCTATGAAATACTCTCGGTTAGACCACTATGGTGATAATTACCAGAACGTTGTTAAAAAAGCGTTTGTTAGCAAGGTTATAATTGGTAAAAAGGGCGAAAGTGGTACAACTCGAACTGGCATAGTAATACACTTTCGAAAAAAACATCAAAGAACTTAAGTACTGTTTGGGATATATGCAGATAGAGAAATATCGAGTCTTAAGATACACTATAGTGGTATGAAGCTAAGGGGATTCGGAAACTCTTAGTCAATAATTGGAATGATATAGAACTCTCTAGATTATTATTGGCAATACAGCTATG
This sequence comes from Lachnospiraceae bacterium, assembly GCA_045627425.1. Classification (GTDB taxonomy): domain Bacteria; phylum Bacillota; class Clostridia; order Lachnospirales; family Lachnospiraceae; genus XBB1006. Next base: position 22,366 of record JAZQNS010000056.1, on the reverse strand, counting down.
ACTGTAGAGAAAGGAGAGTTTTCATGTCAGAGAACAATAATAATGAGCTAGGACGTAAGCTCGGATTAGGGGAAGAATGACATGCACCTTAATCTGGGGTGAGTTAACATATGCTCCATTACAGAGCTTATTGTGTGCATTTATTGCAGTAGTAACAGGACTTCCAGTATATTTCTATTGGAATAATAAGAATAATAGCGCGAAAGCATAGATTAAATAAAGAATAGCAGGAGCAATTATTAATGAGTAATATTAGAGAGATTTTGCCACGAGATAAGGCGATAGAGCAGATTGAGTGGTACATAATGAGTAATGAATTAAAGCCTCACACCAAGCTTCCAAGCGAGAGAAGTATGTGTGAAATGTGGGGCATTAATAAATCTACATTAAGAGTTGCTCTAAAACGTCTCATAGATGAGAACGTAATATATAGCGAAAAAGGTTCTGGTACCTATGTGGCGCCACCGAGACTTATTCGTAATCTACAGGATGCCAAGTCCACTTCAGAAAGTATGCGGGGAACCGGATATTTTCTGTGGACAGAGGTCCTGGAGGCAAGAATAGAAGAAAGTGATAAACATGTTTCGTTAAAATTAGGAATCCCAGAGCATTCTAAAGTATTTTATCTTAAGAGAAGAAGAATAAGAAAAAATGTGCCCTTTATGATTGAAAGAAGTTATATCAACTACCAATATTGTAAAGGTATTGAGGAGAAAGACTTAAGCGATCAATCTGTATATAGGATTCTAGAAGAATATGGGATTAACCCGGTTAGAGGCAAAGAAAGCATTAGTATTACATATGCTAGCGAAAATGAAGCTAGTATTCTTAATGTTGAAGAAGGTCAATTCTTATATCTTTTGACAGGAATTGCTGAAGATGATAAGGGGAGAGTCATTGAATACTTCGAGAATGTAGCCAGGTCAGACGAGATTCAATTTACCAGTACATTAAGAAGACAACATGAAGACGAAGGGAGGGAATGATAATGAAGCTCGCGGCAGTAGGAAGTAATTGCATTGATTATTACGACAATATAGATAATGGCAAGCCATGCCCAGGAGGTGGCCCAGTTAATATGGGAGTATATACTGTTGCCATGGGAGGAGAGGCATCGTATATTGGACCAGTTGGAACGGATGAGTATGGAAAAATAATGATAGAGGCTATTAAGGGAAAAGGACTCGATGTTACAAGGTTAGTTCAAAAAGAAGGAAAAACAGCAGTATCTAATGTAAGCCTTATAGATGGGGAGAGAGTATTTGGTGAATATGATGAAGGCGTATTAGCTGAATATGTACTTTCTGAAGATGATATGGATTTTATAGCCACCCACGACGTTGTGGTATGCGATCTATGGGGCAAAGTAGAAGGTCAGTATAAGGATCTACAAGAAAGAGGTATTAAGACTGCTTTTGATGGAGCTACAAGACCTGAAGATGAAGCTTGTATAAGGGCATTGCCTTATACAGATTATTTCTTTTTCTCCACTGATACAGACGAGGGAGATTCAGAGGAATTAAGAAATAAGCTTAAGGATTACTATGAAAAAGGACCGGAACTTGTAATCGCCATGCTTGGCGAAAAAGGAAGTCTATGCTATGACGGAGAGAATTTCCATTCTTTTGGAATAATTCCATGCGACAATCTTGTTGATACTATGGGAGCAGGAGACAGTTATATTGCAGGCTTTCTTTTCGGAATAATAGAGAATAAAACCATCGAAGAAGCAATGAAGATGGGAGCGGAGAGGGCAACAGAGACTTTACAGTATTTTGGAGCCTGGGAATAAGGAGCTAGTAGTGGAATATACCTATAAACAGACAATATCATTACATGTTAGAGAATTCATTAGAAGAGAAATAGAAGAGGGAGAATGGAAGCCTGGAATCAAGCTCCCTTCTGCAAATAAGCTATCTTCATTATATGGAGTTAAGAGAGAGACTGTGATAGCGGCCATGGCTGCATTAGAAAAAGAAGGCTTAATTCGTGTCGTTTCAGATAATGAAGCTTATGTATTGGGCGAGAGAATCAGACGTAACATGGAAGTGTTAGAGGGATTTACAAGTACTATGAAAGGCGCAGAGAAGTCTTCGTCTTTTAAGGTAATATCTATGTATAAACGAACAGCAGGTAATAAATATGGACATATTCTAGGAGTGGATCCTGAAGATATTATTTATTATATTAAGCGATTATGTAGAGCCAATGGAGAACCAATATCCCTTGAAGAAACTTATATTCCACAATATCTTATACCTAAAATGGAGGGTATTGATTTATCGGTATTTTCCATATACGAGATATATGAGATGTATGGCATTACCTTAGATGAAGCATATGAGACATTAGATCTTATAAGACTTTCAGAGAATGATGCTAAGCTCTTAGAAATAAGTACGGATTCCCCTGTAATGATGTTTCGCAGTATTACTAGAGATACAGAAGAAAGAGTTATAGAGTATAACATTAGCTATACCAGGGGAGATAGATGTAGTTACGAAGTTAATTTTACCAACTAATGTGTGTAGGAAGGTGTAATAAGATGAAATACGAAGCAGCAATGTGGAAAGAAGATGTAAGACCATGTCTTCGCAATTTTGATGAACAGAAGCAATTAGATAGTGTTAACGGAGCACTCAAGCTTAGACCTGAGATTGAGAAGATTATTGATGAAATCTGGGAAGACGGATTTGATGGAATATACTTTATGGGAATAGGTGGAACCTATGCTTCCGGAATGCAGGTAGAAGTATATATGAGAGGACGTTCAAGTCTTCCTGTGTATATTGAGAATGCAGCAGAGTTCTTAACAACAGGAAATAAGCGTTTTACAGATAAGTCTGTAGTTATATATTCCTCTGTATCCGGTAATACCAAGGAAATGGTAGAACTAGTCGACAAAGTAAAAGGAATGGGAGCTAGGGTATTTGCTTTTATCGATACTCCGGGAACAACCCTTACCGCAGAAGAAAGACAGGATTATCTAATTACTTATCCAATGAATGAGCAGCTCAAATTCTATATGGTGGCGAATTACCTTATGTATAAGAATGGTGAATTCCCAGAGTATGATAGATATAATAAGGAAATGGAAGAGAATCTTGCTAAGGTATTAGTGCAGGTTGAAAAAGACGCAGATGAATGGGCATTTAACTACGCCAAAGAGAAGGTTGCTTTTTTCAATGAGCATAAAGATCTTCCACATTATTTCATTGGCTCAGGCAATCAGTATGGAGCGACTTATTCATATGCTATGTGTTACTGGGAAGAGCAGATGTGGATTAGAACCAAGTCCATAAGTTGTCAGGAATTCTTCCATGGAATGCAGGAAATCATAGTGGCAGATACTCCGGTTACATTATTTATCGGAGAAGATGAGCAACGTCCATTGGCGGAACGAGTTGCAAGATTCTTGCCTAAGGTTAATTGTAACTATACAATAATCGATACCAAAGAACATGAGCTTCCAGGAATAAGCGAAGAATTCCGCGGCTCAATATCTCATCATGTTATGAGGGCGGTTAATAATCGTGTGGACCAGTATATGGAGCTATTCCTTAGACATCCGCTTTCTATTAGACGTTATTATAGACAGTTCGATTATTAAGATTAGGAAAAATAAGAAGAATAATATTTATGGCATTTATAATAGATAATATTCACTACATCTGATATACTATTCGCGGAAATAAAGGGGATGATGGTGAAGTTGACTCTTCATATTTTATCCAAGAGAAGAAGCTTTACTATACTTTGCCAGAGGTGACTCATTCGGACGAAACAATGGGAAAACTCCCTATAGAACATAGACAGACTTGGCAGTACTTAAAAGGAGCAAAAAAATTACCTAGAAAGGCTGCGACTGGTCATGAGTATGTATTTACTGAGGGTGCAATACTTATTAAAAGGATTTAGGTTAAAACAAAACGTAAATCCTTTTTTTATTGAATGATCCAAATGAATTAATATTTTATTGACTGCTACAATTCTATTCCGTATTTTGGATTTATATATACTGATTCTATTCCTTTTTTGACTTATTTATATGCCGATTCTATTCCTAATCTGAAGGATTAATATGCTGATTTTATTCCATAGCCTTGAAAAAAGGGCGGATTTGAGCTATTCTGTAATTGCAGGAGGATTATGGTATGTTAGAGCGAAAAGCGTATGAAGATTTAGTGAAATGGAAAGCTGATCGAAATCATAAATCATTGATGGTGAAGGGCGCCAGACAGGTTGGTAAATCATATTTAGTTAGAGAATTTGGAAGGAAAGAATACAAGTCTTTTATAGAAATAAACTTTATAAAGCAAAAAGAACTTAAATACATTTTTGATGGAGATTTATCAGCGGATAATATTTATAAAAGAATGTCGTTGTTTTTGACGAACATAACCTTTGTTCCAAATGATACTTTGATTTTTTTAGATGAAATTCAAAACTGTGGAAATGCTCGAACCGCTATTAAATTTCTGACAGAGGATGGTCGTTATGACGTTATCACTTCTGGTAGTTTATTGGGTTTAACATATGCAGAAAATGGAGATGCTGAGGCTGAAGAACCAGATTCTGTTCCTACTGGTTATGAAGACTTTTTGACGTTGTATTCTTTGGACTTTGAAGAGTTTTTGTGGGCGGAGGGATACACAAAAAATGCGATAGAGGCATTGAAAGAGTTTTATATAACAAAAACAACAGTACCCGATGCTATAAATAAGAAATATGAGGAATTATTTAGAGAGTATATTGTGGTAGGAGGAATGCCGGAAGTTGTTGATGATTATGTAAAACATCATGATTTTAATCGTGTAGCAAACATTCAAAATAGAATTCTTGAAAACTATAAGTTTGATATTTCAAAGCATGCTAAAGGTGCTGAAAAAGTCAAAGTTCAGAATTGTTATAGTGCAATTCCAAGACAGCTTGCAAAGGAACTCAAAAAATTCCAATACTCAACTGTGGAAAAAGGACAAACAAGTAAAAAGTACGGCGCGAGTGTTCAATGGTTAACTGATTCAGCGATAGTGCATATATGTAATAATGTTACAGAGGCGTATTTACCATTACTCGGTAATTCGAAAGAAAATCAATTTAAACTTTATATTAATGACACGGGTTTATTATGCGCAATGTATGGAACAGAAACGAAGCAGGCTATTTTGTCAAATACAATAAAGGGTAGTGCCAAGGGCGGTATTTATGAAAATATTATTAGCGAATGTCTGATAAAGAAAGGCTACAAACTTTATTACTACAGACCAGATGATAATAATGAACTTGAGTTCTTACTCGAAAAAAATGGTGAAGTAGTTCCTATTGAGGTAAAGGCAGGAAATACAGCAACTGTATCATTAATTAATTTTATGAAGAAATATGTGCCAAGCGTGGGATATAAATTTGTTCTGGGTAATGTTGGTGAAGCTGATGGAAAACTGACACTTCCACATTATATGGTCATGTTTATATAAGAAATTTGGATTCACAGAAATCCATCAATATGGAACTTAAGTTTTAGAAATACATATGGAAAAAAATAAATAAGGTGCTATAATCCAAATCAAGATGAGTAGTAATAGGAGCGGCAACAACATTTATAAGGAGGCTTTTGTATGGACAAAAAAGCAATGTACAAGCTAAGCTACGGATTATTTGTTTTGACAGCAAGAGAAGGTGACAAGGATAACGGCTGCGTAATTAACACAGCTATCCAGGCAGCTTCAACACCTAATCAGGTTAGCATCTGTGTAAACAAGGCTAATTACACTCATGATATGGTTATGAGAACCGGCAAGTTCACGGTTTCCATTATCAGCCAGAAGGCAGACTTTGAGCTCTTCAAACATTTCGGCTTTCAGACGGGAAGAGAGGTAGACAAGTTTGCAGACTTTGATACCTGCAAGAGAGGGCAAAATGGCCTTCTTTACATTACAGAGGGAACCAATGCCTTCATTTCCGTTAAGGTAGACAAAACAGAGGACCTTGGATCTCACACAATGTTTATAGGTGAGATTACTGATATGGAAGTCCTAAGTGATGAAGCGTCCGCAACCTATGAGTACTACATGAATAACATCAAACCAAAGCCAGAGGAAGTAGGTAAAACTCCAGATGGCCAGACTGTGTGGAGATGTAAGATTTGCGGATATGAATATGTTGGAGAGGAATTGCCAGCGGATTTCATTTGTCCTATATGTAAGCATCCAGCATCTGATTTTGAGAAAGTCAATAAATAACAAAACCAGGGAGCGGCTGAAGGGCTGCTCCTTTTTTGTTCTATTTCGTTTGATATAAGATTAAATGAAGAATAGAATATATAGAAAGAGAATAAAACATGATTAAGATAGGGAGGAATGCATGAGCAAATTACTTAGAGCCCACCATGGAATGTGTTTTCAATTCTATGAGGGCAAGGGATACAGTGAAGATTTCACAGACCATATGGGAAGAATAATTGGGGAGATGGAGGCGGAGCCTTCTACAAAGGTTATGATTGTCGCTAAAACGGACCTGGTATGCGAAAATTGCCCTAATAAAGTCGGACCAGTCTGCCTGTCACAGGTTAAGGTTAAGAAGTATGACAAAAAGGTTATGGAAGCCTGTGGCATTATAGATGGAGAAGAAATGACATATGAAGAGTTTATCGCCTGCGTAAAAGAAAAGGTGATAGAGAAAGGCATTCGAAGCATGATATGCGGAGACTGCCAGTGGACTGACCTATGTAAAAGCAAGGAATCTACAGTATAGCCATAAAGATAGATTTAATCAAGAGATTTTTGTGAAATAACAGAGGCATTTCTTGAAGTATAACAGGGCAAAATGATAACATTAAATTCGAAGTGGTACATGAAAATATAGGAAGTATATATCTACTGGTTTTTAAGGAGGATTATCCTAAAAATGTCGAAAAAGATACCTGCTATTATTCAAATGAAAAGGACTCTTTCAGTCTTTCTAATACTTAATACCCTGATATTTTGCCTATTGCCATTAACTGCCTTGGCAGAGGGGCAAAATATAGAGATAGTTAAGGTTGGCTGGTATGAGAGTGACTGTTTTCAGGAGGGTTCTTCAGACCAGGAAGTGAAAAGTGGATACTGCTATGAGTATTTGCAGAAGGTGGCTGACTACACTAACTGGAAATACGAGTATGTTTATGGTAGCTGGGCAGAATTGTATGAAATGCTGGAAAAGGGAGAAATTGACCTTCTTGCGGGAGTTTCAATCACGGATGAACGTAAGGAAATCATGCTATTCCCTGAACAGTTTATGGGAACAGATGTCTATTGCCTCTATAAGCATAGTGATAATACCGAGGTTATTCCGGGTGACAGTTCCACGGCAAATGGAAAGATAATTGGTGGAATTAGAAATAATAGAATGACCTTTTTTGCGAAGGAGTGGCTTCAGGATAACAATCTTAATGCAGAGATTGTGTGTTTCGATGATTTTGATGAGCTGAAAAGAGCCTTTGAAAAGGGAAAAGTCGATCTGATTACGGGAACTCAAAATAATGTCCTTTCGATTAGCAATATCTCCATGGTAGCCAAGGTGGGGGAAGAACCATATTACCTTGCAGTAAGCAGGAAAAGAAAAGACCTTCTTAGAGAGCTTAATCAGGCATTGTCAACCCTGCAGGAGATGGATCCATACCTTCTACAGAATCTGCAGTATTCTAATTACGGGGCGACAGTGGTAAACCGTACCCTGACGGCTTCAGAGCAGGAGTGGATTAACACCCATGACTGCCTGCGCGCTGGCTATATGGAAGACTATGCACCATTTTGTACTAAAACTAATAATCAGCCAAGGGGAATCATGATTGAAGCATTAGAAGAGTTGTGGAGAGAGCTTGGCTTATGTGAGAAGCTTTCGATAGAATACTATTCTTTTAATAACTCCCAGGATATGGAAGATGCCCTGAAAAATGGTACAGTTGACATTATTATGCCTATAACCAGAAATCTCTGGTATTTGGAGAATAAGGGGATAGATTGTAGCTCGGCAGTAATATCCTGCAGTGAAAACCTGTTCTTTAACGGAAAAGCAGACACCAACAACATAAAGACACTGGCGGTGAACAAGAATAACACGAATCATGTATTACTGTGTCAGAACTACTATCCAGACGCCAAACTAGTATACTATTCTAATATAAAAGAGTGCCTGGAGGCTGTGGTAAAGGGCTATGCAGATGGAACTATTGTCAATAGATACCGTACTCCATTAGTTACAGGGCATAAGGCTTACAAAAAACTGTCCTATATACCGTTTTTCGAGCAGAGTGTCCGTTGCTTTGGGGTAAGGGAAGAGGATTCGGCCCTTTTAATTCTGCTAAACCGTGGAATTAAAACTATTGGAACAGAGTATGGAGCAGGTATTGCAAATAAGTACATGACAGAGTTCTACTCTTATACTGCATACGATTTTATAACAGATAACCTAACAGGGGTTGCACTCTTTATAACAATAATCATTTCAGCTGTTATAGCCGTATTCCTTAGAAATGCTGCTGAACACAGAAAACACGAGGCGGAATTAAGCAAGGCCATGATTGCTGCAGATGCTGCCAATAAGGCCAAGAGTCAGTTCCTTTTTAATATGTCCCACGACATTCGTACTCCTATGAATGCAATTATCGGTTTTGCCAATCTTATGGCGGAAGAAATTGATGACAAAGAGGTCTTAATAGAACACATTCACAAGATAAGAACAGCTGGTGATTTCCTGCTGTCACTAATAAATAATGTTCTTGATATGGCCAGAGTTGAAAATGGAAAGGTGGAGTTAAATGAAACCTGCACCCACATTGAAAATGATAAAAAGAAGTTCATTGAGTATTTTGCGAAAGGGCTTGCAAGCCACAATCTAACCTTAGATGTCGTTTCTGACTTCCAACATGAATATGTCTTTATGGATGCTATCAAATACCGCCAGATATATGAGAATCTGGTCAGCAACGCAATTAAGTATTCCAAGGAAGGCGGACATATTAGGACTTCTCTAAGCGAAATATCTTCAGACGGCAAAATAGCAAAATACCAGCTTGTGGTGGAGGATGATGGTATTGGCATGAGTGAGGAATACCTGCCTCATGTTTTTGACTCCTTTGAAAGAGAGCGCACCTCAACAGATAGCAGTATCTTAGGTACAGGTCTTGGCATGGCCATTGTGAAGAAGTATGTTGAGATAATGAATGGAAGCATTGAAGTTTGGAGTAAGAAGGATGTTGGAACCAGGTTTACCCTGACCTTCCCCTTCCGAATTGCATCTGAAGAGGATTATAAAAAGAGACCGGAACCTACAAGGAAGGTTGAAAAAGAAATATTCAGAGGAAGGCGAATTCTCCTTGCGGAGGATAATGACCTAAATGCGGAGATTGCAATCAAGGTTCTTGAGAATGCCGGACTGATGGTAGAACATGCCAAGGACGGAAGTATATGCCTTGAGATGTTAAAGAAAGAAGCTGCAGGATATTATGACCTGGTGCTTATGGATATCCAGATGCCTAACATGAATGGCTACGAGGCAACCAAGGCCATCAGGAATCTGGATTCACCAAGTAAGAAGAAAATACCGGTTATTGCCATGACAGCAAATGCCTTTGAGGAAGATAATCAGAACGCAATAAAGGCCGGAATGAACGGACATGTGGCAAAGCCAATAGATGTTAAGAAACTTCTCGCAACACTGGCAGACACCTTAAATTTATAATTGAGGAAAGCTAAAGATACAAAGAGGGAGCAACCCCAAAGGGCTACTCCCTCTTCTTTTATTACTTGCATTATCTGCCATATAGCTTAGTCATAGATAAGAGTTTTTCTGAAAGCTCTTTACTAAAGTCTTCAGTCTTACATCTCCACTTCCAGTTTTCGCCAAGAGTGGAAGGGATATTGATTCTTCCCTCTGAAGCCTGGTCGAGAAGATCAGCCATCTGAAGAATAGCTGTGTCTGCCACAGAGGCAAAAGCGGCTCTCATCATGCACCAGTTAAAGCCTTCCACACCGTCATAGTGCAGGTATCTTTTACTGTAGGCAACATCATCGGCAGGAGCTGTATCAGCCCAACCTAAGATTGTGTCGTTGTCATGGGTTCCAGTGTATACAATGCAGTTTTTGTCGTAATACTGTGGCAAATAGCCGGAGCCTGTGTCACGGCTGTCGAAGGCAAACTCTAAAACCTTCATTCCCGGGAAGCCGGAGTTCTTAAGGAGCTTCATTACAGATTCTGTAAGGAAGCCAAGGTCCTCTGCTATGATAGGCAGTTCCCCGAAGCGTTCTCTAAGGTTATTAAAGAAGTCAATGCCTGGACCCTCTTTCCAGCGGCCATTCTTGGCATTTTCTGCGCCGTAAGGAATGGCGTAGTAGGAGTCGAAACCTCTGAAATGATCTATTCTTATTACGTCATATATGCTCATCTGGTAGCTGATTCTACGAGCCCACCAGCTGAAACCGTCTTCCTTCATTTTGTCCCAGGCAAAAAGTGGGTTTCCCCACAGCTGGCCATCAGCGGAGAAGCCGTCAGGAGGGCAGCCTGCAACCTCAGTTGGCAGGAGGTCCTCATTAAGCTGGAATTCCTCAGGATGCGACCAAACATCAGCTGAGTCAAGGGCCACATAGATTGGAATATCGCCGATTATAGAGATATTCTTTGACTTGGCGAATTCCCTCACCTTAAACCACTGGTGGAAGAAGAGAAACTGAATTGCCTTGTAGAAGCTAATCTCTTCTGAAAGCTCCGAAGCGGCCTTTGAAAGGGCTTCTTCATCGCGTTTTCTAAGATCTTCAGGCCAGTCAGTCAGGGAGACATCTCCCACAGACTTCTTTATAGCCATAAAGAGGGCGTAATCATCTAACCAGAAGGCCTCCTTTGTTAAAAAGTCCTTGTACTCCGGCCAGGGATTAGCGTTAAGAGCATCGCTTGCCTTTCTTAAAACGGCAAAACGCTTTTCATATAATAAACCATAATCAACGCGGAGAGGATCGTCTCCCCAGTTTATATTTTCATAATCTTCCTTATTAAGTAATCCCCAGTTAGCAAGCTCATCGAGGTCAATCATATATGGATTGCCTGCGTAGGAAGAGCTGGACTGATATGGGGAATCACCGTATCCGGTTGGACAGATAGGAAGCACCTGCCAATAGGTCTGTCCTGCATCTGCTAAAAATGAGATGAAATCTCTGGCACTTTGGCCAAGAGTTCCCACTCCGTATGGAGATGGCAGTGATGTGATTGGCATTAAAATACCTGCGCTTCTCATAGTGATAGTCCTTCCCTAGGCTTAAGCCTATACTTCTTTTACACTTTCACGTTCGCTGAGCTCAAAGGTTATTACCTGGTGAACTGCGGGCTCAGTGTAGTGAATACTCTTTAAAACATAATCAACGCACTCTTTTGCCATGGTTTCAGTGTCCTGGCTTATGGTGGTTAATCTGGGGCTGCAATAATCTGACAAGGCGATGCCGTCATAGCCCACAATGGAGATATCCTCCGGGATTCTTTTGCCTAAATCTAGTATTGCACGCATAGCTCCCATGGCTATTACGTCAGATAAGGCAAAAATTCCTGTCAGGGATGGGGTTCTGTCAAGGAGCCTTTTCGTTGCCTTGTAGCCTTCCTCCAAGGAGAAACGGCAGGGCTCATACTGCTGTTTTAGCTCGAAGGGAAGGCCGTGGCTGTCAAGGGAACTGAGTCCACCCTGAATACGTGAGTAACTAATCTGTGTGTTTGAGAGATTACCGCCGATTATTCCAATGTTTCTGTGACCCTTCTCAATCAGGTAGTCTATTACCCTCATGGAAGCCTCACGGTCATCTGTTGTAAAGGAGGAAAGATTCGGGTAGTTTAAGTCCTTTGCTGTGTTGGTTAAAAGCACAGAAGGTACCTTAATCTCTGAAAAACTCTCTTTGAAATACTCCAGGTTTCCACCAAGGAATATAATTGCTTTGGGATTTCTTTCTCTACAAAGGGTAAGTGCATGCAAAACTTCATTGGAATCCTCATCGATGTAGCTTACATGAGCGTCCTCATCGTGCATGGACAGCCTGTTTTCAATCTCTTCCAAAATACCGGCAAAAAGAAGGTTTTTAGAACCCTTTACAATAATCAGTATTGAAGAGCTGGTCTGCAACTTCAAAAGCTTGGCATTGGAATTGGGCTGATATCCTGTTTCTTCAATTATTTTGAGAATGCTTTCTCTTGCTTTTTTGCTTACATCTGGATGATTGTTTAGAACTCGGCTGACTGTGCCAATGCCGTATCCAGACAGTTTTGCGATGTCTTTTATAGTCATTTTGAATTCCTTTTGATTAACCCTTTACAGCACCAGCTGCAACACCTTTTATAATGTACTTCTGACAGCTAAGGTAGAAGACGATTACAGGAATGATTGCTAAGATCAGGCAGGCCATAATAGCACCCATATCTACACGTCCGTAGCTGCCCTTCATGTACTGGATGACAATAGAGATTGTCTTGTAATTCTTAATATCAAGGACTAAGTATGGAAGGAGGAAGTCATTCCAGATCCACATAGCCTCTAAGATTCCTACAGATATATATGTAGGCTTCATAATTGGGAGTACAACCTTGAAGAAGGTTTTAATAGGGTTGCAGCCGTCTATCATGGCAGCTTCTTCTATTTCAATAGGAATAGATTTCACAAAGCCGCAGAACATAAAGACTGCAAGCCCGGCACCAAATCCAAGGTATACTATAATGATTCCCCATGGAGTGTTTAATTTTAAGCTGTCCGCAGTTCCAGACAGGGTAAACATAACCATCTGGAAAGGAATAACCATGGAGAAAACGCATAAAAGGTAAATAATCTTAGTGATAATGTTATTTACGCGGGTAATGTACCAGGCGCACATGGAACAGCATACCAGAATTACTATGACGGAGCAAACTGTAATAAAGGCGGTCCATCCAAAGGCCTTTAAAATATCGTACTGATTAATACCTGTTAAGTAGTTTTCGATTCCCACATAGCTCTTCTCAGTAGGAAGAGTGAAGGGCTCGAGGTTGATAAAAGCCTTCTTTTTGAAGGAGTTTATCAGAACAACAAAGATTGGTGAAACATAAAGAATTGACACCAAAGTGAAAAACAGTGTGGCAAAAATGCCTCCAATACGCTTTTTCATTACTGCTGTACCTCCTTACCACGACTGATTCTTAACTGTAAGAGACCGATTGCAACAACCAGGATAAAGAATACTACAGCTTTTGCCTGGCCTACGCCCTCCCAGCCTACACGGCCGTAGAAGGTCTCGAAAATATTAAGGGCTAACATTTCAGTTCCATGCATAGGCTCACCACCGGTAAGTGACAAGTTCTGATCGAAGAGCTTGAAGGAGTTAGTAATGGTTAAGAATGTACATATTGTAATAGAAGGCATCATATTTGGGATGGTCACATGGATTAACTGTTGCCACTTGCTTGCTCCATCGATTCTGGCTGCCTCTAAGAGGGAACCAGGAATTGCCTGAAGACCGGCAATGTAGATAATCATCATATAACCAATCTGCTGCCAGCAGATTAATATAACAAGACCCCAGAAACCAAACTTGGCGTTTAGCTTCAGTGCAAGGTCGAATTTTCCTAAAACACCATCAAAAATTAACTGCCATACATAACCGAGGACGATACCACCGATCAGGTTAGGCATAAAGAATACGGTACGGAATAAGTTAGTACCGGCAAAACTCTGAGTAAGAGCCAATGCCACAGCAAAGGCTAAAACATTTACCAGAATCAAAGTAGCGATTGCAAATAATGATGTAAATCCAAAGGCATGGACAAAGGTTGTGTCCTGGAATGCCTTTACATAGTTGTCTACTCCAACGAATGTCGCATCCTTAATGGTTACGAAATCGCAGAAGGATAAATATATTCCCTCTAAAAAAGGTATGATAAAACCAATAAGAAAAGCGGCCATGGTAGGGAATACAAATATAGGCCAGTATTTTCTAATGGATCGTTCCATAATGAGCCCCCTTTTTATAAATTCGCTTAGGTATAAATATAGCAGGGTGGGAGGTTTCCCACCCTGCTGGGTAAATAAATATTAAAAGAAGTTTCTAGCTAAAAATTGTAGCTTAGTTTGCAGCAGCCTTCTCTGTTGCCCAGTTGTTAACGAAAGCATCAACAACGAGATCCCAGTTAGCATCTGTCTGGTCTGCAGCATAAACTGTTAATGCAGAACCAAGATCGTTCTTCCAGTTCTCAGATGGCATTGTTGTGAAGTTCCAGGATACTGCTGTGTGGCCACTCTGTACATACTCTGTAGCGATGTTTACAAGTGGGTTAGTGTTTGCTAAGCAGCCCTTGAAAGGAATTACGAATCCCATTCCAGCCTGTCCAGATGGTAAACCACCGTCAGTCATGCACATAGCGTTTAAGCCTGTCTCAGAAGTTACACACCAGTTCATGAAATCAAGTGTTGCCTGAATGTCTTCCTCAGAAGCGTTCTTGTTTACACACCAGAAGTTCTCTGTACCAGTACATAATCCCTGGTTAGCCTCGTCTCCAGCGCCGATGTAGATTGGAAGCATTCCAATGTTCTCTTCGCCAAGATCGGAGATATCGTTCCAAGCCCATGTACCATTCTGATAGAATACAGCCTGCTCTGTTACGAACTCTGCAACTGCATCATCACCAGTCTTTGTGGATAATACGTTAGGGCTGCATGTTGCGTTGTTGATGTAAAGATCCCAGATAGCTCTGTAGTTGTCAAGGTAATCGCCCTTGATAGCCTCTGTATCGTTGATGCCATCTGCAGTGTACTCAAAATAAATAGGAAGGTTTGCAAGATGTGTCTTGAATCTCCAGTCGGAAGAACCATCCATACCAGCAGATGTAAATGCGGAGAAGCCAAGCTCAGCAGAACGAGCTGTGATGTCCTCGCAGATTGCCTTTAAGTCAGCTAATCCCTTGATGTCATCCTGAGAATAACCTGCCTCAGCAAGTAAAGCCTTGTTGTAGATGATACCGTAGGACTCGATTACGTATCCGATACCAGCAACCTCATCACCGTTCATTAACTCGAAGTCCTTAGAGGATAACTGATTATCAACGTCTGTTCCTGCTAAGTTGTAGCAGTAATCCTTCCAGCTTGCAAGACCAACAGGTCCGTTAACCTGGAATAATGTAGGAGCTTCGGACTTAGCCATCTCGCTCTTTAAAGTTGTCTCATACTGATCGGAAGCTGCAGTAACTACTGTTACCTCTACGCCTGTCTCTGCTGTATAGAGTTCAGCTAACTCCTGCCAAGCTGCATCAGCCTCTGGCTTGAAGTTTAAGTAGTAAACAGAACCCTTAGCTGTCTCGCTGCCACCGTTATCTGTGCTACCTGTGTCGCCTGCATCCTTGTTTCCGCAAGCAGTTGTCATGGAAAGAATCATTGTTGCTGATAATGCTAATGCAGCAAGCTTCTTTACATTGAATTTCTTCATATTATCTTCCTCCTTAAAAATATGAAAATCATTAAACCCCAGTTTCTGGAATTACTGGAAACAGTTCTGGAAACGGTTCCAGTTATCTGTTGCAACTATAATAGCCCCGGGGACAACCTTCTGGCAAGGCAAAAATGACCACTTTTTATATCTTTGTGAAAGCTCTATATTTTCGCACCTTCGTTTTTGGTAAAAAATCACAGACATGAGGAAAATCAGATTTTGCCACTTGAGATTTAAAAAAAAATCGTATATATTTCTTCTCAAAATCCAAAGGGATTTTAAAAACTTATTTCGCCCTATGGCAATCACTCCACTAATTGATACCAATAGGGAAAGAAAAGGAGGAAGCCGCAATCCAGCGGTGCGACAGTGTGGAGACCTGTCGTAAATGCGGCGCGGGACCAGCTCTCGGTCGTGAGATTTTGCCTTGCGGAGGCAGCAAAATCATGGATATTAAATATGTCAGAAGTTAAGCTTCAGCACATTAAGAAGGTCTACCCTAACCTTGAAAAAGGGAAGAAGAAAAAGGGTCAGGCAGAAAAGAAGACCAATTTACTGGTTACAGAAGAAGGAGTATTAGCAGTCCAGGACTTCAACCTTGATATTAAGGATCAGGAGTTCATCGTACTGGTTGGTCCTTCTGGATGTGGAAAGTCCACAACACTTCGTATGATTGCAGGTCTTGAGGAGATTACAGGTGGTGATCTTATCATTGACGGCAAAAGGGTAAATGATGTAGAGCCTAAGGACCGTGATATCGCTATGGTATTCCAGAACTATGCTTTATATCCACACATGACTGTTAGAGAGAATCTTGAGTTCCCACTTAAGATCAGAAAGACCGACAAGGCAGAGATTAACCGCCGTGTTGAGGAAGTTGCAGAGATACTCGGTATTACTGATTATCTGGGACGTAAGCCAAAGGCTCTTTCTGGTGGACAGAGACAGCGTGTAGCTATTGGTCGTGCTATTGTCAGAGAGCCTAAGGTTCTTCTTATGGATGAGCCATTATCAAACTTAGACGCCAAGCTCCGTAACCAGATGAGAGCTGAGATTATAAAGCTTCGCCAGCGTATTGACACTACCTTTGTATACGTTACTCATGATCAGACTGAAGCTATGACCTTAGGAGACAGAATCGTTATCATGAAGGACGGTGTTATTCAGCAGATTGGCACTCCTCAGGAGGTATTTGATCATCCAGAAAACCTCTTTGTTGCAGGCTTTA
The DNA here is from genome assembly GCA_045627425.1 of Lachnospiraceae bacterium. Taxonomy (GTDB): domain Bacteria; phylum Bacillota; class Clostridia; order Lachnospirales; family Lachnospiraceae; genus XBB1006. Next base: position 5,680 of record JAZQNS010000056.1, on the reverse strand, counting down.
TCGGAGTTCCACAGATGAACTTCTACGATGCAGCCTTAGTTCGTAAGGGAGATGGCTATGAAGTTGCTCTTGGCGACAAGATGATTCCAGTTACAGGAAACAATTTAAAGAAGCTTGCAGAGAAGAATGTTAGTGACCAGAAGATTACTCTTGGTATTCGTCCAGAGCACTTACGTCTTGCAGGAGATGACGAGGACTGTCTCACAGGTACTGTTGATGTATCTGAGATGATGGGAAGCTCTATCCACCTTCATTCTAATGTTTGTGGTAAGGATACTATCATAATCATCCCAACCATGGACCTTCATAAATCGGGCAAAGAAGGTCTTAAGACTGGAGATTCCATCAGACTTGCTCTTGAGACAGACATGATGCATATCTTCGCAGAGGATGGCCAGAACCTGGCAAAATAATATATTAAAAATACTACTTTTTAAGGCATGTTCTTAAGGTTAAATCCTTCAGAACATGCCCTATGTTTATAAAGGATCCGCCTTAGGTGGAGGGAGATATATATGAATACAGTTAAAGAAAAGCTTGAAATGCTTACTGGTAAGGAGATTTCCGCCCTTTCAAGGGAGGAGATATACATGGGACTTTTGGAACTTAGCTCTGAGATGGCCAAGGAGAGAGAAGCCATGGCTACAGGCAAAAAGAAGGTCTACTATGTCTCTGCAGAATTCCTTATTGGCAAGCTTTTATCTAATAATTTAATTAACCTTGGAATATATGATGAGGTTAGAGAGTGTCTTGAAAAGGAAGGCATTTCTCTTGGGGAAATTGAGGAGCTTGAGAATGAGCCATCCCTTGGAAATGGTGGTTTGGGAAGACTGGCTGCCTGCTTTCTTGATTCCATGGCAAGCCTTGGAATTCCCGGAGACGGCATAGGTCTTAATTATCATCTTGGATTATTCCGTCAGGAATTTAAGGATCGTCTCCAGAGAGAGCTTCCTGATGTCTGGATGGACAGCCCTAATTACCTCATTAAGACGGATACGGTATTCCCTGTAACCTTCGGAAGCAGAAGGGTTAATGCCAGAATGTATGATTTACTGGTTACTGGTTACGATAACAGAACTAACCGTCTGCATCTATTTGATCTCGACTCTGTGGACGAGTCTATTATCGAGTGGGGAATCACCTTCGAAAAGGCTGATATTGAGAGGGGACTGACACTCTTTTTATACCCAGATGACAGTGATGATTTAGGTAGAAAACTCCGCATCTACCAGCAGTATTTTATGGTAAGTGCAGGTGCTCAGCTTATTTTAAATGAGTGTAAGGCCCGTGGAACAGTTCTCACAGACCTTAATGAGTATGCTGCAATTCAGATTAATGATACCCACCCAACCATGATAATTCCTGAGCTTATAAGACTCCTTATGGAGGAGGGGCTTACCATGGACCAGGCTATAGATGTGGTATCTAAGACCTGTGCCTACACCAACCATACAATCCTTGCTGAAGCCCTTGAAAAATGGCCACTTTCTTACCTTAAGGAGGTTGTGCCACAGTTAATTCCAATCATTTTTGAGTTAGATAGGAAAGTGGCAGAAAAGTATGATGACGAAACTGTCAGAATCATTGATGAGGACGACCGGGTTCACATGGCCCATATCGATATTCACTATGGCTACAGTGTAAATGGTGTTGCGGCTCTTCATACAGAGATTTTAAAGAAAAAGGAATTAAACAATTTCTACAAGCTCTATCCTGAGAAGTTTAACAACAAGACTAACGGAATTACCTTCAGAAGATGGCTCTTACACTGTAATCCAGAGCTTGCTTCCTTCATTACAGAATTAATTGGGGATGGCTACAGGAAGGATGCGGAGGAGCTTGTAAAACTTCTTGATTTTGCCCAGGATGAGAAGGTTCTTACAAGGCTTTTAGAGATTAAGAAGAAGAATAAAAAGCGCCTGTCTGACTACCTGTCAGAGACCCAAGGAATAAGTCTTGATGAGGAGGCAATCTTTGATATTCAGGTTAAGAGACTTCACGAGTACAAGCGTCAGCAGCTAAATGCCCTCTATGTCATCAGAAAGTACCTTGATATCAAGGCAGGCAAAATTCCAAAGAGACCTGTTACGGTTATCTTCGGTGCCAAGGCTGCACCAGCTTACACCATTGCAAAGGACATTATTCATCTCATTTTGTGCTTGCAGGATCTTATAAACAATGACCCTGAAGTAAGCCCATATTTGAAGGTGGTAATGATTGAGAATTACAATGTTACCAAGGCTGGAATTCTGATTCCTGCCTGCGATATTTCTGAGCAGATTTCCCTTGCCTCAAAGGAGGCCAGTGGAACCGGCAACATGAAGTTTATGCTTAATGGAGCGGTAACCCTTGGAACCATGGACGGAGCCAATGTGGAGATTGCAGAGCTTGTGGGAGAGGATAATATCTACATCTTCGGCGAGTCATCAGACCAGGTAATTGCCCGCTACGAGAGGGAGGACTATGTGTCAAAGGATTACTATGACAATAACCCTGCCCTTAAGGAGGCTGTGGACTTCATAGTTGGGCCTGAGATTATGGCTCTTGGCAAGGCTGAAAACCTTAACAGACTCTATAAGGAGCTCTTAAAGAAGGACTGGTTTATGACCTTCCCTGACTTTGATTCATATGTGGAAACCAGGGAGAGAGCCTACAGTGATTACGAGGATTCCATGGCTTTTGCCGGCAAAATGCTTGTTAACATTGCCAAGGCTGGCTTCTTCTCATCTGACAGAACCATTAAGGAATATGCCAAGGTGTGGGGAGTGTAAATAGTAGCTAAAAAAATACTTGCAATTTTAAGGGATGAAGTATATCCTTTTTATTTGGAATATGAATACAGACATGGGGAGCTGGGAAACCGGCTGAGAGTAGATTTGATCTAGACCCGTAACCTGATTTGGATAATGCCAACGTAGGGATATATGGATGATTTTTAATGCAGATATGCCCTTTGGTATGTCTGCATTCTTTTTTATGGCGACGAGGGTCATGGCATTCATGTTTACATGAATACCCGTAGGTGATGCAAGCCATTGTGCATACCATTGTGTATGCACAAATGGATGCAGCGCCAGCAGGTATCGTGCTTGCACGATATGCCATGGCCCGACCGCTAATCATCGGCATAGTTTGCGAAGCAAAATATGCCGATGCCCAATATTCTATGCGGTAAACCGGGGGCACCACTCTTTATCGCAATACAAAATTAATGCGGAGGAATATGTAATGTATACAGCATTAACAATCGCAGGATCTGATTCCTGCGGAGGCGCCGGAATTCAGGCAGATATCAAAACCATGACAGCACTGGGAGTCTATGGAATGACTGCTATTACAGCACTCACTGCTCAGAATACAACCGGCGTAAAAGGAATTAAGGAGGTAGAAGGGGATTTTTTAAGGGAACAGCTCGGTTGTATTTTCATGGATATCTATCCTGATGCGGTTAAGACTGGAATGATTCCAAATGCCGGACTTATAGAAGTTGTGGCAGACAGTCTTAAAGAGCACGGCGTCAGAAAAATAGTAATTGATCCGGTTATGGTATCAACCAGCGGTTCAGCGCTAATTGCTGATGCGGCAATTGAAACTTTAAAAAATAAACTAATACCTCTGGGAGAACTGATTACACCTAATATTCCTGAAGCAGAGGTTCTGTGTGGACACAGTATTAACAGTGTCAGGGAAATCGAGGAGGCGGCGAAGAGTCTCTTTGATGCCTATGGTACGGCAGTGTTAATTAAGGGAGGACACGGTATTTCTGATGCCAACGACTACCTGTATGGTCAGGGCATAGAGAGATGGTTTAAGAGTCCTCGAATTGACAACCCCAACACTCACGGAACAGGCTGTACCCTGTCTTCTGCAATAGCATCCTATCTGGCAATGGGATACCAGCTTACAGATGCTGTAGAGAAGGCAAAAGAGTATTTAACCGGTGCAATTAGTGCAAATCTTGATTTGGGGAAGGGCTCAGGCCCATTAAATCACATGTATGCACTCTAAGTTCTTCTTGGGGCTACCGAAGGAGAAAAAAATGAAGAAAGTAAATTTAAAGAAACTGACTTTAACAGCAATTTTTGCAGCAATCGCAGTGGTAGGCTCACTTTTCTCAGTGCCAGTATTGGGCTCTAAGTGTGCTCCAGTTCAGCATATGGTAAACATCCTGTGTGCTATCTTCCTTGGACCAGGCTATGGCCTTATGGCAGCTTTTATCTCAAGTACCATAAGAAATATGCTGGGACTTGGAACCTTACTTGCATATCCAGGCAGTATGTGCGGTGCATTTCTTTCAGGCATTCTCTACAGATGCTTTAAGAAGAGATGGATGGCCTATGCAGGAGAAGTCGTAGGAACCGGAATTATCGGAGGCCTCCTTGCTTTCCCAATTGCTTATTTTATCCTTGGAAACACAGCGGTAACTGTATTTGCCTTCGTGGTTCCTTTCCTTATCAGTACAGGGGGTGGCACAATCTGTGCCATAGTGCTGGTAGAGATTATGGCAAAAGCAAAATTGTTGTCCATGTTTAAGAGTCAGTTAGAGGAGGACAATGATGGAGAATCGCGCCTACACGACGCAGATGGACGCTGCTAGAAAAGGGATTGTAACAAAAGAAATTGAAATCGTAGCAAAGAAGGAAGGCATGGAAGTAGACAAGCTTATGAAGCTTGTAGCCGAGGGAAAGGTTGCCATTCCAGCCAATAAGCATCATGAGTGCCTTAATCCTGAAGGCATTGGAAGCATGCTTAGAACCAAAATAAATGTAAACCTTGGTGTATCCCGTGACTGTAAGGATTACGACATTGAGATGCAGAAGGTAATGAGCGCTGTAAACATGGGAGCAGAGGCAATTATGGACTTAAGTTCCCATGGAAACACACAGCCTTTTAGACAGAAGCTGACTAATGAGTGTCCAGTAATGCTTGGTACTGTTCCAGTATATGATAGTGTTATTCACTACCAAAGAGACCTTGCTACTCTTACAGCAAAGGACTTTATCGATGTGGTAAGACTTCACGCTGAAGATGGTGTGGATTTCGTTACCTTACACTGCGGAATTACCAGAAAGACCATAGAGCAGATTAAGAAGCACAAGAGAAAGACTAACATTGTGAGCCGCGGCGGTTCACTTGTTTTTGCCTGGATGTCCATGACTGGTGAGGAGAATCCATTCTATGAGTATTATGATGAGATTCTTGAAATCTGTGTGGAGCATGATGTAACTATCTCCCTTGGAGATGCCTGCAGACCAGGCTGTCTTGCAGATGCAACAGATGTGTGCCAGATTGAAGAATTAGTACGTCTTGGCGAGCTTACCAAGCGTGCATGGGACCACAATGTTCAGGTAATGGTTGAGGGACCAGGACATGTACCTCTTAATCAGGTAGCCGCTAATATGGAGGTTCAAAAGAGCATATGTATGGGCGCACCATTCTATGTACTTGGACCTCTCGTTACAGATATCGCTCCAGGCTATGATCATATCACAGCTGCTATCGGAGGCGCAGTTGCAGCAATGAGCGGCGCAGCATTCCTTTGCTACGTTACACCTGCTGAGCACCTTGCTCTCCCTAATGTTGATGATGTTCGTCAAGGCATTATCGCTTCTAAGATTGCAGCTCACGCAGCAGACATTGCTAAGGGAATTCCTGGCGCTCGCGATATCGATGACAAGAT
>JAZQNS010000055.1:0-17377 GCA_045627425.1 Lachnospiraceae bacterium | reverse complement strand
ATGTCCAGGAAAGGAAACTGCCTTGATAACTCGATAATGGAAAACTTCTTTGGTTTGCTTAAGCAAGAGATATACTATGGTGTTGTTTTCTATAGCTATGAGGAATTAAAATCGGAAATAGAACGATTTATAAAGTATTACAATGAGCAACGAATAAAAGAAAAATTAGGATGGATGAGTCCTGTTCAATACAGGCTCCATCTTTTAGCTGCATAAAGAAAACGAGACGACCGAAGTCGTCTCGTAAAAAAGTCTAACTTTGAGGGGTCACCTCAAATCACAGGTCTATTTTTATTTCTTTAAAAGTTTTGCGAAATCAAAGCCACCATTAAGGTGCTGGATGTGAATAACTAAAAGGGAGAGTAAATAAACTACCAGGCATAAAACAATTAATAAAAGATTGCCTGAGACGATGCCGGCTATTAACTCTACTATTCCAAGTCCTATAAGCCAGGCGTATGTCAAACGGCCAAGACACACAGCTAAAAGAACCTGACACACCAAAAGGATGCCGCATATGCTAAGTGCAGTATTTGTAAACTTAACCATTAGAAACCAGTTTAGCAGGAAAAAAACTGCAAAAACTATTAATGAGATTAAATCCATATTCTTTGCTTTAAAGAACTGGTCTCTGCCTTCTCGACTCTTTAAAGCAGATAGGTCGAAGGCCGTATTTTTATTTGTATCAGACATGATATCCTCCTTATAAACTAAACAAAAATATTATATCAATAGAGAATAAAAAGAACAATATTCTTTTGAAAAATCGTTTATAAAGGAGGATGAAAGTGATATAATTTCATAGATAATATGCTTCGATGGCGCAGTTGGTAGCGCAACTGATTCGTAATCAGTAGGTCGTCGGTTCGAGTCCGATTCGGAGCTTTACTTAGGGATTTATCCGTGGTTATTTTCCTTAAGAAAGGAGCTTCCATGCAGAGTTTACCTCCACAGAAGGCGATGGATAGTCTGATTTTGAGTTTGTCCAAGGATGGAATAGTTCCAAAGCTATTACTTCACAGTTGCTGTGCTCCCTGCAGTTCTTATGTCCTTGAATATTTATCTCAGTATTTTGACATCTACGATTACTTTTACAATCCAAATATCAGCCCAGAGGAAGAATATAATAAAAGAGTTCTTGAGATTGAAAGACTAATAAAGGTGATGCCTTTTAAGCATAAGGTTACCTTTATTTCAGGGAACTATGATCCTGACAGATATTTTGACCTTGTGAAAGGTTATGAGGATTGTCCGGAAAGAGGAGAGAGGTGCTCTATCTGCTTTGAGATGCGCCTTAGAGAGGCCGCTAAGGAGGCAAAGAAAATTGGTGCGGACTATTTTGCCACCACTCTTACCATTAGTCCATTAAAGAACCAGGAGGTTATTAATGAAATTGGTTTGCGAATTGGTGAGGAGACAGGTGTAAAATATCTGCCTTCAGACTTTAAAAAGAAGAATGGCTATAAGCGTTCAATAGAATTATCCGAGGAGTATGATCTTTACAGGCAAAACTTCTGCGGATGTGTATATTCGAAAGGAGCATCAGAAAATGAAGAAAGCTAGAGTTGGTGTTTTAGGTGCAACAGGAATGGTTGGACAGAGATTTGTAACTCTTTTAGAGAACCATCCATACTTTGATGTAACGGTGTTAGCTGCAAGTAGCAGAAATAAAGGAAAAACATATGAGGAGGCCGTTTCCGGGAGATGGAAAATGTCGTCTCCTATACCTGAATATGCAAAAAACATGGTTCTTAGAGAGGTGGAGGATGTAGAGTCCGTAGCAAAGGATGTGGATCTTGTTTTTAGTGCAGTTGATATGGATAAGGAAGCAATAGTAGCATTTGAGGAAGCTTATGCAAAGGCTGAGGTTGTTGTAGTTTCCAATAATTCTGCCAACAGAAAAACAGAGGATGTTCCTATGCTTCTGCCAGAATGTAACCTGGATCATTTATCAGTATTGGAGGCCCAGAAAAAGAGACTTGGAAGCAAAAAGGGCTTTATTATAGTTAAGCCAAACTGTTCAATTCAGAGCTATGCTCCAGCACTTTACGCATTAAGAGAATTTGAGCCAACAGAGGTTTTCGTTACTACTTACCAGGCAATCAGTGGTGCTGGTAAGAACTTTGAAACCTGGCCTGAAATGGTTGGCAACATTATTCCATATATAGGCGGCGAAGAAGAGAAGAGTGAGAAGGAGCCTTTAAAAGTATTTGGAAAGGTTGTTGATGGAAGAATTGTTCCTGCAAGCAGCCCTAAAATTTCCTGCATATGCGTAAGGGTTCCAGTTGTTGATGGCCATACAGCAGCGGTATTTGTTAAGTTTAAGAAAAAGCCAAGCAGAGAAGACATACTAAAGGCCTGGAATGATTATAAGGGATATCCACAGGAGCAGGGACTACCACATGCACCAGAACAGTTCCTTCGCTATATCGATGAGGAGAACAGACCTCAGGTAAGCCTTGATGTTGATGCAGAAAAAGGAATGGCAGTAACTCTTGGAAGGCTTCATGAGGACCATCTTTTTGATTACAGATTTGTGGGCCTTTCCCACAATACCTTAAGAGGCGCTGCAGGAGGTGGAGTATTATCTGCAGAGTGCTTATATAAACTGGGTTATCTTGACTAAAGCGACCATATAATCAAGAATTTATTTTTTGAAAATTCATTGCTAATATGGTAAAATTAACCCATGTTTTTGAAAGGGGATTGCTTGATGGCAGAACAGTTTAAGGTAGAAAGATTACAGAATTTATTTGATGAGAAAGAAAATAACCTGGTTCTTCTTTATGGAAGAAGTGGGCTTAATCTTAATGGCTCTCTTGACAAGTTTTTAGAGGGCAAAAGATTTGCTTACTATCGTGCTACTGAATGCTCTAATCTTATGCAGCAGGAGTTAATGGCGGAGGCTATTCGTATTCAGTGTGATTCTGTAGTAAATGAGAATGACTACTTTACTATGTTCAACCGAATTAGAACTAATAATGCTGACAAGTTTGTCCTTGTGATAGATAATGTTGAGAACATTATGAAGAAGGACCCTGATTTTTTTGTAAATATTGAAAAACTAAGAAAGCACAGACTCTATCAGGGACCTATAATGATTTTGCTTATGACCTCTTCACTGGTTTTTGCTGAGAACTATCTGCCTGAGAAGCTGAAAGGTGAATATTCTAAGTTTGATGCAGTTTTAAAAATAAGTGAATTAAACTTCCTTGAGGTTGTAAGGATATTCCCAGAGTACTCTGTATCAAAATCCCTTGAGGTATATGGTGTGCTTGGAGGTGTTCCTGAGTATCTTGCCCTTTGGGATAAGAAGAAGTCTTTAAAGCAGAATATTTGTGACGTGATTTTAAATGAAAAGGGGCCTCTTTATAATGAAGCCCACAATTATCTTGCCTTTGAGCTTAGAGAGTATGGTGTATACCAGACTATCCTTGCAGCTATAGCTTCTGGTAAGGAGAAACTTAATGATTTATTTGTGTATACTGGTTATTCCAGACCAAAGATTTCTGTTTATATGAAGAATCTTATGGAATTCGAGGTTATCGAGAAGGTTTCATCTATCGAAACTGGAGGATGGGATCAGGCCAAGAAGGGTATATACAGAATAAAGAATACATATCTCAATTTCTATTATAAATTTGTATTCCCTAATCTTAGTTTCCTTAGAACTATGGGCCCAGAAGCCTTCTATGACAAGTTCATTATGAAGGAATTAGAGAGATATCTTGACAGAACCTTTGTTAAGGTATGTGGTGAGTTTTTAGAATTATCATCATCTGTCAAACAGTTACCTATAGAGATATGCAAGATATCAACCTGGGAGGGTAAAAACGGTGTAATCGATATTGTTGCCCAAGACTCGGTAAGGCATACAATTGCAGGAAAGTGCAGCTGGTCAGATTTTGCCTTTACATATGCTATGTATGAGGAACTTCAGGAAAGTCTGAAGGCTGCAAAAATTAAAGCAGATTATTGTTATCTGTTCTCGGCAAAGAGGTTTGAGCCTAAGCTCACGGATGCTGCTAAGAATGACCCATCCATTGTAATTGTGGATATGAATGAGATGTAATAGGGAAAGAAAGGAAACCTTTTGTCAAAAAAACTAATTATTACTGAGAAGCCGTCTGTGGCAAGAGATTTTGCCAGAGTTTTAAATGTAAACGGCAGACAGAATGGATACATAGAAAACAATGAATACGTAATCAGCTGGTGTGTTGGCCATCTGGTAGGTATGGTTTATCCCGAAGAATACGACATTAAGTTTAAAAAGTGGAGATTGGAAGATCTCCCTTTTTTGCCTAGAGAGTATAAATACGGAGTTTTGCCACAAACCAGGGAACAGTATGAAATAGTACATGGACTCTTACAGAGAGAAGATATCGATGTATGCTACTGGGCCGGCGATGCTGGAAAAGAAGGTCAGGTTATTGAGGAGAACATTAGGAACTATGGTGGAGTCAGACCTGGCATGAAGGAACTTAGAGTATGGATTGATTCCCAAACAGATGAAGAACTTTTAAGGGGAATCAGAGAAGCCAGGCCCATGGAAGATTATGCTTCCCTTGGTCTCTCGGGTATTATGAGAACCATAGAGGACTATGCCATGGGTATTAATTTCTCAAGAGTAATGTCCATAAGATATGGTAACCTTCTAAACAAAGCTGCCAATACAAACTCCTATCAGGCCATTGCTGTTGGTCGTGTAATGACCTGCGTGCTTGGTATGGTTGTTATAAGGGAGCGAGAGATAAGAGCTTTCACAGAAACACCTTTCTATAGAATTATTGGATCCTTTACGGATTTCGCTCTTAAAGGAGAATGGAAGGCAGTTGAGGGTTCTAAGTATTTCGAATCCCCGCTTTTATATAAGGAGAATGGGTTTAAAAGAGAGGAAGACGCCAGAACACTGATCTCTTTACTTTCCGGTAAAGATGCGGAGGTTCTAGATGTTGAGAAAAGCATTGAGAAGAAAAAAGCACCTCTTCTATTTAACTTAGCAGAGCTTCAGGCAGAGTGTGGTAAGAGGTTTAAGCTTTCTCCTGACGAGACACTGAATGTAGCACAGACACTATATGAAAGAAAGCTCACAACATATCCAAGAACCGATGCCAGAGTTCTAACTGAGGCAGTGGCAAAGGAGATAGATAAGAATCTACATAAGCTTAAAGCTTATGAGCCTACCCGTGCTTATGTGGATAGAATACTTGAAGAAGAATCCTACAAGGGAATAATTAAGTCAAAATACGTGGATGATTCCAAGGTTACAGACCACTATGCTATTATCCCAACTGGTCAGCTTACAGAGCTTTCGACCTTAAACGAAAGAGAAAGACAGGTTTATGATTTAATTGTAAGACGTTTCCTGTCCATATTCTATAAGGCGGCTGAGTATCAGCTTGTAAAGCTTAGAGTGATGGTAGATGGGGAATCTTTCTTTTCGAATGCTAAGGTATTAAAGGATCCTGGATACCTTGAGATAAGCGGTAAAGCTAAGGATAAAGATGACAAGGATGATGAGGAGGTTTCAGAGGACGACAGGGAAGCTGTCTTAAAGGCTGCAGAAAGCCTTAAGAAGGGCGATATCATTCCTGTAAATGGCTATGACCTTAAAGAAGGCAAAACATCCCCTCCTAAGAGATACACCTCACCATCGATGATTCTTGCTATGGAGAATGCAGGAAATCTAATTGAAGACGAGGAGCTAAGAGCCCAGATTAAGGGATCAGGAATAGGAACATCTGCTACCAGAGCAGGCATTATAAAAAAACTCGTTGACATTGGATACTTAAATGAAAATAAAAAAACTCTTATTCTTACCCCTGAGGTATTTGGTGAGATGGTATATGAGGTTGTAGACGGAACTGTTCCACAGTTACTTAATCCTAAGATGTCTGCATCCTGGGAGAAGGGCCTTGATGGCATTACCAACAAAACAGTAGAGTTTTACGATTACAGGGAGAAGCTTGAGGAATTTATCCGAAGGGAAACTCTCTCCATGATGGAGGGGGATCTGGCGGGTATTCTAAAAAATAAGCTTGTCGAGATTGGTGGAGAGACCGCTGTTTCGGCGGTTCCTAAGAGTCCTATTGGAGCTAAATGTCCTGCCTGTGGTGGGGAAATGACAACAACTCCTTTTGGATATGGCTGTGAAAACTATAAGAAGGAGGGTGACGGCTGCAATTTTGCCATTGGACAGATTGCAGGAAGAAGCCTTTCTTTAGATGAGGTAAAAACTCTTTTAAATGATGGCAAGACAGGTCTTCTAAAGGACTTCAAGTCCAAGGAAGGCAAAAAGTTTGATGCTGTGCTTAAATTAGACAAGGATGATGAGAGCGGTTTCCCTAAAATAGTATTTGATTTTGATGATAAGGAAGCCTACAATATCGAAGATTTTAACTGCCCAGTATGCAATTCTCCAATGAAGAAAACAGCTTTTGGTTTTGGATGCAGCGCATATGATGCAGAAAACCATGATAGCTGTAAATTCTCAATCGGTACTATTTGTGGAAAAACCTTAAGCCTTGATCAGGCTAAAAAACTGATAAAAGAGGGACGCACTGAAACAATACGAGGGTTTAAAAGCAAGAATGGCAAACGCTTTGATGCATGTCTTAAGTTCTCTTTTGATGAGAAGAATGTACCGACTATATCATTTGATTTCGATAATGTCGAAAAGAAGGTTTTAAAGGACGTCTCCTGCCCAAAGTGTGGCAAGGATATAAATGTGACAAGCTTCGGTTTTGGTTGTAGCGGTTACCAGAAGGATTCAGAGGATTCCTGCAATTTCTTAGTAGGCAAAATAGCGGGCAGAAAAATTAAGGAATCAGAGCTAAAGGCCCTCTTGAAGGATGGAAAGACTGATCTTTTGTCTGGTTTTAAATCCAAGGCAGGTAAAAGCTTCGATGCTGTTTTAGTATTGGAAGATGGTGAGATTAGGTTTAATTTCCCAGATGCAGTTGCTCCTGTTGAGTCCAATATTAATTGCCCTGTATGTAATTATAAGCTTATCAGAACAAAGTATAATTACGAGTGTGCCTGCGGGTTTAAGATTTCACATATTGTTGCCAAGCTTGATCTTTCTGAGGAAGTAATTGCAGAGCTATTAGCGAAGGGATCTACCAGTGAAAAGTTAATTGGTTTTACATCAAAATCAGGAAGCTCTTTTGAGGCATATTTGAAATATAATAGTGAAAGCGGGATTTCCTTTGATTTCGAAAGGGGAAAAACAGAAGCAGGTAAAGAAGTAAGTAAAGAAGATAAATAACCCTTCCGTTTCGGAGGAGGCAAAAGGAGATAATTAATGATAGAAGCAGAGATTAAATCCCTTTACAGTCTTACAGAAACTGTGGCCGAGCCACTTTTTTCCGGAAAGACTTATCCCTGGGAGGTTTTGCCACTTATAAAGGACAGAATTCTTGAGATAGGAGAGAGCCTTGACCAGGATAAATATATTAAAAAGGGTGATAATATATGGATTGCAAAATCTGCCACCATATATCCAACAGCAAATATATATGGTCCAGCTATTATAGGTGAGGAAACAGAGGTTAGACCGGGAGCCTTTATCAGAGGTAATGCAATTGTTGGAAACAATTGTGTGGTTGGAAACTCAACAGAGTTAAAGAATGTAATTCTATTTAACAATGTTCAGGTTCCTCATTACAATTATGTTGGAGATTCCATACTTGGATATCGTTCCCATATGGGAGCGGGTTCTATTACCAGCAATGTGAAATCCGACAAATCCCTTGTAGTGGTTAAGTCTGACGGTGAAAACATCGAAACAGGGTTAAAGAAGTTCGGAGCTATGCTTGGTGACTATGTTGAGGTGGGATGCAACTCTGTATTAAATCCAGGTACAGTTATTGGAAAACACACAAATATTTATCCATTGTCTTCAGTAAGGGGAGTTATTAAGGATAATTCCATTTTTAAAGATAAAGATAATATCGTTAAGAAGAATTAATAGAACTAAAGGAGTAATATGATGAACAGTAAGAGAATCAGAAATGATGAGCGTCCAGTATTTCCAAAGCGTGCCGTGATTACCGGAGGTATGCCATACGGAAACAAGACTCTTCATTTTGGCCATGTGGGTGGTATGTTCGTACATGCTGACTGTTTTGCCCGATTTATGAGAGACAGAATCGGCAAGGACAATGTAATTTTCGTATCAGGAACAGACTGCTACGGCTCACCAATCGTTGAAGCATACAGAAAGCTTTGCGAACAGGGCTATGAAGGCAGTATGGAAGATTACGTAATGGGTAATCATGAGTCCCAGAAGAAGACTCTTTCAGATTATGAGATTGGCCTTAACCTCTTTGGAGCATCTGCCTTTGGAGAGACAGGCAAAATGCATAAGAAGGTTTCTGAAGAAGTATTTAAAACTCTCTATGAAAATGGACATTTAAAGAAGATGTCCACTCCTCAGTTCTATGATCCAGTTAAAAACTGTTTTGTTAATGGACGTCAGGTAGTTGGTAAGTGTCCAATTCAGGGTTGCAGCGGTGAAAAGGGCTATGCTGATGAGTGCGATATGGGACATCAGTATGATCCAACTGAGCTTATCGATCCAATTTCTACACTTTCAGGTGTCAAGCCAGAGTTAAGAACCGTTACTAACTGGTATTTTTCTCTTGAGGATTACATGGGAGACCTTTCCGAAAGAATGCAGTTCTTAGCTAAAGAGACAAACACAAGAAAGTTTGAAATTAAGGCTATGGAGGAATTCTTAAAAGAGCCATGTATTTATGTTCAGAAGAAGCAGATTGAGGACATTGATGCCCTTGTTAATGAACTCCCAGAACATGAACTTGAAAATGAGGAAAAGAAACCATCAGTAACCTTTACCTTTAAGACATTAGAGCTTAGAGATAAGGCACGAGAAATCCTTGATGAGAAGGGAATTCATTATAGAACAGGTAAGACCCTTGTTCCTTTCCGTCTGTCTGGTAACATTGAATGGGGTGTACCTGTGCCTGACACAGAGGATGTTAAGGACCTTACTTTCTGGGTATGGCCAGAGTCTTTATGGGCACCTGTTTCATTCACTAGAACCTACCTTGAAATGCAGGGTAAGCCAGAAGATGAGTGGAAGAAGTGGTGGGATAACGATGAGGCTATAGTGTATCAGTTTATCGGTCAGGACAATATCTACTTCTACGGACTTGCTGAAATGGGTATGTTCATGGGACTTAGAAATAAAGCTGGAGTTAAGAACAATGTAGAGACAGTTATTTTGCCTCATATTGTAGCTAACAACCATATTCTCTTCATGGATGCCAAGGCAAGCTCCTCCGGCAAAATTAAGCCACCTATGGCTGCTGACTTACTTGAGTATTATGGCCCAGAGCAGTTACGTATTCATTTCTTAAGCTTGGGTCTTGGAAATCGTTCTGTGGGATTCAATCCTCAGATATATGTTCCTGTTGATGAGAGAGAGGGACAGGATCCAGCTCTTAAGGAAGGAAATCTTCTTACCAACGTGTTTAACAGACTGGTTCGTTCCTGCTTCTATAGTGCACAGGAGCACTATGATGGAAAAATGCCTGTTGGACCAGTAAGCGAGAAGATTGTAAAGCTTTGCGAAGAGAATGCACTAGAGTATGAGAGACATATGTATAACCACGAGTTCCATCGTGTGACATATGTACTTGATACCCTTGTAAGAGAGATTAACAAGCACTGGGTTAACAATATAAAGCTTGCAGATAAGAATAACGATGAAGAGTTAAGACGTCAGATTCTTGTGGACTGCTTCTATGGAGTTAAGGTTCTCACAACATTGCTTCATCCAATAGCACCACTTGGATGCGAAATGGTGGCAGACTACTTAAATGCGGGAGAGGAAATATTCTCCTGGGATAATATATTTAAAACAACAGAAGAGTTCTTTAAAGAGAACCATGAGCTTAAATTCTTAGAGCCTAAAGTTGATTTCTTTAAGAAACCTGAGATTCAGTTCTCAGAGGAGCCTATTTTTTTTCAAGCTTAAGTAAAGCCTGAAGAAAGGACTCTGGAAGCTTTACAGCTGAATAAACTGAAGCATATTTCTGATTGCTTATCCCATCAACAAAGTTGGTGGGATAGGCTTTTTTTATGCCATGTTTTTTGGCCATATCTACAGCCTTGTTGTAGGCAATAGCGGCTTTAATTTCATCCTCATAGTAGCCAATGACATAGTTTGATCTGATATGAAGAACAACCTTATAGGCAGTTCGGTTTCTATGAACAACCTTTTCCACGCCATAGTAAGGATTTAAGACTTCTATGTTGGAATAGCGGTAGTCACTGTCATCACCGTTTACAAACCGGTAATCCTTGTCCTTTATTGCATAGTTTTTAACTCCGTAGCGGGATAAAAGTGTTACCTGCATGCCGTAATCGGCCACAAAGAGATGTCCCTTTCTTACGGATATGGTTCTGCCAGAATAATAGAAAAGGTCATCTGAATCGAATTTGAGGGCTAATTCAGGACCAAGATAATATTCAAAATAATTGGGATAAACATAAATCGGAGTTTTAAAATAAAGATCATTATCCCTAAAGTTTAAGAGAGTTATGATCTTGTTAAAGGGCAGACTGTAAGATGAATAATCACTATTTACAGTAAGAGACATATCCTTAACTAACTTTTCCGCATCGAGGTAAGCGTTGAAGGCTTCCTCCTCGCTTTGAAAGCTTCCAAGGCTTATATGCTTCTTCTTATAGGTGATTGAAGCTCGATAGTAGATGCTTCCATCTTTCTTTTTGCCTAAATATACTCCAGGTAACATATTTACTCCTTAAAAAAGCTGCAGTAGAAACTGCAGCTTTTAAACTATTTATTCATATATGGTGATGAGGAAATTGATGGTTCCAAAGGTGTAGGATATTGGAAGCAGGTATGTAGAACCCTCTGGAGCATATACTTCGTTGGATAAAGATGCAGGAGCTGCAAGTGTTAACTCAATTGCATCTGTATTGGATACATTAACAACGAAGAGTCCATTGTGAAGATTAAGGAAATCTTCAAGGGAAGCTGCTACATATTCATCAAATTCAGTGAATTCCTCACGTGCATATCTAGAGGCAAAAGCTAAGGCAGTTTTTTCATCCATATCAATGGCTGATCCAAGTTTGTACTGACCTTCGATATCCTGGGAGGAACATACAGTTGATACATATTCTTTGAAGGAAACAAGATTTAATGGGGTGAAATCATCACCGATAAACCTAATTAAATCATTGAAAAGTAACTGTAAATATGAAATTGCAAGATCGGCATTTCTAATGTCACCGAAATTGCAGAAATTCATAACGAGCTTCTTTAATTTATCCTTATGTTCATCTAATAGGTCAAGGTCGAAGAGCTCTGTCTCTGACTGATAATCATAAAGAAGTCTTTCTAATTCCTCATGAGTAAAGACACCCTGTTCAATAAGCTCCTGAGCGAGTAGGAGATAATTAGGGCCCTGATTCTCCATGAGTTCCTCTAACTGACCAGCTGTAAGGTAGCCCATCTCAACAGCGATTTCACCGAAACGCTTGTCAGCGTGGGTCTGCTCAATATATACCTTCTCAACTTCCTGAGATGTCATCATGCCAGAATGAATACATAAAGTTCCGAGCTTTACGTGGGTTTCAGCAGATGCCTTTATAGCATCAATAAGCTGGTCTGGTGTAACCACACCTTTTCTCAGAAGGAAATTTCCGAATAACTGAGTAAACATAGGCTTATTTTCCTCCTAATCTCTTTTCTAATACCTCTGCAATCTGTGATGCATTATATGGTTTCTGAACGAAATCCTTGGCACCTTCTTCGATTGCGGCTCTGATCTGTCCCTGTGTACCAACAGAGGAGACCATAATAATTATAGCTTCATTATCGAAAGCCATAATCTGCTTAACAGCCTCGATACCATCAACAACTGGCATTACGATATCAAGGAATACTATATCAGGGCGAGTTTCCTTATATAAGTCAATGGCCATCTGACCATCTTTGCCCTCTATAAAATTAGAGTAACCCGCTTCGGTTAAAACATCCTTCATCTGTTTTCTTGCTAAGATAGAATCATCACAGATGAGAAATCTTAAATCTTTGGAATTCATAGTAATTACCTCGCTCTTAAATTAAAATTATAAACCTGTATAGAATAATAACTTATGTTTTTTCTTATTACAATGAGATTTTAATTGATTGCATAGAAAAATCATAAATAATATAATGAGATTATCATAAAAGTAAGGAGAAAATATGACTTTAACGACTATTTTATTATTTATTACACTTGAGGGATTTTAAAGAGGAATTTTTAAAATAAACAGCTAGTATTCACTTATGCTTCACCTTTAGTTTTTATTATGAAATAAACACAGGAGGACTTTATGGCAAATAGAATTTTAGTGGTAGATGACGAAGAAAAGATACGTGAGATAATTAAAAAATATGGCGAATTCGAGGGCTTCGAAATAAGTGAGGCCGGCAATGGCATGGAGGCAATTGCAATCTGTAAAGAAAAAGATTTTGATCTGATTATTATGGATGTAATGATGCCAGAACTTGATGGCTTCTCTGCTGTTAGAACCATAAGGGAACAGAAGGATATACCAGTGCTTATGCTATCGGCAAGAGGAGAGGAGTATGACAGAATTCATGGCTTTGAAATTGGCATAGATGACTATGTGGTTAAGCCTTTTTCTCCAAAAGAGCTAATGATGAGAGCCAAGGTTATTATGCAGAGAAATCAGGGGAAAAAGACTTCTCAGAAGCATGATATATTTGAAGTTGGAGGCCTTTCTATTGACTTTACAGCAAGAACTGTGTCAGTGGACGGAGTCAGGGCAGAGATGTCACCAAAGGAGTATGCCCTTTTATTCTATCTTGTTGAAAACAGGAACATTGCCCTTTCAAGGGAAAAGCTTCTTACGGAGGTTTGGGGCTATGACTACTATGGAGATGACAGAACCTTAGATACTCACATTAAGCTATTAAGAAATTCTCTTGGTGAATACAGAAATCACCTTGTTACATTAAGAGGAGTGGGATACAAATTTGAAACGGAATAAGATTAGTGCAAGGTGGCAGATATATATTTCTCTGCTTGCCTTTAGTTTGGTATTAATAGGTATTTTATGGATATTCCAGGTTGTATATCTCGATGAATTCTACAGGTTTATTAAAACCAAGGAAGCGGAGGTTGTGTACAGCCAGGTTACCATGCTTGTTGAGTGTGGTGATGAGAATTTGGAGACTAAAATTGACAAAATTGCCATGAAATCCAATATGTCAATTATGCTTAATTCAAGTGATCTTTCCACAGGCTTTTTCTCAAACTACAATGTGAATTCAAGCCTTCAGAACCTTCCGGTGCTTGATTACTTCTATCTTATTTCCTGTGCTGAGGAAAACGGTGGGACCTATTTGAGACACATTGAGGAAGACGAAAGGATTATCCCAGACAGAGAGTATAACGATACTATGCCTGACTTTTCAGGCAGCCAGGATTCTATTACTGACAGGACTGGAGATTTTCTTGGTGGAGATTCTAACAATGAGGAATTTCATCAGAACAGGGGACTTGACCATGGTTTGAGTATGATTTATGTAGCTATACTTGATTCGCCCAAATACGGTGACGATATGGTTCTTCTTGTAAATACTGTACTTACACCGGTAACATCGACCGTTGAAACATTGAAAATCCAGCTGACTGTTGTGACAATTGTGCTTATAATTATGGCTCTGATTATTGGATATGCAGTTTCACGAGTTATATCCATGCCAATTATCGAGACCAATAAAGCGGCAAAAAAACTGGCGGAAGGAGATTTTTCACCTAACTTTACAGCAGGCTCTTACAGGGAAATTTGTGAGCTGTCGGATACTCTTAATTTTGCTGCAGAGGAGTTAGGCAAAAGTGAGGCCTTTCAGAAGGAACTCATTGCCAATGTGTCTCATGATTTAAGAACGCCTTTGACAATGATTAGGGGTTATGCCGAGGTAATGAGAGATTTGCCTGGTGAGAATACTCCCGAAAATGTTCAGGTTATTATTGATGAATCAAATAGACTAACTAACCTGGTTAACGACATGATGGATTTAAGTAAGTTGTCAGCCGGTGTTATTTCCTACGAACCAGGTGAGTATAATCTGACTGAAAGTATAGATAATGTTCTTAACAGATATAACAAGTTAAGAGAGCAGGAAGGCTATATAATTAACTTCATTCATGATGAAAGTGTAATTGTTTACGCTGATGAAGAAAAGATATTCCAGGTTATTTATAATCTTGTAAATAACGCCGTAAACTACACGGGTGATGATAAGACAGTTACGGTAAAACAGATAGTTCTAGGCGACAAGGTAAGAATAGAAGTTCACGATTCGGGATTGGGCATTCCTGAAGAGGAATTAAAGAATATATGGGAAAGATACTATAAGGTTGATAAAACCCATAAGAGATCTATTCAGGGAACTGGTATTGGACTTTCCATAGTTAAGAACATTCTTAAACTCCATGGAGCGGATTATGGAGTTCTCTCTACCGTGGGGCAGGGATCTACCTTCTGGTTTGAGCTTGCACTTAAAGTCTAATGGACTTGAATAAATTCAATATTTTGTATATAATGAAAATAACCTGAGATGTACGACAACCCTGTGATTTTTGAACCTACATTTACTTTAAACGGGACTTCTACATTGCTGATTGGATGTCAGGCCTCCTTTGAGTGGAAGGCAGAAGATTATGCTGCGATAACCCACCTAGCTTTAGCTAGGAGTCAAAAACGCAGGACCGGCACCTTGGGGTATTTATTTTTTTTGAATGCTTAGCTGCATAGAATTTCTATGCGGCTTTTGTATATGTTTAGGAGATGAGTTATGCTATCTAAGATTTTTAAGATTTTAGATGACATTATGAATGAGCTCAGAAAGGATAACGTTGGAGCCTACGCGGCGCAATGTGCATTCTTCCTGATTCTGTCGGCTATTCCCTTTATTATTCTGTCCCTATACGTATTGCAGTTTACAATTATAACCAGAGACGAGCTGATTGAGATGATTACCCTGGCTGCCCCTGATTATATTGCAAATGTTATCATTCCCATTATCAGGGAGATGTACAACAAATCTGCAGGCGTAATTACAGTTGTAGTAATTGGAGCTGTCTGGTCCTCGGCCAAGGGAATTCAGTGTCTGGCCTACGGACTAAATATAATTTTTAACATAGCCGAGAACAGAAACTGGCTTATCCTTAGAATCAGGGCCATAGGTTATACACTGTTTTTCGTAATAGTAATGACCTTCGCTCTCTTATTCGTTGGATTCGGTAACATTTTTAGAAAAGAATATTTATCGCAGTACATTCCATATGTGGGAGTTTTTAAATCCTTAGTTCAGTTTAGACTCCTGATTATGTTTTTTGTAATATTTATGCTTTTCTTATTTGTTTTAAAGTTCTTGCCCAACAGAAGAGCCTCATTTAGAAGTCAGATGCCAGTCGCAGCAATCTCCAGCTTTTGCTGGGTTATGTTGTCAGAGTTAATTTCATTATATGTTGATCAGTATGATGGTTTTTCAATGTATGGCTCTATGATGACAGTCATGCTTACCATGACCTGGATGTATTTTGGAATGTATATTCTACTTATATTTGCGGAACTTGATTCCATGTATGAAGAAAAGATTCGATTTTATATTGCGTGGAAGAGAAGACAGAGGAAGGCAGAAACCGAGGAAAAGAAAATACGCTAAGGCTTAAGATAAGGAGATAAATTATGAACGAGAAATTAGAGCAGCTTAGGAAAGAGGCAAAAGCACAGATTGAAGCCTCCGAAGGACTTGAAAAATTAAACGAAGTGAGAATGGGTCTTCTTGGCAAGAAGGGTCAGCTCACTGAGATGATGAAGTGCATGAAGGACTTGAGTCCAGAGGAGAAGCCTGCTTTTGGCCAGATGGTAAACGAGGCAAGAGCTGAGATTGAGAAGTTTCTTGATGAAAAGAAGACTGCATTTGAGGAGGCAGAGTTAAGAAGAAAATATGAGTCTGAAAAGATTGATGTAACAATTCCAGGTAAGCAGAGAAAGACTGGTAATCTTCATCCTGTTACCCAGGTTAGAAATCATCTTATTGATATATTTGGATCTCTTGGATTTGATATTTATGATGGTACAGAAATAGAGACTGACTATTATAATTTTACAGCTTTAAATACTCCAGATGATCACCCTGCAAGAGATATGCAGGATACCTTCTATTTATCACCAGAGTTCTTACTTAGAACCCAGACATCTGCTGGTCAGATTCACGTAATGGAGGCAAAGAAGCCACCTATCAAGATTATCTCTCCAGGAAAGGTTTTTAGATCTGATGATGACGCTACACATTCACCAATGTTCTCCCAGATGGAAGGCCTTGTAGTGGATAAGGGAATTACATTATGTGATTTAAAGGGAATGCTTGATTTATTTGTTAAGAAGATATTCGGAGACAAGGTTGAGACACGTCTTCGTCCATCTTATTTCCCATTTACAGAACCATCTGTAGAGGTTGATGTATCCTGTTTCCAGTGTGGAGGCAAGGGCTGTAAGCTCTGCAAGGGTACCGGTTGGATAGAGGTGCTTGGTGCAGGAATGGTCAACAATAAGGTATTGGAAGGCTGCAATATTGACACAAATGAATATAGCGGTTTTGCCTTTGGTATCGGTATTGAGAGAATAGCAATGCTTAAGTACGGTATCAACAATATTAAACTGTTATTTGAGTCTGATTTAAGAGTATTAGACCAGATCGACGACAATAACTAGGAAATAAGGAGGCAAAAGATATGATAGCACCACTTAGTTGGCTTAAAGATTATGTAGATATAGATGTTACACCAGAGGTCTTACAGGACAAGCTATTTTCCTGCGGCTTTGAAGTAGAAGAGATGAATGAACTGGGCAAGGACATTAAGAATGTTGTTGTTGGTCAGGTTGTTAGCTGTGAAGATATTCCAGATACACATCTTCATCTTTGCAAGGTGGATGCAGGAGTACATGGAGTACTTCAGATTTGCTGTGGCGCGAATAATGTTAAAGAAGGTGGAAAGTATCCATTAGCTCTTGTTGGCGCAACAGTATGTAAGACTAATAAGGAACGTACTATGATTGAAGGCATTGTGGAAATCGGTGCTGGCAAGCTTAGAGGTTACGATTCCTTCGGAATGTTGTGTTCTGGTATGGAGCTAGGTTTAAATGAGGACCTTTATGAAGGCGCAGGCTACAATGGACTTTTGGTTCTTCCAGAAGATGCAGCAGCTCGTCAGTGTCATTCGGCGCGCCCGATTCCTTCTGGACCGTAAAGATCACCGTTTCGCCCCGGTGCTCGTCAAGGAATTCGGATGCCCAC
>JAZQNS010000054.1:0-9512 GCA_045627425.1 Lachnospiraceae bacterium | reverse complement strand
AAGGTAGATTTGCGATCCTGCGGAACTTCGATCTCCATAGAACCATAGCTGCTGTTGACACGCTTGGTCTTGTAACCGTTACGGTAATCATCGTTGTCTGAGCGTTCTGAACGACCATATCCAAGGTGGTCGTCCATTTCCGCTTCCATCATTTCTTTGATGGTTCCGCCAAGCAGATCCTTGAGCGCATCCTGGATGTCTTCCGCCGTCTGGATGTCATACTCTTCCAGAAGCTGATGGATGATGTTTCGCTTGCCTTCAGTCATTGTTACTTTGTGTACGGGTTTCTTTTCTCTTGCCATAATAAAAGGCCTCCTATGATTATTCTATCATAGAAGACCTATTAAACTAATTTACAGAAAAAATTTCATACTCTCTTTAAGTTGCCTTTTCGCCAGACAGCCCTGCGAAAAATGCAATCAGGTGCTGCTGTGATGAGAATACAAAACCGCCGGACAACCATCTTCATTAATGTATTCTTTCTCTAAAGAAAATCCTTCCTTTTCAAGAATACGCCTTGAAATCACATTTTCTGGATCCGTAATGGCGTCAACTCTATTAACTCCAATCTCCTGACCGATTTTAAGCAATTTATTAAGAATAGCTGTAGCAAAACCACGGTGCCAAAAATCAGGTAATAGCATATATTCTACTTCAGCAGTTTTATCCTCCACAGCCAATGAACCCAAACCAATAAAACAATTCTGTTCATCTAAAAAGACCTTATAGTAGCCACTGTCTATATTGAGTTTATTATACTCAACAATATATTTATAAAGAAAATCAACTTCATCCTCTGTAAATACCCTACCGTAATTCATATTCATCACTTCTTCGTTATAAACGAGTTTTTCGTAAAATTCTTGGTCTTTATCTGTAAACTTTGTAAGTGTTATCATAAGTATTCCTTCGGATTTTATCTATGAATATACAATCTTGACATTTCCGGTTCGCCATCACCTTGAACCATACAAAAAAACTCCCAGCCATAGCGCTCATAAAAGCCTATGTGATCTGTTATCAAATATATAGGTGATATACCTTTCGATTTGCATTCAGTAACAACTAGATTCAGCAGTTTGCCAGCAATTCCCTGACACCTGTATTCATCATCTGTATAAACGGCACACACATTTGGCGCTAAATCCTTTCTATCATGAAAATCGTTGTCAATAACTCCAAGGCCAGCGACGATGTTTTCGCCATCCAGGCATAAATACCATCCGTAATCAGTATCCCCATTTATATAACTATCCATACATTCAATATATGCTTCTTTCGGGACACCCCACTTACTATGAAACCACTCGGCTGCTTTATCTTTTATTTCCTGTATATCCTTTAAATCGACTATTCTCAACTCACTCATTATAAAAACTATCCTTCCGTTAAAATAATAAACTGAAATCTAATTTAATCCCATTACATATATTTGGCAAGGATTCCATTCATCCCATAAATTAGGGAATACCTCAAATTCCTTGAATCCAAGTGAAATATAGAATTCATTTGTTCTGTCATAATTATCATACTTCCCCATTTGCACGGTCTTAACCTGAATAAATGAATATCCCAATTCACGCGCCTTTTCTGCCCCACGATGGAATAATTGGCTTCCTATCCCTTGCCTATGATACTCTTTTAGAACTCCCATTACATAGAGTTCAACCGTAGCGTTTCCAGTTTGATTAAGATATAAAAAGCCAACAGGTTTATCCCCATCATAAGCGCAGAAAAAATCTTTTGCCAGGCTCTCTTTTATGTACTCTTCTCTTGCTTCCGGAATTCCAAACCAATCCGGTAGCGCCTCCAGAATACTTCTCGCGATATACTGTTTTTCAGTATCATTAGTTACTTGCAATATTTTCATTATTTACTCCGATTTGTTTTCTTAATCTTAAATCACTTCTCAGTGAACATGTACCCGACACTCATCGGGAAGTATGGCGTAAAATCTTTCTAAGCAATTCTTGAACCACGAACCTGTACTTGGGTATCAGGCAGTGATACGAACTTTTCTTCTAATTAATTGTGAATTGATTCCGCAATCTAAAAAGCCTCTTTAACAATAAAATTCTCAATCTCTTATGTCAAGGACCTTGCTGGATGCCAAAACGCCCCCCTAAGAGTCCCTCAAGCTAAGATTTACATAATTAAAGAGCCACGGCACCGTCGAGGCAAACATCCTTGTTTGCCTTTTGCTTGTTTTTTCATTCCTGGCGAAACATATATGGGCGGTGAGGCAAAAAGCGACTTTGGAGAGGAAATTTTGAAATTATGTTGCCTTGGAAGAGAGCGGATTTTTAGTGGGTGATTGGAAAAGCAACATAAGGAGAGATATTAGTCATTCAGGTTGACTTGAATGAAAGAGAATTCTGAGTGGGCGACTGGAAAGGCAACATGGAAGGGCGAAAGAAGTGTTTATGTTGCCTCTGGAGAGCGAGAATTTTGAACGGAGGATTGAGAAGGCAACATTAGAGAAGAAATTAGACAATTATGTTGCCTTTTCCCAAAGATAGCTTTTGGAGGGGAATCATTTGGGCAACATAATAATAGAAATCATTTATTAATGTTGCTTTTGCTGAGAACAAGTCACAAGTGGCCAAGAGGGGGGCATCCAGGACATAAAGAAAACATTAAAAAACCTGTTGACATATTTTCTTTGGGGAGTATAATCAAATCAGAACATATGAATAAGTGTTCATACGAAAATAACAAATAACCTATATACAGGAAACGACACATTAAGAAACGAGAGGAGATTTATTATGAAGAAAACATATGCAATTGAGGTTGATTGTGCTAACTGTGCAGCTAAGATGGAGCAGGCAGCTAAGGACACTGAGGGCGTTAAGGATGCTGTTGTAAACTTCATGGCTCTTAAGATGACTGTTGAGTTCGAGGATGGCGCTGATGAGAAGGCTACCATGAAGGCAGTGCTTAAGAACTGCAAGAAGGTTGAGGACGACTGCGAAATCGAATTCTAATATGTAATCTAAGGGCGGCAGTTACTGCCGCCTTCTTAATAGGAGAATGATTATGACAAAGAAGCAGAAAAAGGTTTTATATAGAATCATAATTGCAACGGCTCTGGTTGTAGTACTCAGATTTGTTCCCCTAGAGGAGGACATCCTTCAGCTATGTCTTTACATGGTGCCATACCTTGTAATCGGCTACGACATTTTAAAGAAGGCCTTTAAGGGAATCATTAACCGCCAGGTATTTGACGAGTGCTTCCTTATGGCAGTGGCAACAATTGGAGCTATTGCTTTAGGCGAGTACAGAGAGGGTGTTGCGGTAATGCTTTTCTACCAGATTGGAGAGCTCTTCCAGTCCTATGCGGTAGGAAAGTCCAGAAAGAATATCGGTGCCCTTATGGACATCAGACCAGACTACGCTAATCTGGTCACCGAAAATGGTACAGAGAAGGTTTCACCTGACGAGGTGGCAATCGGTTCCGTGATTTTAGTTTCTCCAGGTGAGAAGGTGCCTCTTGACGGCAAAATCATTGAAGGACATGGTTCTCTTAATACAGCTGC
Organism: Lachnospiraceae bacterium; assembly: GCA_045627425.1. Taxonomy (GTDB): domain Bacteria; phylum Bacillota; class Clostridia; order Lachnospirales; family Lachnospiraceae; genus XBB1006. Next base: position 5,973 of record JAZQNS010000054.1, on the reverse strand, counting down.
CTTAACAGGTGAGTCAGTACCTAGGGATGTGAAGGAGGGAGACGAGATTCTCTCCGGATGCATTTCTCTTGACGGAGTGCTTAAGATTGAGACATCTAAGGAGTTCGGCGAGTCCACAGTATCCAAGATTTTAGAGCTGGTTGAGAATTCCGGTTCAAGAAAGGCCCGCACAGAGAACTTTATTACCAAGTTCGCAAGGGTGTACACACCTGCGGTTTGCTATGGAGCCTTAGCCCTTGCTATTTTGCCTCCAGTGGTAATGCTATTAATGGGACAGAGCCCAGAGTTCGGAACCTGGATATACAGGGCACTTACCTTCCTTGTAATTTCCTGCCCATGCGCTCTTGTTATTTCAATTCCACTTTCCTTCTTTGGAGGAATTGGCGGTGCATCCCATGAAGGCGTGTTAGTAAAAGGATCCAATTATTTGGAGGCTTTGGCAGAGTCCTCAATTCTTGTATTTGACAAGACAGGAACTCTCACAGAGGGCGTATTTGAGGTAGTTGAGACAAATGCAGTTGGAATTAGCGAGGAGGAATTTTTAGAGCTTGCAGCTCACGGCGAGAGCTATTCAAGTCATCCAATCAGCCTTTCCATTAAGAAGGCTTACGGCAAGGATGTGGATCAGAATGCCGTTACAGATGTTAAAGAAATCGCAGGCCATGGCCTTAAGGCAAGCTACAAGGGCAAGTCCTTAGCCATTGGTAATGTGAAACTGATGAATACTCTTGGTTTATCAATAGAGAAGTCCGGCAAAATTGGCACAGAGGTCCATATGGCTGTAGATGGAGAATATGTAGGCTATCTTCTTATAGCGGATAAGATTAAGGCTCATTCCAAGGAAGCTTTAAAGGCCCTTAAGCAGGCGGGAGTTAAGAAGACAGTAATGCTTACAGGTGACTCCAAGACCGTTGCAGATGCAGTGGCTAAGGAGCTTGGAATAGATGTAGTTTACTCTGAGCTTTTGCCTGAGGACAAGGTTACCAAGGTTGAGGAATTGATTAATTCTAAGAGCGAGAAGGAAAAGCTTGCCTTCGTGGGCGACGGAATTAATGACGCCCCTGTATTAGTGAGAGCGGATATTGGTATTGCCATGGGTGCACTTGGCTCTGATGCAGCTATTGAGGCTGCTGACGTGGTGCTTATGGATGATGACCCACTTAAGATTAGCAAGGCCATCCGAATTTCAAGAAAGTGTTTAAGAATTGTACACCAGAATATTTATTTTGCCATTGGTGTAAAGATTCTCTGCTTAGTGCTTGGCGCTCTTGGTGTCGCTAACATGTGGGTTGCAATCTTCGCAGACGTAGGAGTAATGGTGATTGCAGTTTTAAACGCAATCAGAGCGCTCTTTGTATCCAAACTGTAGAGGTGACATATGGATAGAGAAGAAATGATTTATAACCTGGCGGATCTCTTTAAGGTTTTTGGAGATTCCACAAGGCTTAAGGTTTTAATGACCCTGGCCCACAAGGAATACTGTGTGAATGACCTGGCGGAGGAACTTGATATGACTCAGTCGGCCATATCCCACCAGCTAAGAGTTCTAAAACAGAGTAAGCTTGTGAAGGTTAGGCGTGAAGGCAAAACCATGAACTACTCCTTGGCAGATGAACATGTGGAAACCATCATAGCCATGGGACAGGAACATATTGAAGAGGAAATGTAAAATAAGCCCATCCTGCGAGACAGTAGGGTGGGTTTTTATTGTAAAAAAAGAGTATGGAATCTGGATATTTATTGATGTATAATTACATCTATATCAGTTTTAAGACTGACAGGGCGTATTTAATGAGGAGGATTACGAGATGAAATCCAAGGTATATTTTACAAGAGAAATCTCTCCAGAAAAGGTAGTGGAGATGTATACATTATTAGGCAAGGAACTTACCGGAAATGTGGCTGTTAAGCTTCACTCTGGTGAGGAGGGCAACCAGAACTTCTTAAAGCCAGAATTCTGGAAGCCTATGATTGAAACTGTAAATGGAACTGTAGTTGAGTGTAACACTGCCTATGACGGAGCAAGAAACACTACAACAAAGCATAAAGAACTGCTTAAGAAGCATGGCTGGGAGAAGTACTTTTCAGTTGACCTCTTAGATGCTGAGGGACCGGACACAATCCTTGAGATTGAGAACGGCAAAGCCATCAAGAAGAATTATGTGGGAAAGGATATCGCTAACTACGATTCAATGCTGGTTCTGTCCCACTTCAAGGGTCATCCAATGGGAGGCTACGGCGGAGCTTTGAAGCAGCTCTCTATCGGTGTGGCATCCTCTGACGGTAAGTCTTACATTCATTCGGGCGGCAAGCAGGCCACACAGGATGGTCTCTGGGAGAACATCGCTGAGCAGGATACCTTCCTTGAGGCAATGGCGGATGCGGCAAGCTCTGTAGTTGATTACTTTGATGGCAACATGGCCTTCGTAAACGTAATGAAGAACATGTCCGTTGACTGCGACTGCTGTGCTATTGCTGAGGACCCATGTATTGCAGATATCGGTATTTTAGTTTCCTTAGATCCAATTGCTATTGACCAGGCCTGCATCGACCTTGTATATGCCTGTGATGATCCTGGCAAGGACCATTTTATCGAGAGGGTTGAGACCAGAAATGGTATTCACACTATTGAGGCTGCTTCTGATCTTGGCTTCGGCAGCAGAGAATACGAACTTATAGAGGTTTAAGGCAAAATAGAAGACTTAACAATACTGGCCCTCTGGAGGAATCTGGAGGGCTTTTTTTGCCCTTACCTTGGCTAGAATAGATATACTTCATGACCTGATTGTGAATGAATTGTAAATACAATAATTTTAATTAAATTGACAATATCAGAATAATCTATGTAAAACATAAAATAATCACAAAATAAGTATTGACACCCATAAAACGTCGTGCTATTATGTACCTACAAACACACAAGACAGAAAACACCTGGTCGACAAAAAGAAATTTAAGGAGGTACACTCCAATGGGACACACAGATAAGTAAGAAGATAGAGACTAAGAAAGAAGAGGTACAGTCCAATGGACATTTAGATAAATCAGAATAGTTTAAGAAAGACGAGGTAAGGTCCAATGGGTATTAAGAAATGTGAGACCGGCGGCTAAGAAGTTCGATACATGGTACAGTAAATATAAGAAGACGTAGCAGAGGCTGACGACAGAGAGACCATAGGATAGACGACAGATTAGCTTAAGGATCAGCAGAAGTTACTTGACAACTGAAAAGAGAGGAGCAAGGTATATGAAAGATCTTGAACCAACTGTTTAGGAGGCGTCACTGAAGAAATAGTTTTCGGTGGCGTCTTTTAACGTGAGTTAACAAGTTGCTGCATATAAGGAATATCTAATAGTCGATAATTGAATAATACTGTGAGCATACATAGTACTTAAAACAGGTTTTTGGATGGAGTTTTTATGAAGAAAAAGAATCGTGTTGATGTAAGCTGTGAAATCTACTATAGAAATAAAAAAATAGTAAAGAATACTTGACAAAATTGTAAAGGGGGGGGGGTAAAATTATGTGAATAAAATGTGAAATAACATTGATAATGTAAATCGTAAATTAATGGTACAAAATATGAAGGTATGCAAAATGAGCGAGAATACAACTACTGAAAGACGAGTTTTTTTGATGGGAAATGGGGGGAAAAAATGGATTCATGCACTAAGAATTTTGTTGGAGTGCGGTGAGAAAGTAGTATTAGTTAAGGATTATCAGTTTTTGTTAAGAATAAAAACTCTTTACCAGATAGGTGAGAATGACATAATAGTTGAAGATTATAATAGTCTGAGGAATTGGCGTATGGACAAAACTGATGATAATAATGTTTTAGAGGGAACAGTTGGTTTTTTTTCAAGTGGAACATCAGGAATTCCTAAGTTAGTTTTCTATGAACTAAGCAAGTGGCAAGAACTCATAGAATGGTCATATTCGTATATGAATTTGAATAAAAGGGATAAAGTTTTGATTATGGTTCCATGTTATCACATACTTGGCTTTTTTAGTTTGATTGGGGCTCTAGCAAATGGTAATGACCTTATTTTTTGGAATAATGAAGAGCAACTTTCAACGGTAATAACAAATAACAAACCTGAAATAATTATTGGGGTTCCACAAATGCTTTATTGGGTTGCAAGGGTTATAGAACAGGAAAAGTTTAGCTGTCTAAGAACATTTGTTTGTGGGGGAGCGATGATTGATCCTTTTAAACTAAACTTTCAGGTTGTTAAAAATATAGAAGTAATCTCAGTTTATGGAATGACCGAATGCCCAATTGTTGGAATAGCAAAGGGTTTTATAAGTGGAAGATTAGTGTATAAATTAGCTCCTAAAACAAAGATGCGTCTTGAGAATAGAGAAATAGTTATAGAATCACCGTTTTGTTTTGCTGAAAATGCCTTGTACTCTACGGGAGATATTGGAAGCATAAATGAATTAGGATTCTGCGTTCATGGGCGAGTAAAAAATGGGTATTCTCTTAGTAATGGAATTACGATTGATTATGGCTTATATAAGCGGATTGCAGCAAATTTTTTCGAAGATAAGGTTGAGGTTTCTGTGATGGATAATAGAGGGGGTGAAAAAATAGTGTTATGGGTAATCGGTGATGAATCCAAATACGATAGATTAAACTTAGAATTGATAAAAAGCAGTATTAACAGGTCAATAGATAAGGAGAGTAGAATTTCTGAGATTAGGATAATAAAGTCAAAAGATGACGTAAAGCAGGCGGGAGAAAAGAATAAATGGATAGTAGAGAAATAGTCGAGAAACTTAGAAACTTAATTCTTGAAGAATGTGGGGTTTATATAAACAAAATGGATGGGATGCTTTTGGAAGAGTACGAACTTACTTCTTTTGATATTATATTGATTTGCACAAAAATTCAGGAAGTTTTTTGCGTTTCGCTGGAGTTCCAAGACCTGGAAGCGATTAAAACATTTCGTGATATGGTAAGCTTACTAAATATAAAACTAAATGGAAAGGAGAATTGAGGTATGGATTATGAGACACCTATTGTTGAAGTAGTTGAATATGAATCAGAAACAAATGAAACCAAAGATTGCACATGTGTTTGCTAAGAAAGGAAAGATTATGTTAAAGCTTTTTTTAAAGTTGTTTTCAAGAAATCATTTTATATTGCCTGAAAAATTAACAACAATAAGCAATAATAACGTTGTTAAGAAAGGTGATTAAGAAAGAAAAGAGAGTGGGGAGAGGCACAAAAAATCCTCTCCCATATGAAAAAGGGGGAACGTATGCAATATGTAGTGGTGGAGACCGATAACATTTATTTTTTTCCACGTTCTGCGAGAGAGGGAAAAAAAATAATCAAGACAAATAGTGTTGGAAAACTGATTCTAAATTGGTTAAACGAGAACAAAAGTACAGATGAGATTTTGGAACTTATGAAGTATGTATTTCCGGAAGTTCATGAAAGACAACTGAGACATGATCTGGAGCTTTATTTGCAAAAACTGACGGGGGAAGGTAAAAAGGATACAAAGATTTCATCGGACGATTATACGACTGCAATGAAAACGGTAATGGATTTTTATAAAAAAGAGAAAAAACCGTTTAAGTTTTTCTTTGAAATAACTTATGATTGCAACTTGAAATGCAGACATTGCTACCGTCAAGAAGAAGTTTGGTCTATTACAAAGAATAAAACTAATTATATTGAAAAAACAGTTTTTTTTAAAACTATTGATGAGATGGAAAGGATGGGAGTTGTCGAACTGGTTATAACTGGTGGCGAACCTCTGTTACATCCAGATATTATAGAGATGCTACAATACTGTTCCAATAGAAATCTTGTTGTGACTTTGCTGACAAATGGAAATTTATTAACGAAAGAGCGAGTTAATCAAATAAAAGATTTAAACTTGTATGATGTTAGAATATCTATTTATGGTACAGATCAAGAACATGATAAACTTACCACGGTAAAGGGTTCAAGGTCAAAG
>JAZQNS010000053.1:0-14084 GCA_045627425.1 Lachnospiraceae bacterium | reverse complement strand
TGTGACGATTTCTCTGAGGGAACCCTCAGGGAACCCCACAATATCATCCAATTTTCCAAAAAAGAAAGCCCAGAACGCTTGATTTCTCAAGTATTCTAGGCCTCTTACCCTAATGCGGAAGATGGGACTTGAACCCACACGTCTATACAAACACAAGATCCTTAGTCTTGCCTGTCTGCCAATTCCAGCACTTCCGCATACGCTTACGCGACTTAAATATAGTATCAAATGCCCCTATGTATGTCAAGGCTTTTTATCAAAAAACTTTTCGATTTTTAAAGAAAAAGCCAGCGCCTCCACCTGGGAGGTCACCGGCATTTCTAGCTAAATTGAACGAACCTTTTCTCTTACTGTGAGAACCATTGAAGGTGTCACTGACAGTTCATCAACTCCCATATCAATGAAGGTCTCTGTAAGCCCTGTGTCAGCTCCAAGCTCACCACAGATTCCTACCCAGCATCCCTCTTTATGACCGTTTTCCACAGTCATTCTGATAAGTCTAAGTAATGCCTCATGGTGAGGTCTGTAGAATGGCTCAAGCTTAGGATTCTGACGGTCTAGAGCCAATGTATACTGGGTTAAATCGTTAGTTCCAATGCTAAAGAAGTCTACCTCTTTAGCAAGGAGATCAGTAATAATTGCGGCAGCCGGTGTCTCAATCATTACACCAAGCTCCACATCCTCCTTAAATGGAATTCCCTGCTCTCTCAGTTCATCCTTAACCTCTTTTACAATTTCCTTAACCTGCATAACCTCTTCCACTGCTGTAATCATAGGGAACATAATGGAGAGATTTCCGAACTGTGACGCTCTATATAAGGCTCTTAACTGGGTTTTAAAGATTTCTGGTCTTGTTAAGCATATTCTGATTGCTCTGTAGCCAAGTGCTGGATTGTCCTCATTTCCAAGGTTAAAATAATCCACCTGCTTATCTGCACCTAAGTCAAGGGTACGGATAACCACGTTTTTGCCTGCCATGTTCTCAAGAACCGTCTTGTAGGCCCTAAACTGCTCTTCCTCTGTTGGGAAATCATCATTCTCAAGGTATAAGAATTCTGATCTGAACAGGCCAATACCACCGGCATCATTCTGAAGGGCAATTGCCACATCAGAAACAGATCCGATATTTGCATATATCTTCACTCTTCTTCCGTCACTGGTAACATTCTCCTTACCCTTAAGTTCCAGCAGGAGCTCCTTCTTTCTAAGATCCTCCTGCTGTTTCTTTAAATAGGTTGTGAGAGTATCCTCGTCCGGGTTAACTATAAAGGCTCCTGTGTAGCCGTCTACAATACCCATTTTGCCATTAATATCATCTGCGTAATCAACTGTAATAAGAGCAGGAATACTCATGGTGCGGGCCAAAATAGCGGTGTGGGAGGTAGTTGAACCAAGACGTGTGACAAAGGAGAGAACTTTATCCTTCTCTAACTGTACTGTTTCACTTGGAGCCAGATCCTCTGCTACAAGGATTACAGGCTCATTTCCCATAATATCTGAGGAGGACATTGCCCCCTGCAGATTCTTAATTACTCTGTCGCTGATATCTCTGATATCTGCTCCACGAGCTTGCATATACTCATCATCCATGGCCTCAAACATGGCTGAAAAATTGTCTGATGTGGTTGCCACCGCGAACTCTGCGTTGATTTCCTCGTTCTCAATCATATGGGTTACTGACTCCTGATAATCAAGATCATCAAGCATCATCTTGTGAACCTCAAAAATCTGAGCATTCACCTCACCCACTTCGTTTACTGCCTTGTCATAGAGAGCTGTGAGCTGATCTTTTGCCGAGTTAACTGCATCAAAGAATCTCTCTTTTTCTGCATCTGCATCTGAAATATGCTCTCTCTTAACAGTGACACCCTCTTTGTTTAAAACAGCAATTTTGCCTATTGCTATTCCACCGAACACACTCTTTCCATTGAATGAAACCATAATATACTCCTCATTAATCCCGGGGGTATTACCCCCCGGGCAAAATTCAAACTACTGCTCTACTGGCTTCTTTAAGAATCCTAAGATAAGAGCTCCTACTATAGAGCCAACTGCTAATGCTACTAAATAGAGAATTGCGTTTCCTACTACAGGGAATACGAAGATTCCACCGTGAGGTGCCATCAGTGTACAGTTACATGCCATGGAAATGGCACCTGCTAATGCAGAACCAACGATACAGGATGGAAGTACACGGAGTGGATCAGCTGCTGCAAATGGAATTGCACCCTCTGTGATGAAGGATAATCCCATAATGAAGTTAGTTGGACCAGCCTTTCTCTCCTCTGCAGTAAACTTGTTCTTAAATAAAAGAGTAGCGATTGCGATAGCGATTGGTGGAACCATACCACCAATCATAACTGCAGCCATAATGTTGTAGTTACCAGCTGCAATTGAAGCTGTACCGAATACGTAGGATGCCTTATTGATTGGGCCTCCCATATCTACTGCCATCATACCAGCAACTAAAATACCAAGGATTACAGAACTTACTCCGTTAAGGGAAGAAAGTGATGTGTTGATTGTTGTATTTAACCAGCCGATTGGTGGCTCTACTACAAATGTCATGCCAAGACCAACAATGAAGATGCTGCATAATGGGTAAAGAAGTACGGACTTGATTCCCTCTAAAGAATCTGGAAGCTTAGCAAAGCACTTAACCAAAAACTTAACAACATATCCTGCAAAGAAACCTGCAACTAATGCTCCAAGGAAGCCGGAGGTTCCGTTTGCCGCCAAAAGTCCGCCTACGAAACCTGGTGCAAGACCTGGTCTGTCAGCGATGGACTCAGCTATGTAGCCAGCGAGTACTGCAAGCATTACATTGAAAGCGTATCCACCAACTGTCTTAAAGAAAGCAGCTGTTGGGGTGATGGAACCGAAATTCTGCTTGATTGCGTAGTCAACAGAGTTTAAATCAACTGCAAAGCCATCGATAAGGAATGCTATTGCGATTAAGATACCGCCGCCAACTACGAATGGTAGCATGTGTGTAACACCGTTCATAAGGTGCTTGTAAACTGTATGACCTACAGAATCCTTGGATTCAGACTCAGTCTTCTTAACTGCATTAGCTGCCTTAAATACATTTGCCTCTCCGGAAGCTGCCTTTTTTACTAATTCCTCTGCCTTGCTGATGCCGTCTGCAACCTTAACCTGGATTACCTTCTTTCCGTCAAAACGGTCCATAGGAACCTTGGTGTCTGCTGCTACGATTACGCAGGTAGCTCTCTCGATCTCTGCATCTGTAAGTACATTCTTGGCTCCACCCTGTCCACGGGTCTCAACCTTAATCTCAACATTGGCTGCCTTAGCTGCCTTCTCAAGGCTTTCAGCTGCCATAAATGTATGCGCAATTCCTGTTGGGCAGGAAGTTACTGCAACAACAAAAGTAGCTTCGCTAGTCATATTCTGCTTACCCTCTTCCTCATCTTTCATTCTTTCAGTGTCATCAATAATCTTAAGGAACTCATCTACAGTCTTAGCCTGACGTAACTTTGCTGTGAAATCCTCATCAAGCATTAATACAGATAACTTGGACAATACATCTAAATGTACATTGTCCTTGCTGTTTGGTGCTGCGATTAAGAACGCTAATGTTACTGGCGCTCCGTCTAAGGAATCATAGTCAACTCCGTTAGGAATTACCATTGCTGCAAGTCCTGGCTCCTTAACGGAATCAGACTTGCAGTGAGGAATTGCTAAGCCCTCGCCAATACCTGTGGTTGACTCTTCCTCTCTTGCAAATACACCCTTGGTGTAAACCTCTAAATCAGCGATTTTGCCTGACTGATCCATGAGATGGGTGAGCTGTCTGATAGCCTCTTCCTTGTTAGCAGGGCTACCATTTAACTCGATGCTTCTTTTGTCCAACAAATCCACGATACGCATCTTTTTCATCCTCCTACTGTTTTACAGTTTTTTGATTGTCTGCTTCTTAATCAGTTCCTCCACAGCTTCCTTCTTAGCCAGTTCATCAGAAAAGGCTGAAGCAGAGCCAGTGCAGAGTCCCCACTTAAAAGCATCCTCGTAGCTTCCATCTAATCCAAAACCATAGATAAAGCCTGCTACCATTGAATCTCCTGCGCCAACAGAATTTTTCACCTGTCCCTTAGGAGCTTCTGAGATGTACACCTCGTCATTCTCTGTCACTAGTATCGCGCCATCTCCTGCCATAGAGACCAATACATTTCTGGCACCCATTTCCCTAAGCTTCTTGGCATGGGCAATGATGTCGTCATTTGAATGAAACTCAGTGTTAAATAACTCGGCTAATTCATGGTTATTTGGTTTTATTAAGAATGGATGATATGGAAGAACATTCATAAGAAGGTCCTTTGTCGCATCCACTACGATGTCCACATTTTTGTCCTTTAGGAATTTACATATTTCCGAGTAGGAATCCTTAGGCATCACTGAAGGTATTGAGCCTGCCAGAACAAGAATATCTCCTGCCTTTAAGGAATCTAACTGCTTATAGAGCTTGTCAATATCTTCCTTCTCAATGGCTGGTCCCTGGCCGTTAACCTCAGTTTCCTCCATTCCTCGAAGCTTAACATTGATACGGCTGATTCCCTTGCTTACGGAAACAAAGTCGCTTGACACTCCCATTTCAAGAAGTCTCTTTACAATCTCATCTCCAATAAAGCCCGCTCTGAAGCCTAGAGCAATTGACTTTAGGCCAAGGTTCTTTAAAACGATGGAAACATTGATTCCCTTGCCACCGGCAAAAAAGAGCTCGTTATCAGTTCTGTTTACTCTGCCTACCAAAAAGTCATTAACTGTGGCAATGTAATCGATTGACGGGTTAAAGGTAACGGTATAAATCATTAGCCTACCTCCACAAGGTTTTTTATATTCTTGAAGCTTTTGTTTTCGTGCTTATTAACTATTGTTGTACCTTCATCTATGCTGGCAAAAGATACGCAGGATATTTTGCCCAGTTTTGAATCATCACATAGGAAGAACACTTCCTTTGAATTCCTGATAGCCATCTTCTTAACCATTGCCTCATTGGCCTCTGGTGTTGAGTGACCTTTCTTGATTGAAAGACCGTTAGTTCCAATAAAGGCCTTGGTGAAGTTGTATTTGCTAAGGCTCTCAACAGCCTCTTCACCAACTACCGCCTCTGTTTCTGTTTTATAGATTCCTCCGAGAAGATATACCCTGATTCCCTTTGATGCAAGCTTTCTTGCATGCTCGGCACCATTGGTCACAACACTAAAATCTATCGTATTAACGGCATCACAGATATAGGAGGTGGAAGTACCTGCATCAATATATATGAAATCATCTTTTTCAATAAGGCTGGCGGCATATTCTCCAATTGCCTTTTTCTTATCAGGATTTAGTCCCTGTCTGACCGAAACTGAATCATCATGAAGGGCATACTGCTGATTTTTACTGATAGCCCCGCCATGAACTTTGATTAAAAGACCGTCTCTGTCAAGATCATTCAAATCCCTTCTAATGGTGGACTCCGAAACCGATAGTCTTTCCATTAACTCTGAAACTGTAACGGAATGGTTCTTATCTACCTCCGCCAATATTCTTTGTAATCTCTCTTCAACCAGCATGGACAATACTGCCTCTCTTTCTTGTAAAAGTATAATATCATTCACAATCAGTCACAGTCAATCACAATCCGTCAAAATCATTCACAAATAAGCTTGCTGATTTTTGTGCACATGTCACACTTTGTTCACATTTTTCAAAACCTCATAAAAAACCACCCACATTTCTGTGGATGGTTTAATAGTTAATCAATCTTTATAAAACGCTCCTGACCCTTGTCTTCATCAGCACGTGAATCATACATATAAATACAGTCTCTTCCCATTTCTTTACTGTGATATAAAGCCTTATCTGAGAAGTTTACAATATCAATGATGTTTCTATCCTTACCTGGCTCAATATTAATACATCCAATTGATACTGTAACTCTTCCTTTTGCTTTATTCTTAGAGTGCATGATGTTAAGGTCCGCAATTCTCTTTGCTATTTCAGCAGCGAATCCAGCCACCTCCTCATCACTGTAACCCATCATAATTCCGAAGAATTCATCACCGCCGTATCTTGCGAAGTGGAATTTATCTCTCTCAACTTCCTTACATACTCTGGCAATTGCCTCGAGGCACACATCGCCAGCCACATGACCGTAAGTATCGTTATAGCCCTTAAAGTTATCTACATCAAAGAAAATACATCCTATGCTCTTCTTACAGATTCTGGTCTCCTCAACATAGGCTCCCATAATGTTAGATAGAGCGGCTCTATTTAAAAGACCAGTCAGCGCATCTCTGTCTGCCCTTAAAGTCTTTTCTTCCAGGTCTTTCTTGTACTGCTCCATGGTATTTTCAAGGCGCTCAGTATTATCAACAACCGCAAGCTGATTCTTCAGGATTTCCTTCTCCCTCTGCTGGAAATACTTGTCCATCTGTCGATAGTACTTAATAGCCTTCTCGGGCTTATCTACATTATCAAAGTATTTTGCCTGCAAACGACAGGCTCTAATCCATGGGATTGAAGTGTTGATTCTCTGAGCGTAATCCCAAAGGTGGTTAGCAAGTTTATCCGCCCTGTCATGTTCGCCAATTTCTATAAGTTTGGCACATATCCACTCATAATCCTGGTGAACCTCATAGGTATCTTCGCCAGCCTGAATTCCCTCTATCATCTTGTCATAACAGTCCAAAGCCGCTTCATAGTTTTCTTTTCTAAGATTTATCTTGATTCTTAAAACCTCAACCAGAAGGTGATCTACGTCTCTTGCTTGCTGGCTCATGTACTTGTCACTTAACTCTAAGAAGTATTCCGCCTTCTCAACTTCACCTATAGATTCGTACATAATGGCAAGATTATAGGAAGCGCTGAATAAAAGGTCTGGATTCTTCTTCTTTAAGCGATCCTGTCTTCTATAAACTCCCTTTATGGTTTTTATAGCTGTCTTGGTATCTCCCAATAAATAGTATGAAGTCGCGAGATTATTATAAATGGTATCCTTAGGGAATTTGGCCCCGTGGTTCTCTACCTCTTTAAGTACCGACTTGTAAGCGAAGGTAGCAAACTGATACTCCTCGATGGTTCCATAAGCAATACCCAAAAGATTCTGAGTTTTGGCAATCATTGTATAATTATCGGTAGTGCTAAAGTAGCTTGCCGCAGCCATTGCATGGCTAAGCAGGCCTTCCTCCTTACCATTAGTGAATAATATCATTGAAAGCAGAAAATGGATACAGGCTTCCTTTTCAGCATCCTTCGCCTTCTTAGCCTCCCTAAGAAGCTTGTTAGCCTCTCTTATGGCAACCGAAGGTTTCTCGTCATACAAATATTTAATACTGTCTAGAATCTCATTAACTCTGTTATTCATAAACGCCCCCTCCTACACTCCATCAATAAACTTTGTCTCAAACTCATCTAATGGCATTGGTTCGGCAAAATAGTATCCTTGTATCATGTCCACATTATTCTCTTTCATAATCTGATACTGAACTGCATCCTCAACACCCTCAACACATACATTTAATCCGAGGGTTCCTGCCAGTTCCGAAATCATCTTAATAAATACCTGAGAGTATTCGTCCCTTCCCACATCCTGGATAAAACATCTGTCAACCTTTATAATGTCCAAAGGTATTTCCCTGATATGGTTCAATGATGAATAGCCTGTACCAAAATCATCTAAGGCTATTCTTACACCCAGCCTTCTAATACTTCCTAAGAGTCTCTTCATATATGAAATATCATTAATTGCAAGGCTCTCTGTAACCTCCACAGTGAGGTTTTTGGGATTAAGACCAGTCTCCTTCAGTACTGATTCAATCTTACTCTCCATATCCGGCTGTAAGAGCTGTACAACAGAGAAGTTAACATTAACCTTGTAGTCCGGATGCCCCATGTCATTCCAGTACTTACATCTCTTGCAAGCCTCATAAAGAACAAAGTCTCCAATTGGCTTAATCAGGCCAAGGTATTCCGCCAGTGGAACGAACTCTGATGGCATTACCCTTCCCATACTCTTGGAGTTCCATCTAATAAGTGCCTCAGCGCCTACACAGCGGTTACCGTTCTTGCTTATATCCATAATGGGCTGATAGTATACCTCGAATTCTTCCTCAGGATTCATGCAGGCATCTCTCATGAATTTCTCCATGTCAAGTCTGCTTAAATCTCCTTCTGTTTCGGATTCCGCGTAATACTCAACCCTGTTTTTGCCTGATTTCTTGGCCTCACTTAAGGCCACATCCGCCTTTCTGATTACATCTTCCACCGTGTCTGCATCACCTGGGAACTTACATACACCCATACTCATGGTGCAGTAGTAATCAGAGCCCTTAAGATACCATGGATGTGAGAATATTTCCTCAACTCCTGAAATGATATCATTTAGTTTGTCATAGTTATTATCTGAAACAATGGCAACGAACTCATCTCCTCCAACTCTGTAACATGTGGATTCAATGCCCTTAATCTTTCTCAGATTACTGGAAATTGCCTTTAATAAAATGTCGCCATACTGGTGTCCTAAGCCATCATTTATATTCTTGAAATCATCAAGGTCAATAAAAAATACAGCGCCGTGACCCTTATTCTCCTTGGCAAGCTTAAGGTATACCTCAAGATCCTGCTCGCATCTCATTCTGTTGAAGAGACCGGTAAGCAGGTCACTGTTGTTGGACTTCTCTATATTCTTCTTGTAATTCTTAACCTCAGATATGTCGAAAACTGTGTAAAGTTCAACATCCCTGTCATCAACCCAGCGAATCATGGACATGTTAATCTCTATCCACTTGCCGCAGCCAAGAAGTTCTATTTCAGCATGCTTCTCTCCATGGGCAAAACAATCCGCAAGCTTTATTTTCGCAAGCTCATTATATATATCCTCTGGAAGGTTATGATTCTCAAATAAGGGCAGTCTCCTGTCAGGATCGACTACCAGTACCCCGCATCCAATATTGTTTAAAATCTGCTCCAGGGATGAGAATGAGGAGGACAGAGAATTCTGGGATACTCTTTTTGCAATAATGGACTGAACAATCTTTCTTACATCAGAAATAAATCTGACGTCAGCCATCTTCCATACCCTCTCGCCCTTGCATCCGAAGAAAAGGTACATGATTACCCTCTGATGAAGGATAACTGGAAAGACAATAAGGGCCTTACTGTCGTACTTGTCCATAAATCTCTGCTGCTCTTCTTTTAAAGCTGTATTGGAGGAGATGATGAAATTGTCCTCTCCCATAAAAGGATACTCAGAGATAGGTCTTCCCTGCTCATTCTCAAGTATCCTGTATTCATCTGAAATTGCCCATTCAGAAATAGCAGAAACCGTTTTGTTATTATCATCAATCCTGTAAAGTCTTGCATGATCCATATTTAAATGCCTGCATACAAGTTCAAGAATCTCAGAAACAACCTCCACAATATCCTTATCTGACTCTAACATCTGAACGATATCCGTAATCAGTGCTGTTCTTATGAAGTCTTCCTCTTTCTGAATTCCGTTTTCCCTCTCCTGCTGGTAGAGCAGGCTGGCTCTAAACTCCTCCGTCTTTCCTTCAAGAAATACGGTCAGTAACTGTCTTGAGAAATTCACAGCCTTCTCGAAGCTTTCCATATCAGTATATTTTAAATGTTCTGATGATTGGCTCTCTTCCTGGTCAATAACACCAATAAGGAAGCACACTCCCTTAGGTCTGCCACCTATCCTTAAGACAATGCCCTGACACACACACACATCACTTGATGGATTTACCGGAATAATCTCTTCCACGAAATTATTGACAACGTTTTTTGCCTCTTTCTCAAGAAGACCGTTTCCGACAAAGTCAATAATACAATCCCTCTCAGAGATATGGTCGTACTTCAGATTGCCTGTAATAATACCATTTGCATCTATAAAGACACTGTATATTCCTGCCACACTGTAAAGAAGTCTCTGTAAGGCAGGGAAATACTTCTCCCCGACAGTCAATTCCGGGAGCAGGTCATCTCTTTTGTTTTTCTCAATACTACCCTGGTTCATTTCTACCTCGCCTGACCAGTCATGCTAATTGCAAACATATGATAGTCAAGTTTGCTGTCAATCACATAATCTGTCAGTAATAAAAATTCTTTTCTATTTCTAAGAATTCTTCTAACAACCCCCGGCTCATTGCCATAAACAATAAGCTTTCCTCCATCCTTCAAAAGAATGGATGCCTTATCAAACAAGGTTTCATAGTCGAAGATTATCTCCTCCCTGCTCACCTTGTTGCTGCTGATAGGCATATCAGTAAATATTTCATCAAAAGCATAATCATGGGAAAAGCTCTCGATATCTCGATTTATAAAATGCATTCCCGTAGAGAATTCACTACAATTCTTTCTTGCCTTATCAATAGCCTCTGCGAATCTGTCCACTCCATATACATCTCCGGTATATAAAGCCATCTTTCTCTCCACAAGAAGTGTTCCAACTCCGCAGAAAGGATCTAACACCTGGGCCTTCTCGGCTAAATGTGGTCTTGCAAGCTCAACAAGCGTTGCCGCCATATACGGCTTCATAGTGTTTGAAGTAACTTCCTGCCTGTAGGCAAAACGATTGTCGTTAAGATCAGAAAACTTAAGGAATACCTTAAAGCCCTCCTCCTTTCGGCCATAAAGCCTTATCTCCAGAGAGTAATCAGAAGGATTATTAATTAGCCTTCCACCGGCCTTCATAAAGATTTCCTTACAGATTCCATGGGTTAAACGATTCTTTAAATCGGAATCCATGCCCTTTAGAATACTGAGTCTGAAGTTTAGATTAACTCTGCCAGAATAATGTCTGTCGATTACATTAATCAATCCACCACTTACTATGGCGTCTCCTATAAGGGCTGCATCACTGCTCTCATCAAGGTCACAAAGGAATATAAGGGCATCCTGGAATGTTCTTATATTCATTAATCTTGAGATAGTTGGCGACTTCACCATAACCCCCTGAGGGACCTTCTTCTTAGGAAGACCATGAATCTGTCTTAAGGTGACATCCTGCAGGCCTGCCTTGGTAGTGAGTAGTATCTCCTCATCAGAGTTATCAATAAATACTGCCTTCTGGTCTTCTTCCTCTGTCCTTAGTAGTTTAGACAGGGCCATTAGTTCTTCGGCAAGATGCTTTTTTTCGCTTTCTTCCGGCTTATAATCCCATAGTTCCTTCTGTCTAAGAAGAAGCTCCTCTCTTATCTCGCTAATATCAAAGCTAGCTAAAGCCTCCAATAAATCGGCCTTAATATAAAGGGTCTCCTCCTCCTTATAGGCCTCAAATATCTCCTCCATTGCTCCGTCAACAGACAAAATGGAAAGAATCTGTGCTGCGGCCCTTCTTGATTTGGGGTCATCCTCCGACAGAAACATAAAAAGCATGTCCTGATCCACAAGAAGCAGCATTTTGTCTTCTTCAGACAGTTCATTATTCTTAAGCTTATTCTTAAGCTCTATCAATGCATTCTTTATCCCCTGGCCATTAGTCAGGTTCTCAATTATTGTAGAAAGGTCCATAGCACTCCCTTATACCTGATTTAGAAGACGATCAAGGAGCAGTGCTACTTTCTCATACTCCTCCTCATCCATTGACATGGTTGCTGCCTCTAAATCCTCTCTATATTCCTCTGGTATTTCTTCTTCAGAGAGCTTTCTTAAGGTTTCTCTTGCTCTCTCAATGTCAAAATCTGACATTGCAGAAATAACAGTCTTAATCTCGCTCTTCATATCCTCCACTGTGAACTCGCTGGCTATATCCTGCTGAATGTCAAGGACGTCGGTGGCCAGCTGTTTGGTGGCTGTATCTCCAGAAACAATCAGTTCCTCTGGAAGATACTTTAGGATTATCTGATATAAGCTCTGTAAATCAATCGGCTTACTGATATAGTCATCGAAGCCTTCCCTTACATAGAAGTTTCTAACCCCGGCGGAATAAGATGCTGTGACCACAACAACAGCTGCATCAGCAGACTTGTTGTCCTCAAGCTCTTTCATCTTCTTTAGAGTCATCACTCCATCAAGCTCTGGCATCATATGATCAAGAAGAATTATATGGAACTGTTCTCTCATAACAGCCTCAAGGCATTCCTTACCAGATGATACGCATTCCACCTGCATTCTGGTGGATTTGAGAAGTCCCTTCATAACTGCAAGATTTAAGGCGTTGTCGTCTACAGCAAGAACCTTGGCATTAGGTGCGACAAAGCTCTTTACCTCTACCCTCTCTCGGTCTACCTCGCCTCTTAAAATTTCCTCAACACTGCCAATTGGAGTCTCATCCTCCACTGGAAGAAGCAGTGTAAATCCGAGAGTAGATCCCTGACCATACTCGCTTTCAACTTCCAGGTAGGAATCCATTCTCTTTAACACCTGATTGGTTACTGTGAGCCCCATGCCTGCACCAGACAAAATGGCCTCCACAGGGTTATTGGAACCCTTAAATCTAAGGAATACCGCTTCCATCATGTCTTCCTTAATACCAATACCAGTATCGCTTACCGCCACTGATAGCTTAATCGTTTTATCAAGGCCTCTCTCATAACCTACACTTAGGTCAACCTTACCCATTGGCGTATACTCAATGGCATTAGTTAAAAGGTTAAGTACAATCTGTTTTATTCTGTCAACATCTCCATACAGAATAGATGGAGTATTCTCATCCACGGTGACACCAAATTCAAGATGCTTTTTATCTGTAAGCACCTTTGTAATCTCATAGCTTTCTCTGATAACCTGGCTTAGGCTGAAAACATCAGGGGTAATTGTGAGTTCACCCTTTTCTATTTTGCCAAGGTCAGAAAGATCATCAACTAGAGCCTCCATTACCTTTCCTGCAGTGTGAATGTTATCAAGTATCTCCTTCTGCTCTTCATCAAGATTAGAAATGTCCATCATCTCCTGCATACCAAGCACAGATGAAAGTGGTGTCCTAAGCTGCATGGACATATTGTTTAAGAAATCTGTCTTAGACTGGTCCGCAAGCTTAATAACTTCCTTCTCTGTCTGACTATCCTGATATGCCCTGTCAAGTTCATTAAGCTTTTCGGTCACTTCAGTCCTTTCTATGGACAATCTTCTGTAAGCCGAATAGTTTACAATCATCATTACCGCAAGGGCAATTGATGCTAGCCCCATAGGCACGAAAAACAGGAACAGTTCGTACTGTTCCAGAATAAAGGTACTGTATATAATTCCTGTCGCTGACATGAGCATCAGCAGTCCAGTAAATACCCAGGCAATAATATAAAGAATTAGGCCATGGAATCCTGGCTTATTTTCCTTCTGCAAAAGTTTACTCCAATCGTATATAGATACTAAAATATTAACATATTTTGTCCACCCATACAAGTCTGCTTATTAGCGAACTTTCCTTGAATTCTGTCACTTTTGCTTTTTATCTGTTCGCAAAATGTTTATAATTATAATCAGGTATTTTTTATGTAAAAATGATTTTAGCGAGGGCATAAAAATGGCAGCAAAAAACATTGGCAAAAGCTTCCTTAACCAGGAGTTAAAAAAGCTAAAGAAGAATCCAGGAAGGGTGAATATTACGTCTTTAGCAGGAGACTATCTGTCTCTCATGGACCAAAACCATGTATATGAAGATGCAGAAAGCTTTTTAGCAAACCTCTATCAGGTGTCCATAGTCCGCTACTTCCCACAGAATTTTGAATTAAATGAGAAGTATGACTCCAGTGAGTGTAAGGCTTTAGACAATGAATTCCTGACAATTCTTTCCACTCTTCTAAAACTCGAGGAAAGTCTTATTCCATTTTGCCAGACCCTGCACTTCCAATATGCATCCCCAGAGGATTCCACAGATTCCTCCGTCCAGAAGGAGTATCTTTCCTTCCTAAAGGTGCTTAACGAAACCCATCTCTATGCTTTTTTCAGAATTGCAAGTCGGATCGTAGCCATGTCGTTCTGTGAGCCAAGGAGTTGTCCCTCTCTATTGTCTTCCTAAGACCGCTTGGCCTCCGACTTATCCCCAGAGGATTCCACAGATTCCTCCGTCCAGAAGGAGTATCTTTCCTTCCTAAAGGTGCTTAACGAAACCCATCTCTATGCTTTTTTCAGAATTG
>JAZQNS010000052.1:0-45165 GCA_045627425.1 Lachnospiraceae bacterium | reverse complement strand
CATCATTACAAAAGGGAAAGTGGCCCCATTCATCGCAACATTAGCAACAATGACAATTTATCGTGGCTTAACTCTAGTTTATACAGATGGTCGTCCAGTATCAGCAGCCAGAGCAGGCGAGGCCGGAAAAGGATTTGCAGTTGTTGCTGATGAAATTAGGAAATTAGCTGAGCAGAGTGCTGAGTCAGCAAATACAATTAAGGCAATGATTGATGAGCTCTTGGGCAGCACAAATGCTGCTACATTAGAGAGCGAGCGAGTTAAGGAATATGTTGAGCGTCAGCGCCAGTCTGTAGTAAATACCAAGGAAGGCTTCGAGGCAATTGTTAACAATGTAAATATTGTTAATGAGGGCGTAGAAAAACTCAGAATTGTCAATGAGAATCTTGGAGAAAAAGTTACATCTATATCTGATGTTATTGAGTCACTTTCAGCTGCTTCCGAAGAAAATGCAGCTACAGCCGAAGAGCTATCTGCTACAACCTCTACAGTAACAGACAATATTGCAGATTTAGAGCAAACCGGTAATCGTGTAAATAACTCTTCAGCAGATTTGAATAACATTGTTAAAGAATACATGTTAGAGGAGTAATTTAGTAGGACCGTCCCTATTTGGGGCGGTCTTTCTACTTAGACTAGCGGTGGAAAACTATATCGATGCCTATGTGCATGCTCTGGCCCCGATTTTACATCGGGCACAGTGGTCTATCACCACTACGTCACCAAGGTAACAGCAAAGAAGATTAATAATGTAGAGGGCAACCACACTAAGTGATTGCCCTCTTAAAATTGTTTTAGCAATAAAACTATAAGCTTCTGCAAAGAATAAAGGGGTACAGCAAGGGGTACAAAAAGAAATGACAGTCCTGCGAACCTCCTATTTTACTGATGTTGTGGGACGTACCCAATGTTCGAGTCCCGTCTCGCACTCTACGCAGCCTCAATAACTGTATGGAAGCCAAGCTCAGGAAGTCCAGTGATAACCTGACCAAGCTTTGCACTCTCTATATTAATAAAAAAACAGAACAATTCTAGTATATTTTGATAATTTTTTAACATTTTAATTTGGCGAACATTAAGGACGGGGGTCCTGTTTCATTTTCACAAAAAACCTCCCGGTTACCCGGGAGGTTTAATCATATCATTATCCTATTTTTCTAATCATTTTCTAAATCCACATAGTAGCACGAAACCCACAGCCTTCCATACTTTGATCCTGAGGTAAATCCTACAAGATCTCCACAAAGGGTATTATATGCGTATTTTTCTGGATAGCGGTTACTAAGGATTTCTTTTGCCGTATCCTCTGCGGTTTTAATGTCTTTCTTCTTGTTTCCGTTATTTAGGTTAATCTCTTTACTGTACTCTACTATTGAGAACACAATATCTCCGCAGTCCTGAATCTTATTTATGTCATTATAATATCCGTGCTTCTTAAGTTCTCTTAAGGTTGGCCTGTATCCTCCGGAAAGACCTGACCATTTCTTTCCTCCGACTATAGTTACCTTACACTTATATTTTTTGCCAGACTTGGACTCGCAGGTAATGGTACACTTGCCAGTTCCATGAATCTCTAAGTCTCCTATGTGGCTGCCAATCTTATTAACCTTTACAACCTTCTTGTTGCTTGAGGTCCACTTCTTAACATCAATGCCCATAGCTATAAGCGGAAAGCTTGAATAATAGCCCTTCATCATACCAGTAAAGTAATAACTGGTAAGCTTTTCGTACATAAGGCCAGCCTTTTTAATCTCAATCTTCTTCTTATAGGTATTGCCCTCTGTATCTATACAGCTAATGGTCACCTTGCCTGTCTTTTTAGTAGTTAAAATACCTGTGTTTTCATCTATGAATGCCAGCTCCTCATTTGATGAGCTAAATCTTGCTGCTGTAGCTCCCTCTAATTTAAAGCTGTATTCATTGTTGGTATAGAAAACAAACCTGTCGCAGGTGATTCCTGCCTTCTCCACAGTAACCTTACACTTTAATGTCTTCTTTAGAATGGATGAGTAAGCCTTTATGGTGGCTGTACCCTCTCCAACTACTACAAGATGACACAGACTTGTTCCTTCGAGGCTTCCAACCTTTTCGTCTGTATCTTCTTTAAGAAAGGCAATAACATCCTTATCGCTGGTGGTCCAATTAATACTTCCCCAAATATTGTTGATCTTCTCGTCGAAATTCTCAACGTTACCGGATGCACCAGCGCCTATTGAAAGAAAAACACTTTTGTTTTCACTTACATCGCCAGTGTATAAAGTAAGCTCTGTCTGGGACAGATAAATATAAAAAGCTGAATACTCACCTGCTTCAGCCTTTATAGACTCCCCTGCAAAAACGCTGCCGAAAATCATTATAAAAGATAGAACCAGGCAAAATATCCTCTTTATTCTCTTTCTCATGTAAACACCTCTATCAATCATTCTCACAATCTCCCTTTCTCAAAAAGGTAGCTAGAGTATAACAAACAATCGTTATGAAAGAGTGAAAAAGGCGGGTGAAAATACTATCACCCGCCTTAAATAATGACTGTTTTATTAGTTGTTTCCGTGTGGCATATACTGGTATAACTGCATTGCTGTGGATGCGATTGGCATACTCTGAAGAGTAACCTTGCCAGGTCCCTGAACTACTGTGTTAAAGAGTCCCTCACCTCCGAAGAGAACATTAGTCACACCCTTAACAGTACGAACCTCCATTTTGCAGGTCTCAGACATGCATGCAACATATCCGGTATCGATAATCTTGCAGTCCCCTGCTGGAATATCATACTCGTGAGCAGAGCCATCAATCTCAAGGAATACAATTCCTGTACCTGAGAACTTTCTCATAAGGAAGCCCTCACCGCCGAAAAGACCCTTACCAATCTTCTTCTGGATGAATACCTCGTTGGTAATATCTCCGAAGGATGCAAGGAAGGAACCCTTCTGTACAACAATTCCGTTGCCAGGAGTAACCTCAACTGCCTTGATGGAACCTGGGAACTTGGATGAGAAAGCAATTTCGCCTGCTCTGTTAGCCACGTAAGAGTTCATAAAAGCGGATTCATTAGTGAGCATACGGCCGAACATTTTGCCTAAACCGCCTGCGGAGGTCTGCATTTCCACCTCGTCATCCATCCAGCTCATTGCGCCTGCCTCGCAGTCAATGCGCTCTCCCGCTTCAAGCATTACCTTAAGTACTGGGAGATTTCCTCCCTCAATTGTGTATTTCATAACTACCTCCTATAAAAAAGATACTGTGTAATAATACTAAGCCTCTACCTTGCTAGTGTCAATAGAACCGCGGAATACCACGAATCTGTCGTAAAGATACTCTGTGGTGAGGTTTAGAATCATATTGATAATTGTAACCAGGTATTCATTCCACAATAAATCCTCAGCCAGGTAATTGCCAAGAACTGTTGTGGTTGGTGTAAATACCAGATAGAAAAGGAAAACCAAAGCCATTGCCTTAGGCACATTGTTTGCTGACTTAAAGGTGAACTTCCTATTCAGGGTAAAATTCCACACCACTGACAAAACAAGAGCTGTAAGATAACATGGCCAGTAGCTTAAGCCAGTAAGCTCATTCATCAGGGCAAAAGCACCCATTTCAATAACTCCCGCAGAAATTGAGAAAGCCACAAACTTTGCTACTCTAAAAAACTCCTTCATAAACTTCTCCCTTATTAGTTTGGAAAAAAATACTATTATACTCTTCTAATCTTTAAAGTGGAAAATACGAAGTCTCCGTCGATATACAAGGTTGGTGCATCAGCGTCATGGAAGTCATCAAGGTCTCTGTGGGACAGTACGGCTGAGCCACGGTTTACCACATTCCAGTTGGCAGGAACGAATACCTCAACTGTCGAGAATACGCAGTCACCACCAACACTTCCCACACCTTCATGAAGGTTGGCATTGTTGAAGTAAAGTCTTAAATGTGAGAAGACAGCATCGCCATTATAGGCCTTAAAATCCTGACTTCTGATGTAACGGCTTGAGTTGGAGAATACAAAGTCACCACTCACTACAGTCTCGTTAGAGCCTCCCATGGTATCCTTAAAAACAGTTACATCCTCGTCCTCATATCCATCTTCATCTACATCTATCCATTCATCACCATCAATGCAGACGCTTTTGCTTTTTCTCTTAAAGCTGTCAGGCAAAATCATATTTAAACCTACACAGAGTGCAAGGATTGCAAGCATGAGTGGCCAGAAGGAAACATGTGGCATTTCTAATGGAGATGACAGAATGTAGTAGCCAATACCTAAAGAAAAACCGAGTTCAAAAAGCTCTTTCTTTGCAATTCCGTTAATAATACCATAAATACAAAAAGCAAGAATAAGGTAATCATACCAGGCAAGGCCGCCTAAGAAGAAACTGTAGCCTAGCTGAGACAGGATAATTAACACCGCCGCTCCAATAAACAATAAGCCCCATAAAGCTCCTTCAATCTTGTGATTCTTCTTGTTTCCAATCTCTACTTCCCATTTAGTTTTCATAATCTCTACCTCCAGTTATCTAGTCTTTCTTTTAATAGCTTGTAGTAGCTTCTCGATGCGAATACTACTTTTACGGTGCCTCTTAGTGTTATCTCCGAGGCGCCTGTAAGGTTCTTGTTTACAGTCTTCACATAATGGATGTTAAGTATGCAGGACTTAGCTATCCTTACGAAGAAGTCCGGCAAAAGTTCTTCCAACTCATACATCCTCATGTTTACGGTGTACTCTTCATCCTTAGTGTGGACAATGATCCGGTCTCCGTCAGTTTCGAAGAATACTATCTCCTCAAGATCGAGATAGGTCTCTCTGTTGCCATCCATGCACTTAAAGCGCTGGCTCTTCTTTGCAACCTGTGCGAGAGCCTTCTGAATCTCTGCCACCTCACTGTTTAGTTCTCTGCATCGTATAATGACTTCATCCTCCTCTATGGATGGATCCATTTCAATGCGTATTTTCAACTACCTCACCCCCCTGACAAGATAAAGTATAGTAAAGCTATTAAAAAAAGACCATAGCTTTTAGCTAAGTGGTCTTTTTTTGGCGGTAAGAAGTTATTCTACGGCTATATGGCCACCGAATTCACTTAAATTCTTCCGATATAAGCTGTATGCTATTAAGACAAAGGCCACTGTCACAAGGGTGATTAAGCCTTCTGTGAGCAGGACATTCTTAAGTACTCCAGCCTGGTATAAGCCTGCTGGGAAGTCCATACACATATGTCCTAAAATGGCAAAAATAAGATACTTAATGGATCCCCCTGCTTTCACTGCCTGGAAGACCATTACTGAAAAGGCGATCTGTGCCGCAAAGGCAACCACCCTCTCGTAGCCTCCCACGAGACATGAGCCTGGATCATTTACGAACACATCCATGGCTGTCTCAAGGCTTGAAAGTTCTGTGTCTCCCAAGCTCTCAGCGAAGGCATCATAGCCCATAGACTTAATGTTAGAAACAAGCATAAGGTTACTGACCATGGTTAATCCGCCAATCATGGTACACTCAACTGCTCCATGACCAATACCGTACTGAAGGGCAAGTCCCGGACTCTTGGGGCTTGCAATTACATATTTCATGGCAATGAATCTTGCAATCTCCTCAAAGAGACCAGCCATTAAGCAGCCGTATAAAGCGTATATAAAAGGATTTCCGTTAATGAAGTCCCCAATGGCGTTGTCCCCGAGGAAAAAGCTGTGGCACATCTGCTCAAGGAACATTGAAGACAGGACAAACATAAATATACCAATGAATACAGCTCTGATCTGCATCTTGGCGAACTTGGATACATATAGCATGTAACCAATTGGCACTGCAAAGCAGAGTGCCATACTTATAAGTAAATAAACTGTAGTTATTGTTGGAATTGTCATTATAAATCTCCTATTTAGAACTGTCTGTCAAGAAAGGCTAAAATGTCGCTGTAGACTTCTTCCTTGCCTATCTCGTGGAAGAGCTCGTGGCGCATACCATCATAGAGCTTGCAGGAATAGTCCTTTCTGTCTTTTGCCTTAAGTTTGCTGTCCACTTCCTTTATGCCGTCTCCCCATCCACCGACAGGGTCATCTGCTCCACTCACAAGAATAAGTGGAAGGGATGCTGGCACACTGTCATACCACTCGTCACAGGTGACATACATAAGGACATTCATAAGGCACTCATAGCCTGATGTGGTGAAGGTGAACATATCGTACTTGTCCTTCATATAGACATCAACCACCTCAGGATCTCTTGTAAGCCAGTCGTAGTCTGTTCTTACATCCTTATATCTCTTGTTGTAGCTTCCAAAGCTTAGGTTAGTGAGCATCTTGGAACGGTATCTGTCTCCGCGAAGCTTCTTTAAGAGCTTAACCATGTTGAGACCCATTTTTGCCTGTGGATTGCCACCGGCCGTACCACTTATAATCGCTCCGGCATATTCATTTCCGTAATTTCTGATAACAGCTCTTGCAATGAAGGATCCCATGGAATGTCCTAACAAGAATACTGGTAATCCTGGATACTGGCCCTTTATAACATTGGTCATCTCATGCACATCCTCGTACATGTGAATCCAGCCGTCCTTAGGTCCCATATAACCCAAATCATCATCTGACTTAACAGAACCCTTGTGGCCTAAGTGGTCATTTCCGCATACCAGATATCCTGCATTAAGGAATGGCTCAATATCTCCCTCGTATCTCTCGATATACTCGCACATACCGTGGGAAATCTGAATAATACCCTTAATCTCTCCCTCTGGCTTGTAAACGTAATAAGCGATGTCGTTTACTCCGTTCTTACTCTTAAAGGTTCCCTGACTCTTGTTTAAACTGGACATATAATTCCTCCTTAGCTAAAGAAAGCGCGTACTAAACTGTATAATGCATATTCATCCTCTGCACCCATACACTCACGGGAGGAATGCATAGCAAGCATTGGAACACCGATATCAATAGTGCGTACTGGTGTGATTGCTGAAGCGATGGATCCAAGTGTGCCGCCTCCTCTTACGTCGGAGCGGTTAACGAATCTCTGACATGGAATCTTGTTGGCATCAGCGATACCCTTAACGATTCCCACAGCCTCACAGTCTGTAGCATAGGACTGTGAGCATGCCTCCTTGATGCAGAAGCCCTTGTTTAAGATAGGCTTGTTGGTGATATCCATTTTGCCCTGGTAATTTGGATGCATAGCATGGGCAACATCAACAGATAAAAGAATACCATTGTAGATTCCGGAAAGGGCCTCCTCCTCTGTGCGTCCAAGGGAAAGCTGTACCTTCTCTAAAATGTGGTGAAGAAGCATGGAGCCTGCACCCTGCTTGGTATCGGAACCGATTTCCTCGTGGTTAAATGCTGCCATTAAAGTAACGTTATTCTCGTCCTCACCCTCTAAAAGGCCGGAAAGAATTGCCTGGCAGGATGTTAAGTTGTCTAATCTTGATGCGGAGATAAGGTCTCCGTTAATTCCAACATACTCAGGCTTCTCTGGGTTATAAACGAACATCTCGTAGTCAAGGATGTCCTCCTTCTTAACCTTCATTTTGCCTGCAAGATAGTTAAGGAAGTAGTCCTTGTCTGCCTCCTCACCCATCATTCCAACAAGTGGAAGAAGCTCTGTCTGAGGGTTAATCTCAACTCCCTTATTAACCTCTCTGTTCTGGTGGATAGCGAGATTTGGAATAGTTAAAATCTTGTCCTCAGCATTAAATAATCTTACCTCGGGCTTAAATGGATCCTTGCTTCTTACGGACACACGACCTGCAATGGACAATGGACGGTCTAACCAGGTATTTACAATGGCACCGCCGTAGATTTCCACATTGATCTGGCCATAGCCTGCAGACTTAACCTCTGGGTTAGGCTTGATATGAAGACATGGGAAATCTGTGTGACCTGCAGCCATACGGAAGGTGGAGTCCTTGTCGAACTTCTTTCCTACATGGAAGGCTACAATTGTGGAATCATGGTGGTTAACATAGTAGTTACCACCCTTCTTTAATTTCCAGGCATCTGCCATATCAAGTGATGTAAAACCCGCATCCTTAAGCTGATTCTCAAGATCCTTTACTACATGAAAAGGAGAAACTCCTGCCTCTAAAAGGCTAAAAAGCTTCTCATTAATAATCTCTTTGTTTAACTTGTCTTTTTTCATTTTATCCTCCTCATCCCCTCATAAGGGCACTATCATTATTCTAACACCTTGCGGCTTTATTTTGAATACCCTATAATCATAAGAAGAAATAACTTTTATTATCTAGTAACCTTTGGAGGCAAAATATATGATTGCCATTAATCTTATCGAGGTAAAGAACTTCATGAATCTCCTCTTCACCTCAGAAATCTTCGACAACTTCCTGGTCTCAGAGGCCACCATCATAAATGGAATCACATACTCAGTAGACGGTCATGTAAACAGGGAATCAGAAAATGATCTAAGAGATGACTATCCTTATGGTTTAGCCAGCTATGGCAAAATAAGGCCAAGACTTTTAAAACTGATTTCCGGAAACCACACACCGGAATACATCAAATTCGTGTTAACCCTTAGTCCAGACAACATAGAGAGAACCTTAGAAAGCATCCATTCTTCTCTGACTGAGAAGGATATTTCCGGTATGTATTTAAATATTATCTATCAGAAACAGAAGCTCACAGTAACTACCGGCCTTTCCTACAGGATCTTTACTAAGGACAAGGCCCTAGAACAGGAGTGGGACCGCTTCGTCCAACTATTTTTAAAGAAGAATAATATATACTTTGAGACATTGTAAGAAAATTCAGAAAAGGTGAACAAAATATGAAAAAATATTGACATAGTGGTCTTTTATTCACTTTACTTCTGAAAATCCATATGATAAGATGAAATTGCTAAATTTTGTTTATGGAGGAATTAAACATGGCACAGGGAACAGTTAAGTGGTTCAACAACACCAAGGGCTACGGATTCATTTCCGATTCTGAAGGACAGGACATCTTCGTACACTTCTCCGGAATTACAATGGAAGGATTCAAGACACTTGAGGAAGGCGCTGCAGTTCAGTACGATATCACTGAAGGCGCTAAGGGGCCTCAGGCTGTAAACGTATCCGTTATTGCATAAATTTCAAAACTTTAGAGCAGTAAGAATAAGTTTCACAGAGAAAATCTTAACAAAGAGAAAGCAGCTAGTTACCTAGCTGCTTTTTTTCGTCTTAATTTAGTAATGCATATGATATAGCTTCTCGTATATTCCGCCCTTCTCCAGCAGTTCCTTGTGACTTCCGGACTCTGCAATACCCTCCTCAGTGAGAACCAATATTCTCTCTGCATTCTGGATAGTTGTAAGTCTGTGGGCAATGACGAAGGTGGTTCTGTTCTTGGCCAGCTTCTCAAGAGACTCCTGTACTATTCTCTCAGACTCATTGTCAAGGGCTGATGTCGCCTCGTCGAAAATAAGAATCTCAGGATTCTTAAGGAAAACTCTGGCGATTGACAGTCTCTGCTTCTGTCCGCCTGAAAGCTTAATACCTCTCTGACCTATATCTGTGTCATAGCCGTCAGGGAATGACATAATGAAGTCGTGGGCATTGGCGTTCTTTGCAGCCTCTATTACCTCCTCACGGCTTGCATTAGGCTTACCGTAGGCAATGTTCTCGAAAATAGTTCCAGCAAAGAGGTATACATCCTGCTGAACCATACCAATATGTGATCTTAAGCTCTTTAATGTTACGTCTCTGATGTCCTTGTCGTCGATAAGGATTCTTCCCTCATCCACATCGTAGAATCTTGGAATAAGTGAGCAAAGGGTGGTTTTGCCTGCACCGGAGGAACCAACGAGGGCCATGTAGGCACCTGCTGGAACATCAAGTGATACATTGTTTAAAACCTGCTCGGAATTCTCGTTGTATCTAAATGATACATTCTCGAAAGTGATTCTTCCCTCAACATTAGTGAGAACCTCTGCATTAGGCCTGTCCTGAATATCAGGCAAAATGTCCATAATCTCTCTGAATCTCTCGAAGCCTGAATAGCCAGACTGGAACTGCTCTGTGAAATCAACCAGGGTTCTGATTGGATCTGTAAATACTCCAATATATAAGAGGAAAGTCAATAAGTCCACCACGTCTATCATTCCGTAGGCAATCAAAACTCCTCCCACTAATATTACGTTAACCTGGATAAGGGTTGAGAAAACCGTCATGTTAGCCTGGAAGAGACCCATGTAATGATAGCTGTTGGTCTTGGCTGCAAGGAAGCCATCGTTTCCTTCCTTAAACTTCTGATTCTCAATCTCCTCGTTGGCGAAGGACTTCACCACGCGGATTCCGGAAAGATTGTCCTCAATCTGGGCATTAATCTCTCCAATTTTTACTCGGTTTCTTCTGAAGGCAGCCCTCATCTTCTTGTTTAGGAAGTATGCAACCGTGAACATTACCGGCAAAACAAGGAAACATGCCATAACCAGCCAGCCGTTAATATTTACTAAAATTATAAAGGCACCTATTATCTTAAGAAGGGACAGAATAATGTTCTCCGGTCCATGGTGCAGTAACTCTGTAATATCAAAAAGATCAGAGGTCACACGGCTCATTAACTGTCCTACCTTGGCATCGTCATAGAAGGAGAAGGACAACTGCTGGAGATGGTCAAAAATCTCCGCTCTCATGTTGTACTCCATCTTGGCTCCCATAACATGTCCATAATGTCCAATATAAAATCTTGAATACCAGTCAATCAACAGAAGGACCATTAGTCCAAGGGCAATGAATCCCATAGTCTGAAGTATGGTAGTCTTGTCCTGGTATATCAGGGTTGAGGTTACATATCTAACCACAAGGGGAATAACAAGTGCCACCACCGCCGAAAGCGTGGCAAAAAACATATCCGTGAAGAATATGTTCATATAGGGCTTGTAGTAAGCAAGCATCTTTTTCACATTTTTTCCCATAGTTCCCTCCATTTAACTCTCTCGGAAAAATAAGAGGTGCCCATAGATGCACCTCTTATGATAAAGCTTATATTTTGCCTGACCCTTAGTCTAAAACCTTGGTGAAGTACTGAATGGAAGTAACTGTTCCATCTGTGATTACAAAGGTTAACTTCATACCATTCTTCTCGTATACAAGGCTTCCGTTGTCATCTGTAGCTGTCTCTGTGAAGAGTGCAGCAACTTCATCACTGGTCATTCCTAAATAAGCACCCTCTGGAGTGGTGATAGTATCATCTGTAATGATGATATCAGACACTCTGTCTACACCATTCTCATCTGGGTATGTATCTAAGGTAAATCCACTGTATGTATATGTTTTGTCTAAACCGTCGAAGGCACAGGATGCTGCCTCGTAGTAGCTGATTGGCTCGCCTAAAGCTTCAACAAGCTCTGCTGCCTCAGCGTCGATGTAAAGGGTGACACCATTGCTCTCAAAGGCAAAACCATCTGTCTTAGCGCTGATAGAACCGCTTCCTGCCTCTGTACCGCTGTTATTACCTGTATCACTGTTGTCGGAACCGCTGCATGCTGTCATTTCAAAAACTAATACTACGCATAATAATAAACCTAATAATTTCTTCATATCTTCCTCCTTACAGAAATCCTACCTTTCTATTCTAATCAATAGGTTCTCCATTTTCAATACATTTTTCCTGGCGGGTTATCTCTGCCCTGTAGGCAGCAACAACCTCATCCCAGTCCTTCTCTAAGGCTTCCTCGCCTCTTCTACTCTTAAGACCGCACTCAGAGCTTAGGATATCTCCAAAATAGCGAGACAGCTTCTCTGCTCCAGAGAGGTTTAGGTGAAGACCTGCATCGTAGGTGTCATGGTCGAAATCAAGACCAATCTCATCAATGCTTTCAAGGAAGTTATAGTATTTAAGATTGTGAGCCTCGGCATACTCCTCAATCTGAGTCTCCCATTCATCATACCAGGATGGGTAGAGGGATGGTGCCTTCACAAGGACTAATTCAACGCCATTCTTTTCGCATAATTCTACCATCTTGTCCAGATAGTAGTAATCATTCTCGGAGAACTGGTAGTTGGTTAATGGCTTGTCAGCAGGAATGTTCTCAGCCTTAAGCTCATCAACTCTCATATAGTATCCCTTAAAGGATACCTTATCTCTGTAAGTAAGGTACTCTAAATCCTCAGAGTTAAGCTCAGTCCATCTTGAGTGGTATCTGAGAATAGGGAATACATAGTCAAGAAAATTCTCCTCATCTGTCATGGAGGCCTTGATATTATTGACCTTGCTCATGGACCACTTCATACCGTCAATGGACATTCTGTTGTATGCCTCATTCTGTGGCACATCATATTTCATAGATAAAACGTTAAACACAATTACCTTTGGGGTCTCATATCTTAAGGTGTCCTCCATAAGATAATAAGACTGCCAGATTAACTGCTGGGCGGAGCCTCTGATATAGGAGTTAATTCCATACTCCTCCCAGAGAACTACCGGCGATATATTCTCATATAACTCGCAGTCACCGACGAATACCACATCGTGATCTGCTTCATCATCATAGTATTCAGCAATCATTGCACCCTCGATTACTCCGCTCATGTACTTTGGAGTGAGTAAGGCCTGAAGGAATGTAAGCGATCCTAATACGATGGCCACTGCAAGTATTATTGATATAATCTTCTTTGCCTTTTTCATTTTGCCTTCCTTAGAACTGATTATAGATAAACTGACTTGCATCGAAGCCTATTCCGTAGGCACCGAATACCAATACAACTAAAAAGCCTGCGTAAACTAAAGCGAACTGCACCCATACAGGTTTCGCATCGAGGCGATCTCTTACTTGCTTTCTTCTGCCAAGTAAGGATGTCACAAGAAGGGCCAAGACGCCAATAGTAAGCACACCGTAATCCGCATAGCTTAAGCCAAGCTTCATAAGGGAGCCGTCAAAAAGGTGTCCCCAGTTTCCTGTTGTGAACATGGAGCCGAACATCTTAAAGGTAAGTGGCACATCCCTGTAGCAGTCGAAAAGTCTTAGGGAACTCATAATAAGGATTGTTCTGATAACCCTAAATAACTTCCAGCCAAAGGTGCCCTCGACCTTAACCTTAGAGTGGAACCACTCATAAAATGGCTCTAACTCCTGGGATACCATGATTACCACATAGTTTCCAAGTCCCCACACAATGAAGTTCCAGGAAGCTCCGTGCCAGAAGCCTGTTGCAAACCATACCACGAAGGCAGATGTGTAAACCGGTACTCTTTTGCCTATCTTCTCTCCAAGGTGCTTTCTTGACCACTTATTTAAATCAAGCATTGGCTTGGATACGGAGATTGGATAGAAAATATAATCTGTAAACCAGGAACCCATGGTGATATGCCATCTGTTCCAGTATTCTTTAATGTTCTTAGAGAAGTATGGACGCTCAAAGTTCTCCTTAACCTTGATACCCATGGTCTCTGCAATACCTATGGTTATGTCAATACCGCCGGTGAAGTCGCAATAAAGCTCCACAGCGTAGAACATCATTCCAAGGAATACATAGAAGCCTGTGTAGGTATCTGGATTATGGATAATCTCGTTAACCGCCACCACTATTCTGTCTGCTATAACAACCTTCTTAAAGTAGCCCCAGAGTATTCTCTCAAGACCGAACTTTACAGTTCTTCCGTCGAAGCTGTGCTCGGCAAAAAGGCTCTCCCCAAGGTCACTGAATCTGGAGATTGGTCCCTGAACCAGCTGTGGGAAGAAGGATACGAAGAGAGCTAACTTAAAGAAGTTTCTCTCCGCCTTGATGCTTCCTCTGTAGACATCAATAAGATAACTCATGGTCTGGAAGGTGTAGAAAGAAATTCCCATTGGAAGCACAATATCCACATAGGAAATAACCTGTCCAGACTTAAACAGGTTAAGTAAGCCGTTTATGTTGGCTATGGTGAAGTTAGTGTACTTAAGCACCGCTAAAATGCCTAAGTTAAAAAGGAGACACCAGAGGAATACGGTGTGCTGCTTCTTCTTTTCTAAAGCCTTGTACTCCTTCTTCTCCTCCCTTGAAAGCTCCTCCTTATGCTCTTTCACATATAATGAGGCAGCCTCCTGCATATCCGTTAGCTTCTTTGCGGCAAAATAAGTGGAAACCGTAGTTGCCAGAATAAAGAGCACATAGCTTGGATCTGCAAGGAAATAGAACAAATAACTGGCCACTAATAATAGTGGCCACTGGGTTTTCTTTGGCAGGATGTAATACAGTAAGAATACTACTGCAATAAATCCCAAGAATTCATATGATGTAAATAACATGGATTAATTAGTCCTCGTCCATTAATCTCTCTACTAAAGCCCATAATGCCTTAGCGGAGTTGAAGTTCTCTGGTACAATCTGGTCAGCTCCGATAACAACATCGAACTCCTCATTGATTTCAGAGATAAGGGATACAATATCAAAGGAATCTAAAATCTTAGAATCAACTAATGTATCGCAGGTATCAAAGTCTACGTCTGGATGTAAATCCTGTAAAATCGCTAATAATTCTTCCATGGTTATTTTCTCTCCTCTAAATAATTCTTAAGTAAAGTCTTTCTGTCGA
This sequence comes from Lachnospiraceae bacterium, assembly GCA_045627425.1. Taxonomy (GTDB): domain Bacteria; phylum Bacillota; class Clostridia; order Lachnospirales; family Lachnospiraceae; genus XBB1006. The sequence continues at coordinate 30,669 of JAZQNS010000052.1, read as the reverse complement.
TCTTGCCGTTAGCAGTGAAGATCATGCTCTCAAGACGAATACATTTATTTGGAATCATGTAACGTGGAAGCTTGTCCTTAAGTGCCTTGGTCAAGTCTCCCGGTTCCATGTCACCTACATAATATAACACAATTTTGCCCTTTTCGGTATCGTAAATACAGCCGGAAATCTTGATTTCATCGAAGGAATTAACATTAGCCTCAATCTCTCCAAGCTCTATTCTGTGACCCATGTGCTTGATCTGGTAATCCTTTCTGGATACGAAGACAAGCTCGCCTCTCTCATTCTTCTTGGCAAGGTCACCAGTTCTGTAAATAATCTCTGGATAAGCACTGTTAAGTGGATTCTGCACATAGCACTCAGCAGTCTTCTCAGGATTGTTGAAGTAGCCAAGAGTTACACCTGTACCGCGGATGCAGAGCTCTCCCACTTCGCCATCTGCCGCCAACTCATTCTTGTCATTTAAAAGAAGAATCTCTGTGTTCTTAAATGGTCCACCAATAGGAATAACCTCGTCCAGGTCGAAGTCTCTGTCCACATGGTAGAAGCAGCACATGCCGGTTCCCTCTGTTGGTCCGTAGAGGTTGGTAAACTTGGCATTTGGAAGTACAGACTTCCAGATATTGTACTGCTTAATTGGGAAGACCTCGGATCCAAAGGCTATGGTATGTAAATACTCAGGCACTACTGTGTCAAAGGTCTTAAATGCGGAAATCATAGTAAGGGCAGATACTACCCAGCACACTGTGTTAATCTTCTTCTCATTCATAAACTCCACAAGCTTGATTGGGAACATGAAGAGGTTATGTGGAATAAGATAGGTTGTTGCGCCGAACTTAAGGGTTGGATAAATCTCCTTTAGGCAGGCGTCAAAATATAAAGGAGTCTGGTTTCCGAAAACTGTGTCCTCATTAAAGCCTAAGGTCTCAGATAACTGCTCAATATAGTCGATTACTGATCTATGGCAGGCTGCAACTCCCTTAGGAACTCCTGTGGAGCCTGAAGTGAATACAATATAGATAGGATCCGTATCGATAGCCCTGTCACGAATCTCCTTTAAAGCAGGAAGATCATGCTCTGTAGAAGCTATATCATCAAACTTTACAAGCTCTGTCTTATAGTTAAAGGTCTCAGCAATAGCTAAAGTATCGTCATCACAGATAATTGCTGCTGGCTTACAGTTTTCTAAGATAAGGTCGATTCTGCTCTGTGGCATCTCCTCATCGATTGGAACATAGTAGCATCCGCCAGCAATTACACCGTAGAAAGCGCAAATAGCCTTTGGGTGCTTTCTCATAAATACTACCACTGCTCTCTTATAATAGCCCTTGCTGTGAAGGTAGCTGCCCACAGAATTCATATAGTCTGAAACTTGCTTAAAGCTAATTTCATCCACGTCATTGGCAAAGGCAATTTTGTCTGGAACGCGAACTAATGACTCGTCTAAATAATCTAATACATTGTTCTGCATGGTATTCTCCTTACTTAGTAATCAGTTCCTTAAACTCAGGTCTTAACTTGCCGCAGTTTACCACGCACTTCTGAGCTAAGACGTCTAAGGCATCTATATAACCTGGTCCGATATTCTCATCTCTCTTAATAATAGAGAGCTCTGTACATCCTAGTATGATAACATCAGCACCCCTCTCCCTAAGATGGGCTGAAACCTTGGCAAAATTGCCCATATCAGCTCTTTTGCCTGCCTTGATGTTATCGTAGATTAAGCTCATTACAAGCTTCTGATAGTCCTTATCAGGGGTGATAAGCTTGATACCCTCGCTCTCTAGCTCGTTCTGGAAGGTGGCAGACTTAACTGTTCCGTCAGTGGCCATAAGACCTGCTGTGCGGATTCCCCTCTCCTTAAGGTATCTTGCGGTCTCTCTTACTCCATGGATAATTGGAAGTCCAATCTCCTCCTCCATTCTTGAATGAAAGAAGTGGGCTGTAATACATGGAATGGCAAGCGTATCCACCTCTAAAAGCTTTAACTTTTTTCCTGCAGAAATCATCTCCTCTGCAGGATTTTCATCACTGAGTCCCAATATGTATCTGGTTCTGTCAGGGGTCTTTGGATCATTGTAGACAATCATCTCAATATGCTCCTGATCAGTGTTTACATCTGTCATCTCTATAATCTGCTGCATGAAGTATGCAGTAGCCATTGGGCCTAAGCCTCCAATAATGCCTAATCTTTTCATATCTTCCTTAGTTGATCTCTGGATAATCATCAGGATCGTAGTTGTGACTGTTGTTGTTACTCTTAGAGTACTCCATAAGCTCTGCATCGGTGACAAGGCAGAAGTTATGGGCATTTCTTCTTGGTGTGGTATCGAAGTGATACCAACCCTCACCGTAATCCACAAGGTTCCAGTAATGCATGGTTTGTGCCGGAATCTTATCTATATCCATATTTCGGATTCCTGCTCTTGTAAGGAGTTCCTTGGATACCTTGGCAAATACGAAGCAGTCTCCCTGATGGTCGTGAAGACCCTCATAGGCTGCCTTAAGCCAGTCATCCTTCTCAGAATGGCTGATGTAACCAACATTTCCCTGAACCCACCTGTAGATAGCCTCGGCCTTTTCCTTGTCAGACATAGTGTCATTTATTATTTTTGCAAGCACCTCGTCAGCAAGGGCATCAACCTCCTCCTGACTGTAGGCTGGCTTAATAACCTCAATAACCATCTCTCTGCTGGTCTGGTTGCCGGCTCTGTCTGTGGCTGTGAAGGTAACGGTGTAGCTGCCTTCTTCATTTACATTTACTGTATCCTTATCTATATCAAGGGTAACATTATTGAAATCGTTATCTGTAACAGAAACCAGCTCTCTGTATAGAACTGAGTCTCCAAGGTTCATCTGCACATGTTCCTGGCAGGCAATAACCGGTGCTTCCTTGTCCTTCTTAAGGGTAAGGTGGGCTGACTCCGTTACAGAGTTTCCGCCCTCGTCTGTGAAGGTTATGGTTACCTCCTGGCTGTCCTTAGAAGACATATCAGGCTCTGTTTCAAACCTGGCTGTAATATCTGTTGCATCATAGCACTCAGCGATAAACTCTGTTCCCTTAAGCTCTGAAGTAAAGTAAGCCTCGATATCCTTTACCTTGATAACCGGTGCCGTAGTGTCCACAACATGAACAACTATAGGATACTCAAGTCCACTCTCAGCTATATTTAAAACAAAATCACCCACATGGTTCAGGATAATATCTCCCTCGCCTGTAGTGATAACTCCATTCTGAGAACATACTGCCAAATCAGCCGGACTTGGCAATGGAGACCCTGCCTCTAACTCATACTCTGCGACATAGGGTGACACATAGAGCACAGATTCTTCTGTTACGGTATTTCCACCGAGATCAGTGAAGGAAAGCATAACATCGTACTTGCCCTTCTCGCTGGTATCAATCTTTGTTTCAAGACTTGCCTTAATTTCTGTGGCATCCTCATAAGACTCTATAAAGAGATCTGGATTAATTTCTTCACCCACTGTAACAGAGGCCTCTCTGACATGTACTACGGGAGCCACTGTATCCACTACCTTAAGGATCACATTATGGCTAAATAAGCCAACTCTTACCTTGAGGTCGTACTCTCCCGGCACTGACATATCGTAGACATTTCCATCCAGGAGTTTTGCCTTCTGTCCTCTCTTGGCAAAATCGTTAACATTTAATTCTGTGCCAGCCTCAGCTATCACATAATCGTTTATCGCTGTGTATGTAAAGAGGAAGAATCCGCCTCCTGCTATAATTAATAATAAGAAAAATGTAAGAAATATCATTCTCCTTATCATTCTGCGTCTTCTCTGTCTTTTTCTGCGGGCTATAGCCCTTTTTCTTCTCTCGTCTTCTCTCATTTTGTGTCCTTTTCCTCCCCGAATGACTATAATTCTTTCAGTCATGTTATGCGCCATGCCAAATTAACACGCATACACTCAATATATTACCACATTTTATATATAGGGGCAAATAAAAAGGACGACCACAATGTGGCCGTCCTTTGGTGATTTTTACTGTTCATTCATTGCTCTGTAGGACTCGTATTTCTCCTTGGCACCCTTCTCTGCTTCCTGAAGAAGTATTTCTCCGGACTCTGGGAAGGTTCTTAAGAGTGATGCGTATCTTACCTCACCCATAAGGAACTCTCTGTAATCCATCTCTGGCTTCTTGGAGTCTAAGATGAATGGGTTCTTGCCCTCTTCCTTAAGGTCTGGGTTGTATCTGTATAAGAACCAGTAGCCTGCCTCAACAGCCTTCTTGGTCTCTTCCATAGCTGAGCTCATGCCCTTAACGATACCATGGTTGATACATGGAGCGTAAGCGATTAAGATTGATGGTCCCTTGTATGCCTCAGCTTCCTTCATAGCCTTGATAAGCTGTGCTGGGTTAGCTCCGAGAGCCACCTGAGCTACATATACATAGCCGTAAGCCATTGCAAGCATTCCTAAATCCTTCTTAGCTGTCTTCTTACCGGAAGCTGCGAACTGTGCAACTGCACCGATTGGAGTAGCCTTGGAGGACTGTCCGCCTGTGTTGGAGTAAACCTCTGTATCAACGATAAGGATGTTAACGTCCTCGCCGGAAGCAAGTACATGGTCTAAACCGCCGAAGCCGATATCGTAAGCCCAGCCGTCACCACCGTACATCCACATTGACTTCTTGGCAAGGTGATCCTGATTGTGCATTACATCATCTAAGTCCTCTGACTTAAAGGAGGTATTATTCATAGCCTCGATTAAAGCATCTGCAGCTGCTCTGCTCTTCTCTGAATCATTTCCATCCTTGAAGTAATTCTCAATTGCAGTCTTAAGGTTAGCATCGCTTGTCTCGTTTAATACCTTCTCAAGCTTCATTACAAGGCGCTCTCTCTGCTGCTTAACAGCAAGGCACATACCTAAGGAGAACTCTGCATTGTTCTCGAATAAGGAGTTAGACCATGCTGGTCCTCTTCCGTCCTTGTTAGTTGTATATGGAACGGATGGAGAAGCTGCTCCCCATGCCTGTGTACATCCTGTTGCGTTAGCGAAGTACATTCTGTCGCCAAAGAGCTGAGTCATAAGCTTAGCATATGGTGTCTCGCCACAGCCTGCGCATGCTCCAGAGAACTCAAGTAATGGCTGCTCGAACTGGGAACCCTTAACAGTGAACTTATCCATTGGGTTCTCCTTAACTGGAAGTGAAACTGCGTAGTCCCAAGCCTCTGCTTGTGGCATCTCCTGATCTAACTGGCTGAAGGAAATTGCCTTCTCCTTAGCTGGACATGCTGCGATACAAGCGCCACAGCCCGTACAGTCAAGTGGGGAAACCTGAATTGCAAACTTGTAGTTCTCCATTCCCTTTCCGTTAGCCTGTAAGGTCTTCATTGCCTCTGGTGCCTTAGCTGCCTCATCCTCTGTCAAAAGGAATGGACGAATTGCTGCGTGGCTACATACTAAGGAGCACTGGTTACACTGAATACATTTTGTCTGATCCCAGCTTGGAACATCAACTGATACTCCACGCTTCTCATACTTGGAAGTTCCAAGTGGCACTGTACCGTCTGCCATATCCTTGAAAGCGGAAACTGGAAGAAGGTCACCCTTTAAGGCATTGATAGGAACCTGAATATTCTTTACATAATCAGGAAGCTCCTTCTCCTCAACTGCCTTGTCAACTGCATTAGCCTAGTCAGCTGGAATATCAATCTTTCTAAGGTTAACAATACCAGCGTCAACTGCCTTCTTGTTCATGTCTACAATGGCCTCACCCTTATGTCCATAGGACTTAACGATAGCCTCCTTCATGTAGTTAACAGCATCATCAATTGGAATAATGTCAGCTAACTTGAAGAATGCAGACTGAAGGATTGCGTTGGTACGGTTCTTAAGGCCGATTTCCTTAGCGATATCAACAGCGTTGATGCAGTAGAAGTTAATCTTCTTCTCAGCTAAGGTTCTCTTTACGTGGCCTGGTAATTTCTCATTTAATTCTTCGTCTGTCCAGATGGTATTTAAGAGGAATACACCGCCCTCCTTAACCTCAGATACAATATCGTATCTGTCCATGTAGGACTGGTTATGGCAGGCAACGAAGTCTGCTAAGGTTACTAAATAGCTGCCTCTGATTGGGTTCTTACCGAATCTCAAGTGAGACTTGGTAATACCACCGGACTTCTTGGTGTCATACTCGAAGTATGCCTGTACATACTGGTCAGTGTGGTCACCAATAATCTTAATGGAGTTCTTGTTAGCACCAACTGTACCGTCAGAGCCTAATCCCCAGAACTTGCAGGAAATTGTTGCAGGATCAGAGAGGATAAGGTTCTCTCCAACTGGTAATGAATGGTGAGTTACATCATCCTCGATACCTACTGTGAAGTGATTCTTGGAATCAGCAAGTAAGAGGTTGTCATATACTGCGATAATCTGTGCTGGAGTTACATCCTTTGAGGATAAACCGTAACGTCCACCAATAATCTTTGGAGCATTCTCTCTGTTAGCGAAAGCTGCACATACATCTAAGTAGAGTGGATCGCCGATTGCACCACACTCCTTGGTTCTGTCAAGAACAGCGATTCTCTCAACTGTCTTAGGAAGCTTGCCAAGGAAGAACTCTACATCAAATGGGCGATAGAGGTGTACCTGAAGGTAACCAGTCTTTCTGCCCTGCTTGTTTAAGTAATCAACTACTTCCTCAGCAACACCTGATACAGAACCCATAGCTACAATTACATCTGTAGCGTCAGCTGGTCCATAGTAGTTAAAGAGGTGGTAGTCACGGCCTGTGATCTTGTTGATCTCCTGCATATACTTCTCAACAATAGCAGGTAACGCCTCGTAATATGGGTTGTTAGCCTCTCTTGCCTGGAAGAATACATCTGGGTTCTGTACAGTGGATCTCTGAACTGGATGCTCAGGATTTAAGGCGTTCTTTCTAAACTTGTCTAACTCTTCCTGGTTTACCAACTTAGCCAGGTCATCGTATTCCATTACGTCGATTTTCTGTAACTCGTGGGAGGTACGGAATCCGTCGAAGAAGTGCATAAATGGCACATGTCCCTCAATAGCTGCGAGATGAGCAACACCAGCTAAATCCATGGTCTCCTGAACGGAGCCGGAGTTTAACATGGCAAAACCAGTCTGACGGGTTGTCATAACATCGGAATGATCTCCGAAGATGGAGAATGCATGGGTACCAACAGTTCTTGCTGCCACATGAAGCACACCTGGCATAAGCTGTCCAGCAATACGATACATTGGTGGGATCATTAACATAAGACCCTGAGATGCAGTGTAGCTTGTTGTTAAAGCACCAGCCTCAAGGGAACCGTGCATGGCACCACAGGCACCTGCCTCAGATTCCATCTCTACAAGACGTACTGTCTGACCAAACATGTTCTTCTTTCCATTAGCTGACCACACATCTACATGCTCAGCCATAGGGCTGGATGGTGTGATTGGGTAGATGGTAGCAACTTCAGTGAATGCGTAGGAGACGTAAGCCGCAGCCTCGTTTCCATCCATAGTCTTTTTCATATTCACTTCTCTCCTTTTAATATAACTCCAAAAAACACTTAAACCCTCCGCCTATTTTTAGACGGAGGGAAAGAATAAACCAAATTATTAATTACAGGCTGTGACCTGCTTCGTAAGCCTTTAAATTAAGCTCTTTGAACTTCTCTGGAACCATCTTGGCAACTACTGCTGGCCAGTCGATTTCCTCAAGTCCTAACTTCTTAATCATTGCTCCGAGGAGAACCACGTTCTGAGCCTTGATGTTGCCTAAGCCCTCAGCAATCTCTCCTGCGTTTAAGGCAAGTGTATCTGGAACAAGTGTCTTGATATATTCAATAACACCCTCTGGATAGTCTTCCTTGCCAGTGATGATTGGCATGGAATACATCTGATGATCGTTAACGATAACCATGCCACCCTTCTTTAAGTAAGGTAAAGCACGAAGTGCCTCAACCTGCTCGAAGGATACTAAGATATCTGCCTCTCCCTCAGAGATAACTGGGGAGTTAACCTTTTTGCCGAACTTAATGTGCGTAGAAACGGAACCACCTCTCTGGCTCATACCGTGGATTTCGGACATCTTTACATCGTATCCTGCCTCCATGAGACCTACAGAAAGGATCTTGGAAACTAAAAGGGTTCCCTGTCCACCTACTCCAACGAGTAATATATTCTTACCTTCCATTTTAATTTCCTCCATTATTTCTCTAATGCGCCGAATGCACATACCTGAGCACAGATACCGCAACCGTTACACTGGGATAAGTCGATCTGAATCTTGCCGTCCTTGCCTAATGCTACTGCAGGACATCCGATCTTTAAGCATGCCTTACAGGACTTGCACTTGTCTGGATTGCAGTTAACGTGCTTGCCAGCGTTAGCCTTCTGAACTTCCTTGATAAGTGCGCATGGGCTCTTGGTCATAATAACGAATACGCCAGTTGACTCATAAGCTTCCTTTAATGCAGCTCTTGTCTCAGCTAAGTTAAGTGGATCAACCACACGGATGTGATCCTCTGGAACGCCGATGGAACGAACTACTGCCAATGGATCGATTGCTTCTGTAATCTCACCAGTGATGGTCTTTCCTGTACCAGGGTTCTCCTGATGACCAGTCATAGCTGTGATGGAGTTATTTAAAATGCAGTAAACTGCATCAGCCTTGTTGTATACAGCATCAATTAAGGATGTGATACCAGAGTGGAAGAATGTGGAATCTCCAAGGCAGCCAAATACCTTAGTCTTTCTTCCTGCTTCCTTGCAAGCCTGATCAAAACCAGTTGCTCCAGAGAAGCCGCCACCCATACAGATTACGGAATCCATAGCGTTTAATGGATCAACCATACCTAAGGTGTAGCATCCGATATCTCCTGCAATCATTACGTCCTTAAGCTTGCCTAACTCGAAGAAGAATCCTCTGTGAGGGCAGCCTGCACATAATACTGGAGGACGAGCTGGAGCCTTCATCTCTGGCTCATAAAGGTCCTCGTTAACGTATCTGTCAACGCCGAAAGCCTTACCGATACGGCGGTTGTTAAGCTCGTCGCATCTTGGAACCAGATCCTTGCCCTTGCAGTCGATTCCCATAGCACGAACCTGCATCTCGATATATGGCTCATTCTCCTCAACAATATATAATTCATCAACTTCCTTAGCGAAGTCTGCAATCATCTTCTTTGGAAGTGGATTTAATAAACCAAGGTTTAAGTAGGAAGCATTCTCACCGAATACATCCTTTACATGCTGGCGGGAAATACCGCTGGCAATAACACCAATCTTCTTACTATTCCACTCGATTGTATTTAATGGGCAGTTGTTGGAATACTCTGCTTCCATTGTCTCGAAAATCTTCTCAACTTCAACGTGACGTGGACGGGAGTGAGCTGGAACCATAATGGTCTTTCTGGTGTTTCTCACATAATCCTTAACGCCAACCTCAACTCTCTCGCCTAATTCAACTACAGACTTGGAATGGCATACACGTGTAGACATTCTGAAAAGACATACAAGATCATATCTCTCAGAAAGTTCGTATGCTAACTTGATATAGTCCTTACACTCCTGGGAGTCAGATGGCTCAATGAGCATAAGCTTGCCGAAGATGGCAAAATTTCTGTTGTCCTGCTCATTCTGAGAGGAATGCATTCCTGGATCATCAGCTGTCACAATAACTAAACCGCCGTTTACTCCCTCGTAAGCCAATGTCATCATTGGGTCAGCAGCTACGTTTAAACCTACATGCTTCATAGCGGAGAATGCTCTTGCTCCTGCTAAGGCTGCTGCACCGGCTACCTCAACTGCTACCTTCTCGTTAGGAGTCCAGCGAGAACGAATTTCTGGATACTTTGCTACATTTTCCATGATCTCTGTAGAAGGAGTTCCTGGATAAGCAGCTGCCACAGTAACACCAGCCTCATAGAGACCTCTTGCTACCGCTTCATTACCTGTTAATAATGCTTTCACTATGTTTCCTCCAATCCTTTAATATATCTACGATTGCTTTATTTTTCCCTTGGCCCTTAATGGCCTATCTTACAGTGATATTCTACCACCCTGTGTGTCAAAATAAAAATTGTTATTCCATATACTATCTATAGGCTATAACTTATATGTAAACTTATACATATAGGCAATTATATTTTTGGTAAAAATAACGGGATTAAAGATTTCTCATCCTTAACCCCGTATTTATTAAGCTTAATTCATGGCTAAAAGATTAGTTTTCTAGAACTTAAACTTCTCAGCCTCACTCTTCAACTGCTCAGCAATCTCCATGTTCTTGCTGGCATCTCCCTTAACCTCGTCAGTGTTCTGAGATAATCTCTGTGATGTCTCAGTAACTGCAACGATTGCATTGGCAGACTCATCAACCGCGATAGATACAGCGGACATAGCTTCCTGCATATCCTGAGCAGAGCGCTCGAAGTTAGCAAACTTGGTCTCGAAGTTTCTCATGATACCAGTGATATCCTCAGAGGAATTCTGATACTCGGAACCCACCTCAACTAACTGCTCATATCCGCCAACAGTCTTGGTCTCTAAGAACTCAAGCATCTGCTTGGACTCTTCAGCAAGCTCATTTACTGCTGTGATAACAACTGCAGAAATCTTTCTGATCTCCTCGGCCGTGGAGGATGTATCTGCAGATAACTTGGTAATCTCATCAGCTACTACTGCGAAGCCCTTACCTGCCTCACCTGCTCTTGCAGCCTCGATGGAAGCGTTTAATGCAAGTAAGTTGGTCTGGGAAGCAATATTAAGAATCTGGTTGGTTAAGTTCTCAATGTCTGAAACTGCACCAGACTTTTCAATTCTGTCATTTAAGGTCTCGGCCATCTGTGCAGCCTGGTCCTTAACATCATCCTGCTCTGCGACAGCGCGGTTTCTGATATCATCTGCCTGGCGGCTGATATCCTTGGTTAAGTTGGATACATTGTTAGTCTCTTCCATAAGCTCATGTACAGTCTCAACCATCTGCTTAACAGCATCATCAATCTGGCTGATGGAAGCTGATGTCTCCTCCATGGAAGCGCTCATCTGCTCCATCTCTCCGAATACATCATTGATACCGCCGGAAGTAACCTCTACATTTCCAAGGGAGTTCTTAACAGACTCATTTAAGTTCATGGATGATAAGGAAATCTGACTTACAACGCCTCTGATGTATCTTAAAAGGTTGTTTACATTGTCAGCAATATCCTCAAGCTCATCGTGAGAATTAACATCTAATTCCTTGGTTAAGTCTCCATCAGAGTGAACTACATCGTAAATCTTGTCATTTACTGCCTTGATGTTCTTCATAATTCTCTCAATCAGGAATGTCATTACAAGTAACATCACAAGCACAGCCACTACTGTGTAGATAATTGCTGTTCTCTTGTAATTTGCAAGGGTCTCCTTAACTGTTGTCATGTCGTAATCAGAACCAATAACACCAACAACAAATCCTCTGTCATTGTAAACTGGTGCATAGGCTGACAGATTACCAACGATATCAGATGGCTTAGTAACATTCTCAATGTATACATTTCCCTTTAATACCCAGTCAACAACCTCGTCATCGCCGTAGTCATACTCATCGCCACATGCATATCTTGTCTCTGGATCTGGGTCAGCATCTAACATATAGCAGAGCTGATTATTCATATAACCCATTGCAAAGAGATATTCAATATTTGAGTGATTCATAGCATCCTGAATCTGGTCTAAGAGCAGAACATACTCGTTACTGTTGCTCTCGTCAGCACCGATGTAGAGCTTCTCCATTGCATCTCCATCGATGATTTCTGCTGCAAGTGTTGCAACATTTCCTGCCTCACTCATTGCCATTGATAAAATGGTCTTTGCTGCTGACAGGTAAAGTGTGTATCCTACGATACTGAGAAGAAGTGCTACAACAAGGCATGCTGGCACACCAATCTTAAAGCGGATACTCAGACGAGCCTTCTTCTTAGCCTTCTCTTCCTTTACTTCCTCCTGTACTTCCTGTACTTCGTAGTCTCTGTTGTCCATTTTTCCTATGCCTCCTTAATTATCAGTGTTCTCCTCAGTCAACTGTGATTCGATTTTATCCTCGAGTTTCGCATTTTGCCTTATTCTGATTTCAGGGCTTCCTGTGTGCTCAAGGTATTCCTTCGTAATAACAACCTCACCAATATTGTCATCCTTAGGTGTCTCATACATTATGTCTAACATATATTCCTCGATGACTGCGCGAAGTGCTCTGGCTCCGACCTCCTTGTCCATAGCAAGCTTGGCTATGTGGTGGAGGGCCTCATCGGTGAAACTTAATTTAACTCCGTCAAGGGCCATTAATTCCTGGTACTGGCTAATAATGGCATTTTTAGGCTCTGTAAGAATCTTCACCAGCATGTCCTCGTCAAGGGCATCCATGGCAAAAAGAACAGGCAGACGACCTATGAACTCCGGAATCATTCCGAAGGTTCTAACATCCTCTGTTGTAACCTTGTGAAGGATGTTTCTGTCATTATCGTATTTATCCTTAAGGTCTGCTAAGAATCCCATGGAGGAAGACTTGTTAAGCCTCTCCTTGATTACATCCTCCATATCCGGGAAGGCGCCGCCGCAGATAAATAATATATTTCTTGTATCCACCGTAACCAGTGGAACCATTGCATTTTTGGAGTTTGATCCAACAGGAACCTCAACCTCAGCACCCTCAAGGAGTTTTAACATTCCCTGCTGTACTGACTCTCCAGACACGTCCCTCTGGTGAGCGTTTTTCTTCTTTGCGATTTTGTCTATCTCGTCAATGAAGATGATTCCGTGTTCTGCCTTCTCCACATCGTTATCTGCTGCCGCAAGGAGCTTGCTTACAACAGACTCAATATCGTCGCCAATGTATCCAGCCTCAGTTAAGGAGGTTGCATCAGTGATGGCGAGAGGCACATCTAAAAGTCTTGCCAGGGTACGAACCAGATAGGTCTTTCCGCATCCTGTAGGTCCAATCATTAACATGTTGGACTTCTCAATCTCTATTCCAGATGTGGATGGTTTGCCAACCCTCTTATAATGGTTATAGACTGCCACAGACATAACCTTCTTGGCATGCTCCTGTCCTACCACGAACTGATCAAGGGCCTCCTTAATCTTGTGTGGCGCAGGGATATTGGAAATGTCGAACATTGGCTTTTCCTTAGGCTTCTTCTTGGCCTTCTTAATCTTAGGACCATTAAAGCCATCCATGCCGGCAAAATCATTTAAGTTTAAGAACTGAATCTTAGGGCCCTGCTTTTTGGCCTTCTTCTCTTCCCCAGCCCCTGTCTCTTCCTCTTCGGAAATCTCTTCCTTAGTATCAGAAATGCTGCCAGTGAAGGGATTGCCGGAGAACATGGATGGCATGCCTGCAAGATCCATAGGTGGTATTCCAAGGCTTCCCATGGAATCTAAGGTTCTCTGCATACAGTCCATACAGATGGAAATGTTGCCGGGAATCTTAAGCATCTTGCCCACATTGCTGCCAGGTCTCTTACATATATAGCAGAACTCCTCGAAGTCCTCTTTTTTTATTTCTTCAAAATCCTTGTCCTGTTCCATTAATAACCTCAAATCAAAGGGCAGACTGCGCCCTTATAGTTAATCTAATTATACATCACTTCCCTTGTTTTTTAATCAAAGAAAGTGTGTATTTTGAGTGTCTATCTCTCTGAGATAATACCCTTCTTGTAAGCCTCTAAAAGCTCCTCAAGTTCCTTGATAGACTCCTTTAATTCCTTACCTGTTTCAGTATCCTTAACAAGCTTTCTCTTGTCAACCCCCTCCTCAAGGATTCTGTGAGATAGAACATCTGTCTCTCTCTCAATTGCATCCTCAATTGAAGTGAATGGCTCATGGGAAACTAATACCATACCATATGAATTGTAGGTAAGGGTATAACCCGCAGTACCTGTGGACTTCTGATATGCCTTGGAGAAACCGCCGTCAATAGTGAGCACTCTTCCGCCGCACTTAATTGGTGACTCTCCCTTGGTAACCTTAACTGGAACGTGACCGTTAATAATATGGCTTTCCTCAGGTGTTAAACCAAACTCAGCCAGCATTCTGGTCACTGCTTCCTCGTCGTTTACATACTTGTAGTAAGGATTGGTAATCTCCTTCTGTGGCTCCTTCTCAGTGAGCAGCTGTCTCTCGAAGGTTGCCATCTTGGACTTGCCAAAGAGTGGCGAGCCCTGGTTAATCCAGCAGAACCAGTGCACATCTGTGTCTGTTTTAGACTCTCCCGCCCTGTCGTAGTAGGCGTTTCTAAGAAGATAGTCAAGCTTATCGAAGAGAGCCTTGCCCTTGTACATTTTGCCGTCTAACTCCACTTCCTTAAAGGAGCCGTCCTCGTTAAGAGGAATGGAACCGTGGAATAAGAGCTGGCCATTGCATACGCGGTAAAGGGATCCCTTCTCGTAAAGGAATCTTATATGTCTTTGTAATCTCTCTGAGTTAAGAAAGGCCTGAACCATGTGGTCCACAACCTCCTGTTCTTCAGGAGTCAAAGTATATGCATCATTTAAGTCAACAGTTGGGAAGGACTTGTCAATGAGCTCGTACTCCACTCCGTCCACCAAAACAGTACCCTTCTCAAGGTCCATCTTGTGAAGAAGCTTTCTGTCCTCCATATGGTACTCAGGGTGCTTGTCTATTACCTGGCCCTCAAGCTTAAACTGAATGATGGAGATAGCCTTGTGAACCTTCATGTCGAGCTCCATATCAGAACGGTTGTACTCACCGTCTCTGTACTGAATCTTGAAGGCTGTGCATGGGTCATCACCATATACTCTCATTGCGAATCTGACCAGAGGCAAAATGGAAATTCCATAGCCCTCCTCCAAAATTGACAGGTTACCATATCTTGCACAGATTCTTAAGGCCGTTGCCACTGAAGCCGGATGTCCTGATGCGGCCCCCATCCACACAACGTCATGGTTTCCCCACTCAATATCCACGGAATGGGTCTCCATAAGGTCGTCCATAATCTTGTGAGGCAGTGGTCCTCTGTCATATATATCACCTATTACATGAAGGTGGTCAACGGTCATACGGCGAATGAGCTCGCAGAAGGCAATGATTAAGTCCTTCACTCTCTCAGTACGTATTACCGCAGCAAAAATCTCCTCGTAGTAAGCCTCCTGATCCTTAAGGACAGTTCTGCCACTCATAAGCTCTTCCATAATGTAGCCAAGATCCTTAGGCAGAGCCTTTCTAACCTTAGATCTGGTATATTTGGAGGAAGCCTGTTTTGCCAGTGGAATCAGGCGGTTTAAGGTTACTCTGTACCACTCCTCAGGATTCTCCTCCTCCTTAAGGATTCTTGCCATCTTCTTTCTCGGATAGCAGATAAGGGTAACTAACTGCTTCTTCTCCTTGTCTCTAAGCTTGTCTCCATAGAGATCATCAATCTTTCTTCTCACAGCACCGGAGCCGTTTCTAAGAATATGGGTAAACTGCTCATACTCTCCGTGAAGGTCGGTAACATAGTGCTCTGTTCCCTTTGGCAGGTTTAAAATCGCCGACAGGTTGATAATCTCTGTGGCAACTGCCGCTCTGTTAGGATACTGCTTTCCTAAACTCCTTAAATACTTCTCGTCCATATATCCCCCTTAAATATTCAAGCAAAAAGGCTCTCCCGCTATGCGAAAGGGCCTTTATAACCTATTTATTTCTAATTACATCCTGCATACTGTAGTAACCGGCTGACTTTCCTGCAAGGAATTTGGCTGCAGCCAGTGCACCCTTACCAAAAATATCCCTTGAGTATGCAGTGTGGCTTAAGGTCATTACCTCATCCATGCCTGCAAAGATAACGTCGTGCTCTCCTGTTATGGAGCCCCCTCGCACTGCGGAAATACCGATTTCGTCGTCATCTCTCTCAGCTCTTCTCTCTGACCTGTCAAAGGTATAGTGATAGCGATTGTCCGCACCCTCATTGGCTGCATCCGCCAAAGCAATGGCAGTGCCTGATGGTGCATCAAGCTTATGTCTGTGATGCTTCTCCACAATCTCTATATCAAAGCCCTGGTCTGACAGAGCCTTGGAAGCCTGCTTCACAAGCTCCATCAACATATTTACGCCAAGTGACATGTTGGCGGAACGTAGGAGGGCGATTTTGCCTGCTGCCTCACCTACTCTCTTAAGCTGGTCCTCGGAGAGACCTGTGGTTGAAAGCACCACTGGCATATTCTTCTCAAGACAAAAGCTAAGGAGGTCATCCACGGCTAAAGCGTTGCTGAAATCCACCACCACATCTGCTTCCTCTGTCACCTTGCTTATGTGGTCGTAGACAGGATACTGTCCATTCTCCACGCTAAGTCTGTCAACTCCGGCCACTATCTTAACTTGAGGGTCCTTCTCTGCTAAGGCTGAGATAACCTGACCCATTCTGCCAAGGCAGCCGTGCATAATCATTTTAATCATAATAATCCTACTTAATCAGTCCGTAATTCTTAAGTGCTGTCTCTAACTGCTTCTTTGTTCCATCTTCCATCTCGCACATAGGTGAGCGAAGTGGGCCTGCATTCCTGCCCATCATGTTTAAGGCAGTCTTTACAGGGATTGGGTTAACCTCGCAGAATAAACCTCTTACAAGCTCTAAGGCCTTAAGCTGAAGCTTAACTGCCTTCTCTCTGTCTCCCTCAAGATATTCCATAACCATATCGTGGGTATCCTCAGGTGCAACATTGGCAAGTACGGAGATTACTCCCTTTCCACCAAGTGCACAGATTGGAACTATCTGGTCATCGTTTCCGGAATAAAGATCTAATACATCACCAGAAAGCTCCATATGGCGGGCTGTCTGGCTGATGTCCCCCGCAGCATCCTTAAGTCCCACAATGTTCTTAACATTTCTTACTAAGTAATCAGCGGTCTCTGGCTTGATATTGCAGCCAGTTCTTGATGGTACATTATACATAATGATTGGAAGTGTGGTTGCTCCTGCAATCTCTGTATAATACTCAATTAAACCCTTCTGGGTAGCCTTGTTGTAGTATGGTGTAACAACTAAAAGTGCGTCTGCGCCAGCCTCAGTAGCAGATTTGGTTAACTCCACCGCATGAGCTGTGTTGTTGGCACCGCATCCTGCAATTACAGGAACCTTCTTATCCGCAGCCTTAACAGCTGTCTCAATGCACTTTCTATGCTCCGAAGATGTGAGTGTTGCTGACTCTCCAGTAGTTCCACAGATAATGATAGCATCTGTCTTTCTGCTAATAAGCTCCTTCACGAAGTTCTCTAACTCTGTATAGTTTACTGACTTGTCCTGATTCATTGGTGTAACTATTGCCACACCGGATCCCCTAAAAATAGCCATTTTACTTCTCCTGTTCAATCTTGCAAACATTTGTTGCAATATCTCTTAAATGTGAATCTAATACTCTTCCCGTAAGGATAATCTCTGTCTCGTCGTGGGCGTGGCTAAGAATCTCAGCTACCTCCTCACCGGTAGCCACACCTTCGTCCACCAGACCTAGGAGCTCATCTAAAATAAGGAGATCGCACTCGCCAGTGGAAATAACCTTCTTGGCAAAATTAAGAGCGTTCTTTATATTAGATATCTCTTCTCTCTGGGCCTCTTCACTTAGTTCTGTGAAAGCATCCTCAGCCTTCTCGAATCTAAAGAGCTTAACCTCCGGTTCTAACCTCTGGAAGATATTATGCTCCTCCATATATGTTCCCTTTAAAAACTGAATAATTACAACGGACTTCCCCATGGACGCAGCCTTAAGTAAGTTGCCAAATGCAGCGGCACTTTTGCCCTGTCCTTCACCGTAATAGATTTTAATGGAATTGCTCATATGCCCCTCCTTCATAGTCCAGCACTATTATAATACATTAGTCATGCCACGACAATCAACATTAAATGGCAATTAAGTATGAAAGACCTTGCAAGTTAGCATAATTAGTGTATAATGTGATTTTGTGTGACTTTGTAACTAATTTGCATTTATATAAGAAAGAAGGATTTCATGAAAACCACAAGAGAAGATATTCGAAACATAGCAATCATCGCCCACGTTGACCACGGCAAAACCACTTTAGTCGATGAATTACTAAAGCAGTCCGGTACCTTCCGTGCCAACCAGGAGGTAGCTGAGCGAGTTATGGACTCCAACGATATCGAGCGTGAGCGCGGTATCACTATTTTGTCCAAGAACACAGCTATCCACTACAAGGATACCAAGATTAACATTATAGATACCCCAGGACACGCTGACTTCGGTGGCGAGGTTGAGCGAGTATTAAAGATGGTTGACGGTGTTGTTTTATTAGTAGATGCCTTCGAGGGTGCTATGCCTCAGACCAAGTTCGTCCTTATGAAGGCCTTGGCATTAAACCTTCCTGTTATCGTATGTCTCAACAAGATTGACAGACCAGAGGCAAGACCAGACGCTGTTGTGGATGAAGTCTTAGAGCTCTTTATGGACCTTGACGCATCCGACGAGCAGCTTGACTGCCCATTCCTCTATGCATCTGCAAGGGACGGCTACTGCCACTATAACCTTGATGACACTAATAATGACATGATCCCATTATTTGAGACCATCTTAGACTATATCCCAGCTCCAGAGGGAGATCCTGAGGCCGGAACCCAGGTTCTTATCTCCACCATTGACTACAACGAGTATGTAGGCCGTATCGGTGTAGGTAAGGTTGACAACGGTAGCATCCGCGTTAACCAGGAGGCTTTAGTGGTTAACCACCACGAGCCAGACAAAATGAAAAAGGTTAAGATTTCCAAGCTTTACGAGTTCGATGGTTTAGAGAAGGTTGATGTGACAGAGGCAGGCATTGGCTCCATCGTTGCAATCTCCGGTATTTCTGACATCCATATCGGTGATACTCTCTGCTCCACAGAGAACCCTGAACCAATTCCTTTCCAGAAGATTTCCGAGCCAACAATCGCAATGAACTTCATTGTAAACGACTCTCCACTCGCAGGCTTAGAGGGCAAGTTCGTAACCTCCCGCCACATTAGAGAGCGTCTTATTAAGGAGTTAAATACTGATGTATCCTTAAGAGTTGAGGATACTGATGATACAGATACCTTCAAGGTATCCGGACGTGGTGAGTTACACCTTTCAGTCCTTATTGAGAACATGCGCCGCGAGGGCTACGAGTTCGCAGTATCCAAGGCTGAGGTTTTATACCACACCGACGAGAACGGCAAAAAGTTAGAGCCAATCGAGGACTGCTACATTGACGTTCCTGACGAGTTCACAGGTGCTGTAATCGAGAAGTTAGGCCAGAGAAAGGGTGAGCTTCAGAACATGGGCTCCATAGCTGGAGGCTACACAAGACTCCACTTCCTAATCCCTTCCCGCGGTCTTATTGGCTATAGAGGAGACTTCATGACAGATACCAAGGGTAATGGTATTATGAATACCTCCTTCCAGGGCTACGCACCATACAAGGGAGACATCTCCTACAGAAAGCAGGGTTCCTTAATTGCCTTCGAGGATGGTGAGTCTGTAACCTACGGTCTCTTCTCCGCCCAGGAGCGCGGTACTCTCTTTATCGGACCTGGCGAGAAGGTTTACTCCGGAATGGTTATTGGTCAGTCCGGTAAGTCCGAGGATATCGAGCTTAACGTATGTAAGAAGAAGCACTTAACCAACACCCGTTCATCCTCTGCAGATGAGGCCTTAACCCTGGTTCCTAAGAAGGTAATGAGCTTAGAGCAGGCCCTTGACTTCATAGACACAGATGAGCTCCTTGAGATTACACCTGAGACCCTTCGTATCAGAAAGAAGATCTTAGACCCAACCTTAAGAAAACGTGCAAATATGC
Organism: Lachnospiraceae bacterium; assembly: GCA_045627425.1. Classification (GTDB taxonomy): domain Bacteria; phylum Bacillota; class Clostridia; order Lachnospirales; family Lachnospiraceae; genus XBB1006. The sequence goes on along the minus strand of JAZQNS010000052.1, from coordinate 10,884 downwards.
GTAAATAAAAATAAGGGGATGCTGATTTAAGCATCCCCTTTTCTTTGTTTACAATAACCAGTATTTATTTCTCAGTAAGTCTTAAAAACTCATCAATATCCTGGCTGATTAACTCTAAGGAATTCTTCCAAAAATCCTGCTTGGTTAAGTCAATACCCATTACCTTGGCTGTATCTTCTACACAGGTTGTGGTAGTAGCCTTAAGCATCTCTCTGTACTTAGGTACGAAGGATGGTCCCTCCTCCTTGTACATTGCATATAATCCCTTGCTGAAAAGTGCTCCGAAGGCATATGGGAAGTTGTAGTAGTTAAGGCCTGCGCTGTAGTAGTGGCCCTTGCATGCCCACATATATGGATGCTTAACCTCTGGGTCAAGACCATCTCCATAAGCCTTCTGCTGTGCGTCTAACATAAGCTCCTTAAGCTGCTCTGGGAATAAGAACTGCTCCTTGCTTCCCTCGAATACTGCGGACTCAAAGAGGAATCTGCTGTAGATATCACAGATAGTCTGGTTAACCTCTGTAATCTGACTGTCGAGTAAGGCAATCTTCTCGTCTCCTGTAGCCTTATCAGTTACGAAGTTTAAGAAGACATTCTCATTGAAAGTAGATGCTGTCTCTGCCACTGGCATGGAATAATCCTGATTTAATGGTCTCTGATCCTCAATCATCATTCCGTGATATGCATGGCCCAACTCGTGAGCCAAAGTATCGATATCAGCAAGAGAACCTGTGAAATTGGTTAAGATACGGCTCTGCTTCCTGCTAGGAACATTAGCACAGAAAGCTCCACCCACCTTGCCCTCACGTGGGAAGAAATCGATCCACTCATTGTCGAAGGCATCCTTCATCATCTGAGCCATGTCATCGCTGAAGTTTCCGAAAAGGTCAACTAACATATCTCTAGCTTCCTCTGTTGTGTATGTCTTGCCGCCCTTTCCAAGAGGAGCAAACATATCGTACCAAGGAAGGCCATTTTTGTGACCAAGTATCTCTCCCTTTCTTCTCATGTAAGCATGGAACTTAGGTAAGTAGCCCTGAATCGCACCCCATAGAGCATCTAAGGTCTCCTGGCTCATTCTTGACTGCTCAAGAGTCCATGCTAAAGCTGAATCAAAGCCTCTTTCCTTAGAAATCATGTTAGCCTGCTTCTTAATATTGTTTAATGCATAGGCGATTGGCGCCTCGATCTTCTCGTATGCAGCAATCTCTGCCTCGTATGCTGACTTTCTAACCTCAGGATCCTTGTCGTGAGCCATAGCACGAATTGAGGATAAGGTCTCAACTCCTCCCTTGTAGTCCACCTTAACTGTGGATGTTAAGTAGCCGAACATATCTCCCCATGCGGAACCGGAGGTAATATCCATCTTAGCGAACATATCCTCAACATCGTCAGCTAACATATGCTTCACATTCTTCTTCATCTCATTTAACATGTAGCTATATTCCTTAAGCTCCTCATGACGGCTAACTAAGGCATCGATATCTGCCACCTTGCCGATGAACTTCTGGAACATTACTCTATCCTTGGTTACGCCTGTTAATTTGTCCATAAGCTGACCAATAAGTGCTGTAACCTCAGGGTCTGTAGTACATGTTGAGCTTCTTAAGCTAAGATACTCAAATACGTTTCTCTCTAACTCGTCTGCCTTCTCTAAATATGCGACAATCTTTAAAACACCCTCATCCTCGCCGAGACTTTCTAAGGAAGCAGCAAGTGCATGGCTCTCCTCGATTAATTCATCGATTTTCTTAAAATCCTCTTTGAACTTAGGATCGTCTAAACCCTTGTAGAGAATATCCAGATTCCACTCTTTATTCATTTTCATTTTCCCTCTCTTTTCTCGTGCTACAAGGCACATGATAGATACATTTTATTTGATAAGCCAAAAAAGGTCAAGAAAAAGCCCCCTAAAACGGGGGCTTTAAACTTACTTATGTAATGTATTATGTAATAACTCATGCTCCTGTCCCTTAAGGATTCCGTCGTAGAGATCCATAACAATTGGGTTCTCATCGGAACGCTTAATCTGGGATGCGTTATCGATTCGGTACATTCCCTTAGCTCTTGCAGACTCTGTCTCAAGGCCGAATGGTGCTGGCTGACCGCCACCGCCGATACATCCGTTCTTACATGCCATAACCTCTACGAAGTCATAGTATACTTCTCCGGACTCAATCTTGTTCATAAGATCATCTGCACTCTTAAGACCGTGTACAACAGCAATCTTAACCTCTCTGTCGCCTACCATTACGCTAGCTTCCTTAAGGTCCTTAGAACCACGAACACCTGTGAAAGCGATCTGGTCTAACACTTCCTTCTTGGAAGAACCAACTACGTAACGAAGAACTGCCTCAGTTACACCACCGGTTACACCGAAGATGGATGCACCACCGGATGCAAGTCCGAATGGCATGTCTAAAGCCTCTGGCTCCATTCTGTTAAGATCTAAACCAGCTTCCTTAATCATACGTGTAACCTCAGTTGTGGTTAATACGTAATCTGTATCCTGCTCTCCCTTGGTGAAATGCTCAGGTCTTAAGATCTCACCCTTCTTAGCAGTACATGGCATGATGGAAACCATCAGGGTCTTTCTCTTCTCTTCCTTGTTCTGACGAGCATCTTCCTTAACTAAAGCGGAGAACATCTGCTGTGGTGAACGGCAGGATGAAATGTGCTTTCTAAGGTTTGGATGTTTTTCCTCACAGAACTTAACCCATCCTGGACAGCAGGATGTGAATAATGGTAACTCCTCGCCAGTCTTTAACTTGCCAAGGAACTCGTTAGCCTCCTCGATTACAGTGATATCTGCACCAAAGTTGGTATCATATATCTCATCGAAGCCCATAGCTCTAAGAGCTGCAACTAACTTGCCCATGGAGTTCTCTCCCTTTGGCACGCCGAACTTGTCACCGATAGCAACACGAACAGCTGGAGCAACCTGAGCAACTACGCGGATATCTGGATCGGATAAAGCCTCCCAGATAGGACGGATGTTACTCTTAACAGTAATCGCACCTGTAGGACATGCAACACGACACTGTCCGCATCCCACACAGGCAGTCTCAGCCATTGTCCTGTTGAAGGCTGGCATAACTCGTGTCTCAGATCCTCTGTAGGCAAAATTAAGGATTCCCATACCCTGGATTTCATCACATGTTCTAACGCAGTCACCGCAAAGGATGCACTTGTTTGGATCGATTACGATTGCGTCAGATGTCTCATCGATTGGTAACTCTTCCTTGTAGTTATCAAATCTGATGTAGCTTACACCTAACTGCTGAGCAAGGTTCTGTAAGATACATGCTCCGTTAGAGTGGCATGTTGTACAGTCTCTGCAGTGAGATGCAAGAATTAACTCTAATACCATCTTACGATGATGCTGAAGCTTTGGTGTGTTGGTGAAAATCACCATGCCATCACGTGGTACTTCGGAGCAGGATGCGAAGATTCTGCCGCGGTCGTCCTCTACCACGCACATTCTACATGCACCGTAGGTAGATAACTCAGAGTGATAGCAGAAAGTTGGTAACTCAATACCAGCTTTACGGATGACGGCAAGCAGATTCTTCTCGTCATCAAATTCAACCCTACGATTGTTGATTGTCATTGATTTCATGATTTGCTTCCCCCTATCCTTCTATGCTGATTGCCTTGAATGCACAATTGCTCATGCAGGCACCGCACTTAATACACTTAGACTGATCAATAACGAATGGGCTCTTGATTTCTCCAGAGATAGCAGAAACTGGACAGTTTCTAGCACACTTGGAGCAACCCTTACAGAGCTCAGGATTGATAACATAGCTGTTCATAGCCTGACAGTTATGTGCACGGCACTTTTTATCTACTACGTGCTCAACATACTCGTCATGGAAACGATCTAATGTTGAAAGAACAGGCTTAGCTGCAGACTTACCTAATCCGCAGAGTGCTGTATCTGTAATCATGTGACCTAACTCAGAAAGGAGATCAAGGTCTTCCATGGTTCCCTTACCAGCTACGATCTTCTCTAAGATCTCTAACATTCTCTTAGTACCCTCACGACATGGAACGCACTTACCGCAGGACTCGTTCTGGGTAAAGTTCATGAAGAAGCGGGCAACCTCAACCATACAGGTTGACTCATCCATAACTACCAATCCACCGGAACCAATCATAGCTCCTAACTTCTTAAGTGAATCGAAGTCAAGGCTTACATCAAGGTCATCCTTGGTTAAACATCCACCGGATGGTCCACCAATCTGAACTGCCTTAAAGTCGTAGTCTCCAGAAACGCCACCACCGATATCGAAGATAACCTCGCGAAGTGTTGTTCCCATTGGAACCTCGATAAGACCTGTGTTCTTAACTGAACCTGTTAAGGCAAAAGCCTTGGTTCCAGGGCTGTTCTCTGGTCCAATTGACTTGTACCACTCAGCACCCTTTAAGATAATCATAGGAACGTTGGCATAAGTCTCAACATTGTTAAGTACTGTTGGCTTGCCGAAAAGTCCCTGCTCAACTGTACGAGGTGGCTTAACTCGAGGCATACCTCTGTTACCCTCGATGGAAGCTGTAAGGGCGGAACCCTCACCGCAAACGAAAGCACCTGCACCACGGTTGATATGTAAACGGAAGGAGAAGTCTGTTCCAAGGATATTGTCGCCAAGGATTCCTCTCTCCTCTGCCTCTGCAATAGCTCTCTTTAATCTCTGAATAGCTAATGGGTACTCAGCACGCACATAGATGTAGCCCTGATCAGCCTTAGCACCATATGCTGCAATCATCATACCCTCAATCATCTTGTGTGGATCACCTTCCATGATGGAACGGTCCATGAAGGCACCTGGGTCACCCTCGTCACCATTACATACAACGTAATGCTGTGGCTCAGCCTGACGAGCAACCTGCTTCCACTTGTAACCAGTTGTGAAGCCGCCGCCTCCACGTCCACGGAGGTTGGACTCCTCGATAGTGTTGCACACATCCTCTGGAGTCATGGTGAAGAGAACCTTAGCTAAGGCCTCATATGCACCTACTGCAATTGCCTCATCCATATGCTCAGCATCGATGTGGCCGCAGTTCTCTAATACTAAACGGGTCTGCTTCTTATAGAAAGGAATCTCTTCCTGCTTCTCGAAAGCTACACCGTCCTGCTTGTATATTAAACGGTCAATTACTTTACCATTCTTGATGGTCTCGTTAAAGATTTCCTCGCAGTCCTCAGCCTTAACCTTAGTATATAAGATTCCCATTGGCTCAATACGTACGAGAGGTCCCATAGCACAGAATCCGTGGCATCCGGACTTTAACACGTCGCCACCCTCACCGTGAGCAACCTCTGGTGCGAACTCAATCTCAACATTCTCGGAAGCTCCTACGAGCTCACACATCTTCTTGTAAATGTCTCCTGAACCACCTGCAAGACATCCTGTACCAGCACAGATAAGGATACGGCACTTGGTATCAGCAATTTTCTTCTCCATTGAAGCCTTAATTGCCTTAAGGTCCTCATGAGTCTTAATCATATTACTCATTTTTGGCCTCCTCTCTTAACTGCTTAAGCACTTCAGATACTGCATCTGGTGTCATCTGAGGGTATACTGTATCGTTTACCATCATTACTGGTGCTAAACCACAGGCACCTAAACAGGAAACGATCTCTACTGTGAATAACATATCATCAGTAGTTACCTTGTCCTTGGAAAGCCCAAGATCGCTGTAGAGTCTCTCTAATACTGCAAGACCCTTCTTTACGTGGCAGGCAGTTCCATCGCACACCTTGATAACATACTTTCCCTTAGGATCGAAGGAGAAGTTCTCATAGAATGTTGCTACACTGAATGCCTTAGCCTCTGTAATACCAATCTTCTCTGCTGCATATGTAAGTAACTCTGCTGGAAGATAACGGTACTCTGCCTGAATGTCCTGAATAATTGGAATCAGGAACTCAGGAGCTGCTCCGTGAGATGCAATAATCTCATCGGCTTTCTCATAATAACTCTTCTCTAACATAAAGCAATGCCCCTTTGTTATATTTTTACCAAAATGTACTCTATCAGAAAACAAAGTCAAATGCAACACATTTTGGACAAACTTTTCACAAGATTAGTAAAAAAGTAACAAAAATAAATAAAGGCCCCGAAAAACCGCGTGTTTTCGGGGCATACACTTGTATTTTAACCTTGAACAAAGTCAATTATTTTCTATTATTTATTTATTTTTCGCCTTCTTCATTTCCGGGAGTGTATACAGGGCAAAGACAAGTTCCACCGTCATAAGGCACCAGATAACCGGTTCACAGAAGATAACCGCCATATAATGGAAGCGTGGCACGAAGATGAAGGTGAAGGCGAACTTGCCTATCATCTCAATAACTGAGGAGATTACAGGCAGAACCTTTTTGCCCATACCCTGCAGGGCATTTCTTGAGCAGGTGAGAATACCAAGCACAAAAAGAAATGGCGAGGCAATCTGAAGGTAAAGGCTTGCATTGTCTAAAAGAATACTGTTGTCAGAACCTGAAATAAGGCCCACCAAAGGTCTGGCAAAAAGAAGCATGGAAATGGTTATAACCACCGTCATAACCAGATTAATCCTCATGCACACCCTTAGCTCCTGCCTAATCCTGTCATACTTCTGAGCCCCACGGTTTTGGGAGACGAAATTTGATGTAGTGGCAGACAGGGCGGATAAGGGAAGCATCAGAATGCTTACCAGCTTTCTTGCTGCAGTGTGACCTGCAATCACATACTCGCCAAGAGTATTTATTCCAGACTGTAGCACCACCGTTCCCGCCGACACAATCATACTCATAAGTCCCATGGAAAGACCCTGGGCCAGCATGTCCTTGTAGAGCTCCCTGTCAAAAACAAAATGAATAGCTCCTGGTACCAGTCTTTTCTCTTTACTAAATATATATATGAAGCTAAGTATGGCTGAAATTGCCTGGGCAATAACTGTGGCAATAGCCGCACCCTTAATTCCCATGTTAAGAAAAACCACCAGGGCAAAATCAAGAGCGATGTTACTTAAGGATGCCACTATCAGAAAGATAAGAGGCATAAAGGAATTGCCCACAGCCCTTAAGACTCCCGACGCAAGATTATAACCAATAGTCACTATGGCAAAAAGCGACAGGTAGAATACATAGGAAAAGGCCTCATTTATAATAGTCTCCGGAGTATGTAGGGATATAAGAAGACTTTTTCCTAGAAGGCATGCAATAAGAGTCATAATAACCGCTATAAATAGAGCAATGACTGATGCAGTTGCCACCGCCTTCTTAAGGCCTTCCTCATCTCCTCTTCCAAAGGCTCTGCCCACAACAAGGCTTAAGCCGGAGCCAACTCCCACGGCAAAACCTATAAGCAGCTCGTAAATGGGAGATGCCGCTCCAATTGCTGCAAGTGAGCTTTCACCCAGGGCATAACCCACAATCATGGTATCTACAGTATTGTAGAGGGTCTGAAACAGATACGAAAAGAGCAGTGGCAGCGAAAAGGCCACCACTGTTCTTAAAATTGGTCCATTTAGAAAATCAACGTTAGCTGTAAAGCTCTTTAGTTTTGCCATACTTATAATACTATTCTGATTCTGCTTCCAAGGTCCTCCCTTGAAAGAACTTCAAAATGACCTCCGTGTTTATCTACAATCCACTTGGCTATGGATAATCCAAGACCTGTTCCACCGTAGCTGTTACGGCTTTCATCAGCCCGGTAGAATCGTTCGAAGATGTGCTCTACATCAGCATCCTTCATACCAATTCCTGTGTCCTGAACCTGCATGTAGGCATGCCCATCCCGGTCAAAGCCCACTGAGAGACTGATTTCTTCCTTGTCATTAGTGTATTTTGCCGCATTGTCAACTAAGATTCTCACAGCCTGCTTTAAGAGGGCTGCATCCGCCTCTATTATAATGTCCTCATTAGGAAGGGCATTAAACCTGTATATATGATTCTCATCAATCATTATGGATTCTTCGTATATCTCCTTAACCATGTCGGTAAGGTTCACTGACTCAAGGTTAAGCTTTGTTTTGCCCGAATCGCCTCTTGCCAGGAAGAGAAGCTGCTCCACCAGATACTTCATGTGGCTGCTCTCGTGCTTTATGGCCTCTATGGATTCAAGGAGCACGGTCTCATCCTCCTTGCCCCAGCGGTCAAGCATATTGGCATAGCCTTCAATTACCGCAATAGGGGTTCTCAGCTCATGGGATGCATCGTTTACAAAGCGGGACTGCTGCCTGTAGGCCTCATTCATCCTGCGAAGCATATTGTTCATAGCCTCCTCGATGCCCTTTAACTCCTGGTCATCAAAGGAAAGACTGTCGATTTTATTTGGATCCACATGGGAAATGGCATCCTCAATTGTCTGGTACTTGTCCTCGGAGAAGGTCATGGAGGCAAGTTCCTCGGCCCTTCTTCCCATATCCAAAAGGGGCTGCACATCCTTTAAAATGCGGTTCATATCCCTTCTGTAGCTAAAGATAAGCTTAATCAGGCCGAAGGCAAAAATAATCAAAACTGCAATAAGATAGTATTCAACCTGAGCCTGAATATTAATATCCAGAATATGTAAGCCGTTTCTATTGGCCACCACATATCTCCAGTTGGCAAAACCTATTCCATCTCCGGTGAAATACCTGTAGTAGTCAAGGTTAATCCTTCCAGTCGCCTTAAGCTCCGGGATAATCAAAAAGTATCCAACAAAGAATAAAAGAACCCAAAGCATGTCCTTAATCATAAGATGGAACTTATGGGCCAGCTCATGTCTGTAAAGTCTTTTACTCAGGGAATTAACACTGCCGTTATCCCCCTGTCTAATCTGTTCTGATGACATATCCAACACCTCTCACTGTCTCAATCATCTTAACGTCATAGACCTCATCTATTTTAGTTCTTAAATATCTAATATAAACGTCCACAACATTAGTCTCCCCAACATAGTCGTAGCCGCAGACCCTCTCAAGAAGAGTGTCTCTCGAGAGAACTATATCCTTATTCAGAAGAAGCTCCTTAAGCATAAGGAATTCCCTGTTAGTAAGCTCTATGGAATGTCCACTGTAGGTAACCCTGTGCTTTTTATCGTCAAGGCAGAGTTCCTTCCAGGTGTATATTCCTTCCTCACTGCCTCCCTCATTAGATTTTGCCTTAAGATCTTCCCTGCCGCCATAGAGTTTAAGGGCTACCCTGATTCTTGCAAGCAGCTCCTCAATGGCAAAAGGCTTGGTGATATAATCCACCGCTCCCGCATCAAGACCTGATACCTTGTCCATCACTGCATCCCTCGCAGTTAAAAGAATAACCGGTGTATCCTTGTCCTGGTGAAGTCTGCGTAGAACCTCCAGGCCATTAAGGCCTGGAAGCATTATATCTAAGAGAATGAGGTCATAATCCTTTTCCATGGCCATATCTAAGGCACTTCTGCCATCAAAGGCCTTATCAACCTCGTAGCCCTCATGACTAAGCTCAAGCTCGGTAAATCTGGCTAATTTTTCCTCATCTTCTACAACTAAAATCTTAGTGCTCATAACTCATCCTAATTCTTCTTAAACTCGTCCTTAATGTCCTCTGCCATATTCTCCATGGCATCCATAGCCTTGTTTACTGGCTCCATCTCCTCAATTCCCACAAACTCATATCTGCAGCTTAAGAAAAGACCTATAATTAGCAGTGGAAGTGCAACCTCCCAGAGTGCCAGTAAGAGGATTACAAAAATAAGAACTGGAAGCTTAAGAATTGTATCTCCATTTCGCTTTATAACGAACTGGTTCTCCATTCCGTTTACAACTATCTTTTTGCAGGCTGACTTAACCTTGGTCCAGAGGGATTCAGATCCGTAGTACTCGTAGTAGTACTCCCCCTTGGTCTCCTTGTCATCATGGCCCTTTTCGTACTTGGTTGAGTAGGACTGGCGTGTTGGCTGCTTAGCCTTGCCTTCCTTCTCAAGGGCAATCATGGCATCAAGGAGATCCCAGTTGTTTTCCTCAAGGGCTCTTTTTGCCTCCTCATAGCTTACATCTGCCTTGGTACGTAGCTTTTCAACCTTTTCAAATTCATTCATAACTTTTCCTCGCTTTCGGTGATTAATTATCTGATGGTCTTACTATAAAGCAGTACCCTTAATTAATCCTTCACCGAAGATTAAAATTAGATTAGAAATTGCACTTCCCAGTTCTTTTCCTTTAATTGATTTTCCCATTATGTTTCTTCCTCCTATAACGAAAAAAACTTATGGAAAAGAACAGTATTGTTCATCTCCATAAGTTTATCATGTGTATTATTTAGTTGCTATGATTATTTCATTTTATTATCTATTTTTATGCCACCAACTGTTTTAGTAACCATTTATCAACGCTCCCCTTATGTGCATATAGTCTATTACCTATGCGCACAGTAAAGCCATTACCTGGATCTTGTAATAGTTCTCTTGCCTTTGTTTCACCTATTGATAAATAATCGCAGAACTCATAAATATTGAGTAGTGCAGCCGGTATTTCTTTTTCTTTGACTCTATTTCTCATTCAATTCCTCCTAAAATTTGCAATAAAAATAGCAGCCACAGATTACTCCATAGCTGCTTGATTAATGTTTTATTCTATTATTTCCCAATGACCCTTCTGACTGGTTCCAACACGTCTAATCTCATTGTTATCTACCATTTCTTTCATGATTCTCTGAAGGGTTCTGAATGGGATTCCTGATTCTTCGGCCATCATACGCTGTGACATTCTCGGATTTATTCTGATCAAATATATAATTCGATTTTTTCTGACCTCATTATCATCCTTGACGTCAACCTTGACGTCACTTTGGTTAGTTTTGGCGTCAAGCTCATCCTTTTTGACGTCAAGCTCATCCACATCAAAACCATAATTCAGATTTGGCATAATAGCTCTAAA
>JAZQNS010000051.1:0-21515 GCA_045627425.1 Lachnospiraceae bacterium | reverse complement strand
ACCCTGCTGATTGTTGCGGTGGATGCACCGGTCTTATCAGCAATGTCATTGTATTTCATTTTATTTCTAAGCATAACTGCAACGTCCAGACGCTGGCTCATATCCTGAAGCTCCTTAAATGTACATAAATCCTCAAAGAATTCCAGACACTCCTCTCTGCTTTCAAGAGAAAGAATCGCATCAACCAGAAGTTCTGTCATTACCTGTTCTGAAATCTTAGACATCTAATCCTCCTTTTGAAGTTCATTATGGATTCCATAAAGGATATCCCTAAGTCTTCCTATTTCAACCTGACCAATATCAGATGATGTTTCCACAGTGGCAAATGTAAAGGACTGGCCGGTAACCTCGCCACATATCCTGCTCATACTGCCTTTCTTTCCCATTCCTATAAGAGCAAAAGGCAAAACTTTGCCTTCCTCCTTGTGAAGCGCGCTGGCACAGATAATTCTCCTGCACTCCTCCTCGGAATCCACCTTATATACAAGCTTCACTATATCCCCAGGCCAGGAATTCATTTCCTTAAGTCTCTTTACCACTTCGTCTAAAGACTCTGGCCCCCTGTCAAGGTGACAGGACATAAGCGTGGTCCTGTCTTTTACCTTATCTATCAGCGAAAGAATCTCTTCATCTGGCCCATCTAAGGACTTAGAGTAAACCTCCACATCAAGCAAATCATATATACCATCCGAGAGTTCTTCTCTAATATAGTCCCGATAATCCTCAGAAGTTATCTCTGCCATACCGCCCTCTTTAACACTTCGCATAGTTAAGAGAAGTGGAATGTCAAGGCAGTCTCTAATCTGTCCAGAAAGCTTCCTTACCGAGGCAAAATCCCTATATTCAGAGTAGTAATCAAGCCTCCACTCTATAAAATCCGGTTTATATAGAGACAGTTCTTTTGCCCTCTCCAAAATATCTTCTTCGCATTTCTCCATTATGGACAGACCAATCTTCGGAATGCCCCCTGAAAGGTCAAGTTCTCTGCTTTTGGATAAACCCATAATTAGCCCTTTAAAATATCGTAAGCATCCTTTAAGTACTGATTATCAATATCGAAGAATCTTCCCTCATCCACCTTCTCCGCAAAGGCAGGATTTAAAGGAAGCTTTCCTAAAACCTTAATTCCCGTTTCAGCTGCAACCTCGTCTATATGGCTCTCTCCGAACATTCTAATCTCTTTACCACAGTCCGGACACACAAGGTAACTGAAGTTCTCAACCAGACCAAGTACAGGAATATTCATCATCTTAGCCATATTTAAAGCCTTGCCCACAATCATCTGTACCAGTTCCTGTGGAGAAGTCACAACAACAATTCCATCAACTGGAAGAGACTGGAACACTGTAAGAGGAACATCTCCTGTTCCCGGTGGCATATCCACGAAGAGATAGTCTAAATCTCCCCAGTAGACATCTGTCCAGAACTGCTTTACTGTTCCAGCAAGGACCGGTCCTCTCCAGATAACCGGAGCTGTTGGATCATCCACTAAGAGATTGACGGACATAACCTTGGTCCCATCCTCTGCAACTGCAGGCAAAATGCCCTTTTCAGTGCCGTAGGTCTGCTCAGTCAAGCCAAACATTTTGGGAATAGATGGACCTGTGATATCGGCATCTAAAATGCCAACATTGAATCCGGCCTTTCTCATAGCGGTGGCAAGGGATGCTGTAACAAAGCTCTTTCCGACTCCACCCTTTCCACTGACAACACCAATTACCTTCTTTATTGATGAATACTCATTTAAGTCAGCCTTAAATGGGTCTTTTTTCTTGTTTTCCATAGTGCTTATTACCTCCTAATTACTCTAATTATTATGGCATTTATTGAATTCAAAAACAATAGCATTTTCATTCTCATTATGGTAGTATTTCTTTATAGTATGCATATTTACGAGGGACATGTATGATATTTGTTAAGAGCAAGGATTTAAAGGTAGGCATGAGAATTGCCAAACCAATCTACAATAAGGAAGGTGTACTGCTCTACGACAGGGACAGTAAACTCACCGCCCAGGGCGTTACATCTGTTAATAATTTCGGGCTTATTGGTCTCTATATCCTTGAGCCAGCTGAACCTGCCCCACCTATCAGTGAGGAAGAAGCGGACTTCGAGCGTTTTCAGACCATGTATGTCTTCCGATTAAAGGAAATTCTTGACAGCATTATAGACGGCAAAACTCCTAAGAACCTTAACATTATGGTGGAAACAATAATCAAGGAATTCGGTCACATAGAAAGACGAGCTCCCTTTGTACAGAATCTTAGAAGTCCTGAAGATTTTCATTATAAACATTCCCTCAATGTAGCAATATTATGTGCTATGCTATGTCACAGACTTGGGCAGAACCACACTGACACTGTAAATATAGTCACAGCAGCCCTTCTTCACGATGTAGGTATGCTGGGATTACCAAAATCAATAATGGAGAAAGCTGAAGCCGATCTCACAGATGCAGACATAGAGAAGCTTTCAAACTGCCAGCAGTCAAGTTATCAGCTACTCCAGCCAACAACAAACCCATTTGAAATTCCACAGGGTGCCTTGAGAATACTGGTTCAGACCTGCGTTGGATACTACCATCCCGATCATCCAATTAAGAGAAAAATCGGCTGGTCTTACCAGGCAAGAATTCTCCAGGTTTCCAACGCCTTTGATAACCTCACCGCCATGAGCTTACAGAATGAGCCAATGACTGAGATTTCTGCCTTAAGGCATATACAGCAGTTTCCAGAATTCTATGTCCCTGAGGTAGTGGAGGCAATACCTGATATAATTCATATTCTACCAACTGGATGTTGTGTTGAGCTTAGCAATGGTGAAAAGGGCATGGTGATTGAGAGCAATCCTTACAACTTCCTTGCACCAATTGTGCTACAGTTTAAGAATAATCAGATTCTTAATTTTGGCGACTTAAAGGTTGCCTCCAAGATTCAGATTGTAAACATTATGAAGACAATGGATAACAGAATCAAGATTGATAATGATACCCTGAAGCACTTCCATTCAGACAAAAATCTTTCAGGTCAGCTAAGCAAGATTAAAAGCCAGCAGGGAAGTGCAGCTGCCAAGAAGAGGCCTAAACTTTTATAAGTAGTTTAAACTATAAAAATAAGGATATCCCAACGGGGATATCCTTTTATTTTTAATTGAGGTAAATATTACTTTGATGGAACTAACTTCTCCTTGCCACCCATATAAGGTCTAAGGGCAAGTGGAATGTTAACAGAACCATCTTCATTTAAGTTGTTCTCAAGGAATGCAATAAGCATACGTGGTGGAGCAACTACTGTGTTGTTTAAGGTATGTGGGAAATACTTTCCCTTCTCACCTGTAACACGAATCTTAAGTCGTCTAGCCTGAGCATCTCCAAGATTGGAACAGGATCCAACCTCAAAATACTTCTGCTGACGTGGTGACCATGCCTCAACATCAATGGATCTAACCTTAAGATCCGCAAGATCTCCAGAACAGCACTCTAAGGTACGAACTGGAATATCAAGGCTTCTGAATAATTCAACTGTGTAGGACCACATTTTGTTGAACCATTCTGCTGAATCCTCAGGGTCGCAAACAACAATCATTTCCTGCTTCTCGAACTGATGGATACGATATACGCCTCTCTCCTCGATACCGTGAGCTCCCTTCTCTTTTCTAAAGCATGGAGAATAGCTGGTAAGAGTCTGTGGAAGTGTGCTTCCATCAATAATTGTGTCAATGAATCTGCCAATCATTGAGTGCTCAGAGGTACCAATTAAGTAAAGATCCTCTCCCTCAAGCTTGTACATCATTGCATCCATCTCGGCAAAAGACATTACTCCCTGTGCCACATCACCTCTGATAACAAATGGTGGTAAGCAGTAGGTGAATCCCTTGTCAATCATGAAGTCTCTTGCATAGGATGTACATGCAGAGTGAAGTCTTGCAATGTCTCCCATAAGATAGTAGAATCCATTACCTGCAACTCTTCTTGCAGAATCTAAGTCAAGTCCATTTAAGGACTCCATAATTTCTGAATGATATGGAATTTCGAAGGATGGAGTAACGTTGTCTCCAAACTTCTCAATCTCTACATTCTCAGAATCATCCTTGCCGATTGGAACCTCAGGTCCGATGAAGTTAGGAATGATCATCATTCTCTTTCTAACTTCCTCCTGATACTCTTCCTCAAGCTTCTCTAATTCCTCTAAGCGGGCAGCGTCAAGATTAACCTGCTCCTTAAGTTTCTCAGCCTCTTCCTTTTTGCCCTGACCCATAAGAGCACCAATCTGCTTGGAAATACTCTTGCGGTTACCTCTAAGCTGATCTGCCTCTGTCTGGGCAGCGCGGGCCTTCTTATCGAACTCAATGACCTCATCTACTAATGGAAGCTTGCTGTCCTGAAATTTCTTTTTAATATTCTCTCGAACCAAGTCGGGATTCTCTCTTAGAATCTTAATATCTATCATGTCTTTTCTCCTACTATTAATGCAGGTCCCCCAAAGAGGACCTGCATCTTTATACTTACATGAGAAATGTAGCGCCTAGTTCTTCTTAGCCTTCATGAGATACCATAAGGAACCAGTTAAGCATACAGAGGAGTATGCACCAGCCACGATACCAACGATAAGTGGTAAAGCGAATTCCTTAATGGAAGCTACACCTAAGATGTAAAGAAGTGCAACCATGATGAAGGTTGTGAGAGATGTATTGATGGATCTTGATAAGGTCTGTGTTACAGATCTGTTTACAATCTCCTTAAGTCTCTCTGGATCTTTAGTATTGGAACCGCCAAGATTCTCTCTGATTCTGTCGAAGATGACGATTGTAGCATTGATGGAGTAACCAACAATTGTAAGCATAACTGCAATGAAGGTATTACCAACAGAAATGCGGAGTACTGCATAGCAAGCAAGTACTACTAATACGTCGTGTAATAATGCAACTACTGCAGAAGCAGAGAATCTGAAATCCTTAAATCTGAACCAGATATAGATAAGCATAAGGACAAGTGCGATAGCAACTGCCTCTAATGCATCTCTTCTCATTTCATTACTTACAGTGGAGCTGATGGACTCGAAGGTGATTGTATCAGCATTAACACCAAGGTTAGCAACTAATGCATCATCTAATGTCTGTCTCTCTTCATCTGTAAGAACTCTTGTCTTAATAATAACCTGTGTAGAATCAGCTACCTTCTGTGTCTGAACAGTTGTGTTGGAAATAGCATCTGTTACAACTGGAACGATAGTAGCTTCAATCTCTTCCTGAGTGTAATCCTGACCAAAGTCAGCTGTTGTGGATGTACCGCCTACGAAGTCTAAGGACCAGTTTAATGCTCCCTTGTTAGCGCTTCCGTTGATTCCCATAAATGCGAATCCAAGAACGATAACTGCACATGCTACTGCAAGTAAGATAGCCTTCTTGCTAACGAAGTCGAAGGTCTTAAGCTCTTTCTGCTTACCATAGAACTTCTCATCCTGAAGACCTACTGCATATAAAGCCTCCATTAAGTAACGTACAACTACTAATGCAGTGAACATGGATAATACGATACCAATACCGAAGGTATATGCGAATCCCTTAACAGTACCGGATCCCATAAGTCCTAATACAACAGCAGCGATAAGTGTTGTGATGTTACCATCTAATACTGCGGATAAAGCCTTCTTGTAACCGGACTTCATTGCTGACTTAACGGACTTGCCTGCTGCAATCTCTTCTCTGATACGGGCAAATACTACAACGTTAGCATCTACTGCCATACCCATGGAAAGAATAATACCTGCGATACCTGGTAATGTTAATGTGATACCAAATAACTTTAACGCAACCATGATAAGTCCTGTGTAAATTGCAAGACCAACTGCTGCTGCAAAACCTGGTAATAAGTAGTAGATGATCATGAAGACCATAACTAATAATAAACCGATACCAGCCGCCTTAACAGCCATCTTAAGAGCGCTAGCTCCAAGTGTTGCGGATACTTCCTGTGCTCTTAACTGCTTTAACTCAAGGTCAAGAGTACCGATACGGATGAAAGAAGCTAACTTTTCAGCCTCCTCCATGGAAGACATACCGGAAATTGTAGCTACGCCGCCGGAAATGCCAGACTTAATTGTTGGATCATATAAAAGCTCATCATTGTAGTAGATGGAAAGCTTATTTCCAACATTAGCTGCTGTGTACTCGTAGAATCTGTCAGCTGCTTCATCTGTTAAAGTTAACTCAACTACATACTCCTTAGCGCCTGTAGTATCATCTGTCTGTGTTGTACCCTCAGCTGTCTTTACGTCTGCGCCGTCGAACTGAACGTTGCCATCTGCATCACGGAACTCAATGTTACCTGGTGCCTCTAACTCAGAAAATAAATCTGAGCTACCACCTGGAATCTCAACATTGATTCTGTCATCTCCCTCAGCATATACCTGAGCCTCAGTGATGGAACCATCGGAAGCTGTCTGTACTCTCTGCTGGAGCTTGTAGATAGTGTCGTTTAACTGCTCTTTTGTTGGGGTCTCGCCCGCAACTTCATAAGTAATACTAACGCCGCCAGCTAAGTCAAGACCTAAACCAACTGCGTCACCGCTACAGGTTTTTACACCTGCTGTGCCCTTTACAATCTTCATTCCATAGAAAGCAGATGTACATAATACAACTGCTACAAGGATGAGGACTAGGACGCCTCTGTTCTTCTTCATGTTTTTTACCTCGCTTTAAAAGTCAATAACCAATTTATTATATCATATTTTGCAGATTTCTCAAGTTTTTATTAGTTGAAGCCAACTATCTTCTGGGAGATTTTGTAAGCTGCCACAGAAATCTTGCGGCCTCCCTTTCCAGGAAGATTCATGGCTGTACCTAAAATACCATGTCTGAGCTTTTTATATAATCTCACATCATGCTCTCTGAAGTAGTCCCAAAGCTCCTTCTTCTTCATGAGATTCTCTTCGGTGCCGGATCTAATCAGAAGAATTGTGGACACCACAGTAATAATCTCAAGATAATTAAACATGTATTTTCTTAAATTGCGATTAGAAAGCTTAAATAAATCAGTGGATTCCACCATAAGCTTGTTGACCTTAATCTGCTGGTCAATACGGCTAATCATAACCTTCTCGTTTACCGACTGATCTTCTCTTCCAATGTAGTATCTGTAGAAGTTTACATTCAGATAGTACATGTTCTTAACATATGGAAGTGGCTGATAAACAAAGAGATTGTCAACGTAGAAGGTGTGCTTAGGAAGCTTAAGACCGCAATCCTTTAAGAGCTTGGTTCTGTAGATTACAGAGTGCATAAGGATGTACTGTCCCTTCTTAAAATGACCTGCATCGTCCCAAGTGAACATTTTGCCTTCAGGAAGCACATGGTCATACTTCATAACCTTCTTTCTCTTCTGGCCTTCCTTCTCATAGACATAGTTGCTGATTAAGAGGTCTAACGCCTTGTCTCCGCCAGCCAACTCTCTAAGGGTATCAAGGACCTTCATATAGGCATCCCCGTCAACCCAGTCATCCGAGTCAACGACCTTGAAATAAAGTCCTGTAGCATTCTTTAAGCCTGTGTTTACAGCCTCTCCATGTCCGCCATTCTCCTGGTGAACAGCTTTGATAATGGTTGGATACTTTGCCGCCCACTCATCTGCCTTCTCAGCAGTGTTATCCTTCACCGAACCATCATCGACGATAATGATTTCCACATCCTCTCCTCCCGGAAGAAGAGTCTCAATACAGTGATCCATATAGGCCGCTGAATTGTAGCAAGGAATTGCAACTGATAATAGCTTCATATATTACCTACTTTCTCAACTCGTCTGCTAAGATAAGGGCTTTTTCAGCCATAGCATCCACGTTGTAATACTTATATTCTGCCAGTCTTCCTAAGAGGTGAAGTCTCTCATACTTAGATGCAAGCTTCTTATAGTCCTCGTATAGCTTCTGGTTCTCGTCGTTTAATATTGCATAGTAAGGGATCTCACCCTCTGCGCCTGTATAGGCAAAAGGATATTCCCTAACTATTGTTGTTCCGTCAGTATTCTCCTGGCCTGTCAGGAATTTAAACTCTGTGATTCTGGTGAAGTCCTCACTGACCGTGTAGTTAACAACAGAACGTCCCTGGAAAGAATCCTGATCCAAATGCTGGAACTTAAAATCAAGTGATCTGTAAGGAAGTCTGCCAAGGCTTAAGTCGAATAACTCATCAATGGCTCCTGTATAAATCACATCCCCTGTGAATTCCTGGCCCTCTAAGAGAATTTTACCGCCCTCAGTGAATGTAATGATATCCTTACAGTCTATGCCTGTGCGAACCGAAATATTCTCATGATTAAGCATATTGTAAAGCATCTTAGTGAAGCCTTCCTTTGGAACTCCCTGGTACTTCTCCTGGAAGTATCTGTTGTCCCTTGAAATTAAAACAGGCACTCTTCCAGTAACGAGAGGTGAAATCTCCTCTGGAGTCTGGCCCCACTGCTTCATTGTGTAGTGAAGGAAAATGTTCTCATAGACAAAATCCGCAATCTTCTGAATCTCTGGATCCTCATTTTCCCTAAGCTTCATAATTGGCACTCTTGAGCCTTCCCCATATGCAGCTATAAGCTTCTTTTCAAGCTCTGCAGCCTGCTCTTCGTCATATACCATATGAAGTGTGTTCAAATTGAAAGGAACAGGAATCAGACCATCTGGCAGTTTTGCCACCACCTCGTGTGGGAAGAAATACCAGTCCGTAAACCTGTCAAAATACTGGAATACCTCCTCCTTGTTAGTGTGGAAGATGTGGGGTCCGTAGGTGTGAATCAGAATGCCGTGCTCATCGAGCTCATCATAGCAGTTTCCACCTATGTGGTCCCTTCTCTCTAAAACCAGGACCTTCTTTCCGCCTTCCTCCGCCAGTCTTCTGGCTGAAACGCTTCCAGCGATTCCTGATCCTATAACCAATACATCGTACATAATACGCTCCCTCCGGCATTATAAAATATTGCCTAAATCCTACTCGATTATAGCAAAATCAAGGCTTCAAGGCAACTCTGCCCTTCATACATTCTTCACATTTGTTTCCTAATTCTTTAACAGTGGCAACACTGCCAATTCACAAGCTCATTTTATTATATAGTTATCTTTTTCATAACTCTGTTTTAACAGAGTTCCTCCAATTAATATAATTTTCATACGCGCAGTTCAAATAAGCTCTAGGTCCTAAACCTAAGAGCTTATTTGCTTTATAGAGACTGTTATAGTATAATTTAGTTCAAATACGGGCATTTTGCCCAGAAGGAGATATTTTAAAATGGACCCTTACGTCGCGATGAAACTAGTCGCACTAGTAGTACTTTTAATTCTTTCCGCGTTTTTCTCATCTGTGGAAACCGCCCTTACCACCGTAAATCAGGTTCGCATAAAGACCCTGGCGGAGGAAGGCGACCTTAAGGCCAAGCGGGTATGCCAGGTAATCTCTGACAGACCTAAAATGCTTAGTGCCATTCTTATCGGAAATAACCTGGTGAATATTTCCGCATCTTCTCTCGCCACCACCCTGGCCATCGACTTCTTCGGAAGCATGGGCGCAGGTATTGCAACAGGTATTTTAACCTTACTCATACTTGTATTTGGCGAGATTACCCCTAAGACCTACGCAAGCTATAAGGCAGAGAAAATGAGCCTTCGCTGGGCAGGTGTTATTGCCGCACTTATGGTAATACTTACGCCCCTTATCTTTATTATTAACGCCTTAGCTTCTGTAGTTTTATCCATATACGGGGTTAAGCAGGATGCCCTAACCAGTGCGTATACCGAGGAGGAAATCAGAACAATCCTCCACACCAGCCACGAAACCGGCAACATAGAATCAGATTCCCACGAAGTAATGAACAATATGATGGACTTCCACGACTCCGAGGCAAAAGAAATCATGGTTCCCCGCTACGACATGAAGGTTATAGACATCAACTCCTCTTTCCAGGACACCTTAAGCCTTTACGCCGAGAATAAGCAGACCAGATTCCCGGTCTTCGAAGACAGCAGTGACAACATCGTAGGTATCTTAAATGTTAAGGACCTTCTTCTAATTGAGGACAAGGACAATTTCTCCATCCGTGAAATAATGTACCAGCCA
Organism: Lachnospiraceae bacterium; assembly: GCA_045627425.1. GTDB lineage: Bacteria > Bacillota > Clostridia > Lachnospirales > Lachnospiraceae > XBB1006. The sequence goes on along the minus strand of JAZQNS010000051.1, from coordinate 11,423 downwards.
TTCTTTACCTATGAGAAGAAGAATACAGCAGAGCTCTTTATCCAGATGAGAGAGGAATCCATTGCAATCGCCATGGTTCTAGACGAATATGGCGATCTGTCAGGAATGCTTACCTTAGAGGATCTTCTAGAGGAAATTGTAGGAGAAATTCACGACGAGTATGACGAAGTCGAGGAAGCAGACATCACAGAAGTATCCGACAGACAGTATGAGGTCCTTGGTTCAGCTAACCTTGAAGATGTTGCAGAGGAGCTTAAGCTGCCTATTTCATCCGAGGATTATGACTCAATGGGCGGCTATGTATTCGGTCTTCTTGATACCCTTCCTTCAGAGGGTGATGAGATAACTGATGAGCACGGAATCCTCTACAAGGTTTTAAATATGGACAAGAACCGTATAAGCCGCGTATTAATCAATATACCGGAAGAAAGCGCCGAGGATGAAGATAGTGACTCAGCGGAATAATAAATCTATTTAGGCAAAAACGAAGCCCTGAAGCAGACATTCTGTTTCAGGGCTTTCTCATTATTCTCTTATAAAAACTTATAAATCATCATCCTGGTCGTCAGTCTCGCAGAAGGACTCTCCTTCTTCCTCATATGCTGACTCCTCTTCAAAGGTTTCATCAGGAAGCTTTGCTCCACAGTGGTGGCAGAACTTAGCATTCTTCTCAATGAACTCGCCGCACTCTGGGCAACAGTCCTTGCCCTTCTTTTGTGCCATCTCATCTCTTAATGCCCTAAGTTCTTCCTGAATCTCACCGATTCTCTTAAGCTGCTCAAACTCAGGATTCTCGTCATTTACATGATTCTGATAATAGAGGACTCCCAACTCGAAATACTGTTTTTCAAGGTAGTTCTCCTTCTCTCTGATCTTCATAAGCAATGGCGCAGTGTCTACTGTGGTCTTGGCAGTATCTGCAACAGTCTTTCCTGCATCAACTAAAATGCTGTTAACTCTGTTAAATAAATCCTTTAAATCGTCTGTGTTGTAAGTCATAACCGCTCTCCTTTCAGCATTAACTGTTAGGCTTATTCTACTCTTACCCACATTACAAGTCCATAAAAAAAGTGTAAAGAATATAAAAAAGACCGCCGGAATAATCCGGCGGTCCAAATCATACGCGTTAGTATGTAAATAACTTATACAATACCCTGCTCTAACATAGCGTCAGCAACCTTCTGGAATCCAGCAAGGTTAGCACCAGCTACATAGTTGCCCTCGCAACCATACTTCTTAGCAGCATCTGCACAGTTGTGGAAGATACCTCTCATGATTGGCTGAAGTCTAGCATCAACCTCCTCAAGGCTCCATGGTAAGTGAGAAGCGTTCTGGCTCATCTCTAATGCGGAGCAAGCAACACCACCAGCGTTAACAGCCTTGGAAGCCTGCATAACGATGCCCTTCTCCTGTAAGTACTTCATAGCCTCGTTTGTTGTAGGCATGTTAGCTACTTCGATAACGTCCTTAGCTGTACCCTCAGCTACGATTCTCTCAGCATCCTCGATGCGGATATCGTTCTGCATTGCACATGGCATATAAACGTCAGCCTTTACACGGCCCCATGGCTTCTCGCCTGCGAAGAACTTGCAGCCGAACTTGTCTGCATAATCCTTAACCTGGTTTCTATTGGAAGCTCTCATCTCTAATAAGAAGTCGATCTTCTCATCTGTGATGATTCCGTCCTCATCTAAGATATATCCGTCTGGACCGGATAATGTGATTGCCTTAGCACCCATCTCAGCTAACTTCTTGCAAACACCCCAAGCTACGTTACCGAAACCGGAAACAGCAACCTTCTTGCCTGCTAAGGAGCCGCCTGTGCTCTTGAAGTACTCATCTGCATAGTATACAGCGCCGTAACCAGTTGCCTCAGGACGTCCTAAGGAACCGCCGTAGCTTAAGCCCTTACCGGATAAAGCACCTGCTTCATATCTACCGGTAATTCTCTTGTACATACCATATAAGTAACCGATCTCACGGCCGCCTACACCCATATCACCTGCTGGGCAGTCAACCTCGATACCGATGTATCTGTATAACTCAGTCATGAAGGACTGGCAGAATCTCATAACTTCAGCGTCGGACTTTCCAACTGGATCGAAGTCGGAACCACCCTTACCGCCACCGATTGGAAGGCCTGTTAAGGAGTTCTTAAATGTCTGCTCGAATCCTAAGAACTTAATTACGGATAATGTTACGTTAGGCTGGAAACGAAGTCCTCCCTTGTATGGTCCAATAGCAGAGTTAAACTGTACTCTGAATCCTCTGTTAATATGAACTTCACCCTTATCATCTACCCATGGTACTCTGAAGATGTGTGTCTTCTCTGGCTCTACCATTCTCTCTAAGATAGCTGCCTTCTCGTACTTTGGATCGTTATCAACGATTGGACGAAGAGACTCTAAAACCTCTTCTACAGTCTGAAGGAATTCAGGCTCGTTAGCATTTTTTGCCTTAGTTGCTTCTAAGACTCTGTCTACATATGACATCTACGTGTCCCCCTTGAAATTATTAAAAATTGGAACCCCGGTTTTCTCCAAAAAAGTTCCCCAATTCAGGCCGGCCTAATCGGTCAAGACCTTTGCAACGAATACATTATAGTTAAGAATTTTTCACTTTTCAACAAGCTAAGCCTTGTGAAAATACATAAAGTTTTCACAGGTTTTTGGGCATATTGTTAAGTGTGTGCAAAGCACTTGCAAATGTCCATTTCAAACGGACAATAACTTAATATGCCCTTGTAAATTGATATAAAAAAATAAGTCTGTTATAATAAGAAAAGATATTTTTAAGTGGAGGTAATCAGATGAGCAAATATGTTATAGCCACTGATTCTACAGCGGATCTTCCTGATTCTTTTTATAAGAAGAATAATGTCTACTGTGAATCACTGACATGTATTCTTGATGGTGTCGAGTATGATGACAAGAACCCTTTAGATCCAGACCTTTTCTACTCTAAACTTAGAGAGGGTTCACTTCCAACCACATCACAGATTAATCCCGATCAGGCCAAGGCATTTTTCAAGAGAATTCTTGAGGAAGAGGACTGCGATATCCTTGTTTTAGGATTTTCTTCTGGATTATCCGGAACTGTAAGCAGCTACAATATTGCCAAGCAGGAGCTTGAGGATGAAGGGCTTAATCACAGAATTGAGATAATCGATACCCTTTCCGCATCATTAGGCGAGGGATTATTCGTATACAAGGCTGTTAAGAATTTGGAAAATGGCATGACCCTTGACGAGAATCTTGCCTGGTTAAAGGAGCATACCTTAAACTTCATTCACGACTTCACCGTTGACGATCTATATCATTTAATGAGAGGTGGCCGTGTCAGCAAGACAGCTGCCATCTTCGGTACCCTGGCTTCCGTTAAGCCAATGCTACATGTAGATAACGAAGGCCACTTAATCGCCGTAGGCAAGGTGAGAGGACGTAAGAAATCCATCTCCGCCCTGGTTGACACCATGGAAGAAAAACTCGGCTCCTTCAAGGACGAGAACGATGTCATTTACATTAGCCACAGCGACTGTGCCGTTGACGCGGAAGAGCTGGCAAGACAGATTACCGAGCGCTTAGGCTACACTAATTTCCTTATCAACAGAATTGGACCAGTTATCGGTTCCCACACAGGAATCGGAACCATAGCCCTCTTCTATTTAGGTGAGAAGCGCTAATCAATCCTTCACTTTTAATCATTTATAAAAAAACAAGGACCAGATTATTCTGGTCCTTATTTTTTCGACTTTCAACAAAGATTTTTATATTAATATAATTTTTCTTAACTCTTTACTCATCCTCGACATCAACAAACTGGGTCACATCCACTCCCGCTTCCTTAAAGTAAGCAAGAAGGTTTTCGCACTGGTTATTGATATTTATATAGATAGTACCTTCCCCAGTTAAATAATGCTTTCCAATGTACCCGCTTGTTGACCACGCATAATCAGAACTCAGACCAATATAATCGTCCTCGCCCAAGTTAACCTCCCCTGTATAACTTATAGACACTGACGCATCATATATGGTTATTCCCTTATAAGGGTCATTCTTTTTATTATTGTACAGTGCTTTTCCAGGATATGACCACTTAATACTACCAGCCTTCAAATCCTTTAAAAGGGCACAAGCCGCCTTATCCTGATCAAGCGTAACCGACTCATACTCGTATTCGCCCTCGTCGTTAATGCGATAGTACTCAAGAACAGCAACATTCGCTGTCATATTGTCATAGATAAGACTTAAATCATCCGCAGGATTATTGTACTCCCTGTCAAGCTTGGCAAAAAAATCATTCTTCTCAAAACTGTCGCTAAAGTATGGAATCATATACTCCCTAATTACAGTTTTTTTGCCGTCAAAATACTTAATGACTACACTGATTCCACTCCTACCCTCAGCATAACCATCAATGAATTCCTTCTTATTGGCAAGGATTTCATTCTGCAGTGCCATTACCGAATCCACATCAGTTATATCTGCATATTCACTGTTGCTTGACCTTGAGAATATATCAGCAGTTGCCCACACGATATCCTCCCTGTCTGGCTGATAGCCTGAGAGATTAGCACAATCCATCTCCACAAAGGCAAATGCAGCAGTGAGAGCCACAGACCATATTGCAGCAGGCACCATGTGTTTCTTAATGAATACCCTGATGGTCTTGTGAATTGCCATGGATATAAGCATATAGCAGGCAAAAGCTGCAAGTAAGCAGATAAGAATATCCATTTTGCCTACCATGGTGTACATAAGGTTAGCCTTCTGACTGCCCACCATAATAGCCATGATGCCAATCATTGCACAGCCTGTAATACCTACTGTAAAGAAGGTCTTAAGCCATGACTTAGTAAGGTAATCTCCTGTTGTCTCCATCTGTCTTCTGCCGTAGGCAAAATATGCCAGAGACAGGATAAGTGCTGCTGCCAGGAAATACCAAAGAAATCCCGCAGAAGAGAAAACCACCTTATTAGCCTCAAAGTCAACCCCTATCTTGTAATAGTGTGTCAGGAATACGGAAGGACTCAGGCAGTAATCTATTGAAGTAATCCCAGCCACATCAAGTATATACTTGGCATAAGCACCACCGTAAACTACCGAATCCAATATCAAGAGCGCCATGCTCTTAATGTAAATGTATAAGAAGTTGAATATCAGTGTGAGAACTGGTGGCAAAATCCAAACGCCAGTAATCATTATCATGAGAACAGTTATTGAATATCCCATAATTCCGAGAAGTGCCTGTTTTGCCGTTGCAAGTAAAATTACACTTGTGGCACCCTTAATATCTGAAGCAATTGCTTCAAAGGCCAGAATATTTACAATCGATGGAATAACAAAAACCGGGATGGCAGGAAGTACTCCTGCCAGAAACAGTTCTCTCCTTGTAAGTGGCATTGCATGATGCATATCTGTTGATCTTTTTCCAAACATAAATCTGAAGAAGATCATTGCCATAAACAATCCAAGAAGGAAGAATATAAAACTACTCATCCAACCCGGGTCTAAATATGTGGACAGGTAATCCATCTTGTAATTAAAGCTCTCGGTCTTATTATAACCATCGGCCACAAGCTCTCTACAGGCGGAAGAAAACTCTAAAGCACTCTTTATATTCATAAGGGTAACAATTAGAGTCATTATCACCATCCAGACTACATTTCTCATAAGCACAGGATTTTTATAAAAGGATGTCTTTAACTTCATAATTCTCCCCTCCCAGCTCATAAATAAATATCTCTTCAAGACTTAGTGGCAACACATCATAGAACATTGGGTTTAAGCCCCTTATCTGCTCCTCGGCAGCCTGTCTGTTGCCTCTTAGAATCAAGGTCTCCACTCGTCCAGTGCGGCTTCTGTGAAGGATATCCTGAACTACTCCAAGGTCAGGCATCTCATTCTCAAAGGCCATCTGAATCTTCATGGTATTATCCTGAAGGTCCTCTAGGGATCTCTCAAGAATGACGGACCCATCGCTCATAATTCCTACATGGTCACACACATCCTCAAGCTCTCTTAAGTTGTGTGATGACACAAGAACTGTCACCTCTCTCTCGGCGACCTCCTGCATAAGAATTGACCACACCTGCTTTCTCATTACAGGATCCAGTCCGTCCACCGGCTCATCCAATATGAGAATGTCCGGTTTCTGTGATACAGCTAACCAAAAGGCAACCTGCTTCTGCATTCCCTTTGAAAGGGATCTCATACGGCTCTTCTTGTTAACCTTAACGAAATACTGTTCTAAGGTGTTAAATAGTTCCATATCGAAATTCTTGTACATTCCGCTGTAGAACTTAGCCATCTGTTCAACTGTTGCATTGTGGAAGTAGAATACATCATCTGGAATATATGCAATTCTGTCCTTCACCAATTTGTTGTCCCATATTGGTTGTCCGTCAATAAGAACTTCACCAGCCTCAGGCTTATAAATGCCAGTGAGGTTTCTGATTATTGTAGACTTGCCTGCACCGTTAGGTCCAACCAGTCCGTAAACAGCCCCCTTTGGCACGTGGAGGCTGGCGCCCTGTAAAGCCTTGAAGCCGTCAAAAGATTTGACAAGATTCTTAGCTGTTATCATGTTCACTTCCTCCTTTTAAAATCTTGTTTATTTCTTCCCTGATTACTTCCTCAGAAACTCCGTAATCCAATAACTCCTGTATAATCTCTCCCATTTTTTGATACAGCTCCTTAATTCTCGGGTTAGTCTCACCTTCAACCTTGCAGGCGAAGGTTCCTCGTCCTGCTACAGTATAAACATAACCATCCTGTTCAAGCGTCCTTATTGCCCTTTGAATCGTGTTAGGATTAATAGACAATTCCGACGCCAGTTCCCTTACAGATGGCAGTTTTTCATCAGAACCAATAAAGCCCTTTACAATCTGCATTCGCAGGCTGTCATAAATCTGCTCATAGATTGGCCTTGAATCACGATAATTAATCTGAATCAAACGCTTCTTCTCCTTTCTTTTCATAATCTCATGCCCCATAATTTTTATGTAATAAGTGTATTACTTATCCTAGTACACTTATAGCACACTATTTATCTCTAGTCAATAGTTTTTGATTAATTAGGAATCATTTTGGCAGAACTGCCCCAGAACGTGAATAAAGAGCCCGCGTCGCGAACTCTTTATTTCTAGGATATATAAAGGGAAAAACGTAAATTGCTTAATCAACATCAACTTGATGTAATTACATTCTAGTACTTTAAGCCTAGCCTGTCAATATTTTATTCATATTTTATGCAAAAATAATGAATAAAATAATCTGTCATAAAATACCCTGTTTATAAAGTACAATAAGCCCTGTAAACACAAGAAGCATAACTAAAATCGCTATCTTTATCCAGGGCTTTTTGACCTCTATCTGGTCCCACAAATCCACATCCGTAAGGGCAGCTGCCTCCTCCGCTCCCTTGGTAAAAGTGGAGTTGGTCATAACCATAGCCCTGTCTAAGCCGTAGATTTCCCTTCCAGTATATGCCTGCTGTACCGCGTGATTTCCCACGGGCTTCTGGTAGTATTTGCACTGGATTCCATAGCTTTTGCCGTGCTTCCTTGCAATAATGTCTATGCCCTGATCGTGGGAGCCCTTGGTTATCTCCACCTGATAGAAGCCATGACGTCTGAGAAGGCCCGCACAGTGTTTTTCAAACTTAATACCGTCCATAGTCATCACCTTTCGATTTCTCTACATTTATGATACCATAAAGTCATGGAAAAGATTAATTATATACTGGCCTCCAATTCCGCCAGAAGAAAAGAGCTGCTTAAGCAGATTGGAATTGAATTCACCGTTATGCCCTCTGATATAGAAGAGAACAGCGATGCTTCCACACCTGAAGACCTGGTTACAGATTTAGCCAGCAAGAAGGCCCTTGATGTTTACGAAAAATGCCACAATGAAAGTCCTTACAATGCGGGCACCTGGGTATACATTGGCTCTGACACTGTCGTAGCCAAGGACAACCTTATTTTCGGAAAGCCCAAGGACCGAGACGAGGCGCTAAACATGCTTAGAACCATTTCCGGCGATACCCACAAGGTATGTACCGGCGTTGCCATTATTATTACCAAAAATGGTTCCTTTAAAACCATGGAAGCCTTCCCTGAGGTAACCACTGTAACTGTATATGACGCAAATGACGAAGCTCTTCTCTCCTATATCGACAAGGCCAAGCCTTACGACAAGGCAGGCGCCTATGGCATTCAGGAGGAATTCGGAGCTTTTATCAAATCCATTGAAGGCGAATACTCCACTGTTGTAGGTCTTCCTATTGGCCACCTGTCAGAAGCCTTAAGAAGACTACTATAAAAGAAAACTACTACTAATAAGAAGAATCCCATGCTATCACAGTGATAACATGGGATACTTTTTAAAAGAATAAAGCCATTGCAAGATATCCTAAGAGCCAGTGAAGAAGAGCGCATCCCCACATATCTTCCTGATACTCATAGAGTATACCAAGGGCAACAGATAAGGCAAAAGCACCAACCATAAATGGAAATCCGTAGGGCAGGTGCATAATTGCAAAAAGAAGACTTGTCACTATTATCGCTATAGGCTTCTGGAAGCGAATCTGCAATAAGTATTTGACAGATGTCTGCATAACGCCTCTAGAAAGAAACTCCTGTAACACTGCCGTGAAGAAATATCGCTCAATTCCTGCCTTAGAACCACCTATAAAGTAGCTTTTGCCAGGCAAGCCATATTTAATTACCAGGACTCGAATTATTAAGAGAATGCCGAAGCCTGCAACTCCCACCATAAAGGTGGTCAATATATTCTTCTTTATTCTGGCCCTGTTTGGTACCAGACCAACGTCCTTAAGCTTAAGGCTGGTAAAAAGCAGTATTTCCAAAAAGAGGAAGAAGGTTATTCCCTCTATCATCAGTGTGTAATCTGCTGTGGTAAAAGGCATCTTGAGAGTGAACTTACACAGGGACCAGGCTCCAAGATAAATGGATATTCCAAGAATAAGAGCCGTAAATATATTGGCCGAATCTCGGTGGGTCTGCATAAGGGAATGTCGGTCTGAGGCGTTCTGGAATAGAATCAGCATACCAGCGAAGGTAGTGTCATCGTTATCACTGTCCATTACCTGTCTTATTTCGACTACAAGATGAAGCCTTTTCCCCTTCTGAAGGGTGTAATCAATCTCCGCGGATTCCCTTGGCAGTCCGTCTTCCATTGCTTTTAAGAAAAGGTTGTTGAAATCCTTGTTCCTCTTCTGTTCAAGGAAGCTTGCCTCGAAGGACAGTCCATTTAACTCCCGCTCCTCATCTAGCTGAAAGAGTTCAAAAAGTGCAGAATTGGCATATCTTATAATGCCCTCCCTGTCTACCAAGAGGACACCATCTGACATATTTTCAAATACCAGGTTGACCTGGCTTGCCGATAAGCCTAGACTTTCCTTCATTTCCGCTCCTAAAATTGCATAAAAAAAATGCGGGTGACAGGACTTGAACCTGCACGATCGCTCACAAGAACCTAAATCTTGCGTGTCTGCCAATTCCACCACACCCGCATATATAACAAAAATATTATACTAAAAAACCCGTCTCAAATCAAGCATTTTGCCTAATTGCAATTCACCGTAATTGTTCCCAGTATGATCTTGTCATAGAGAGAATCCTTTAGCTTAAGGTCATGTTCCTTAAGTCTTTCTTTATAATATAATGAGTTTATTCCATAGTTAGCCGAGAGAACTTCCTCCGTAAGAGTAATACCATCCTGGTCAGACATATACAGCATCCAGATATTGGAAAGCTCATTTTGCCTTAGGGAAGCAAGTATGTCTTCCTCAGTAAGAGCAAGGTTATTATCACCGGCAATTAAATCCTGGTAAATATTAGAAGCTTTGTCTATAAGCTCTGACTCCTTGTCTTCCGAAATTGACAATCCCTCGCCAAGTGCCATGTCAGCATAAATTCTGTCCCTCAAATAGTATGAGAGAACCGTATCCTTAGCCTCCTCGCAGACAAAACAGGTATCAATATAGAGATTCCAGTATGCCTTTGGGTTTGCAGGATCATATTCAATGGCAGTTTCCTGAACTACCTCCTCCTCCACCATAATATAGTAGCTAAGTTCCTTCAAAGGGATTTCCTCACCGTCAAAGATAGCCACCGTATCCTCGGTGTGCTTGCTATATTTAAAGATGTTGGCCCTCTTATAATAAACAGAGGCAAAAGCAGACAGGAAGACAACAAGAATCACTATTGTAAATGCAATGTAGGTCTTCTTATCTGCCTTTTTCATATTCGCCTCCAAATAAGTCTTATTTATACTGCCGCTGCAGACACAACGATGGATAAATACTTCTCCTCAGCGGAAGAACCGCGGGATGTAAGTACGATTGGGCACTTTGCTCCGACAATGAAGCCTGCCATCTTAGCGTGACATGTCATGGTATAGGTTTTGCCTAAGATGTTTCCTGCATGAATGTTAGGAACGATCAATACATCAGCAGCTCCTGCAACCTCTGACTCGAAGCCCTTAAGGTCTGCCACTTCCTTGCTCATAGCGATGTCGTAGGAGATTGGTCCCTCAACTACACAGCCAGGAATCTGACCATTCTGATTTCTCTTCTTAAGCTCCTCAGCGTCTAAGGTCTCTGGCATCTTAGGGTTAACCTTCTCAACGCAGGTTAAAACAGCAACCTTAGGATTGTCATAGCCGTAGGAACGAAGCACATCAACTGTGTTTAAAATAATATCCTGCTTCTGATCAACGTCTGGATATGTAACCATGCCGCCATCTGTTGCAACGATAATTCTATCTACACCAGGAATCTCGAACATTGTGAAATGGCTCATAAGACGACCAGTTCCAAGTCCTGTTTCCTTGTTTACTACTGCCTTTAAGATAACCTTAGTGTCAAGGAAGCCCTTCATAAGGAAGTCTCCCTTACCCTCTCTTACAAGCTCTACAGCCTTAGCTGCTGCAGCCTCCACATCAGCAACATCGTATATATCTTCCTCAGGAACTGTCTCTCCCATTTTGTCTAAAATCTCATGAATCTTAGCAGCATCTCCGACTAATACAGGACGGATAACTCCTTCCTTTCTGGCGTTCATTGCAGCCTCTAAGGTATGCTCCTCGCCTGCTGCTGCAATAACCATTCTCTTAGCCTCTGGATTAGCCTTAACCTTGGCAATTAATTCCTCGTAATTCTTGATAACCATAATAATCTCCTTTTCTTACCCCTCTGTTGGAAGTCTGTAATCTCTTATACGCTCTTCCACCTGTTCGTAAAAATCCCGGTTCTTCTCATATCCCGTAAGAAAGAACCTGTCTAACAGTCCCATGCTGACCTCTCTTATTTCTTCAGGGTCCTCAAGGGTGACAACGTATTCCCTAAGCTTAACAATAAGCCTGTGCCAGGACATGACAAAATGCTCATATCTGTCCATA
>JAZQNS010000050.1:0-5961 GCA_045627425.1 Lachnospiraceae bacterium | reverse complement strand
TCTTCCCTGCTGATAGAGCTTTACATACCGAAATACTTCTTCACTCACGCGGCGTCGCTGCATCAGGCTTTCGCCCATTGTGCAATATTCCCCACTGCTGCCTCCCGTAGGAGTTTGGGCCGTGTCTCAGTCCCAATGTGGCCGGTCACCCTCTCAGGTCGGCTACTGATCGTCGCCTTGGTGGGCCGTTACCTCACCAACTAGCTAATCAGACGCGGGTCCATCTCGTACCACCGGAGTTTTTCACACTGCATCATGCGATGCTGTGCGCTTATGCGGTATTAGCAGTCGTTTCCAACTGTTGTCCCCCTGTACGAGGCAGGTTACCCACGCGTTACTCACCCGTCCGCCACTCAGTCTACAAATCGTCACCCCGAAGGGATCGTGATAAGCAGCTTCGTTCGACTTGCATGTGTTAAGCACGCCGCCAGCGTTCATCCTGAGCCAGGATCGAACTCTCATAAAAAAAGTTTGAACCTAGCAAAAAACTTGCTAGCTTTTAGTAAATCCAAGTTTACTGTTGTTTTGGGTATCAATCTTTCGATTGACGTTCTTAAAAATCTCTTAGAATTTTCAAGGTTGTTTCATTGTTCAGTTTTCAATGTTCCAGACGCTCTGTTTTCGCGTCAGCTTGATTATATTATCATAATCACAAACCCATGTCAACAGGTTTTTTGATTATTTTTAAATGATAATCAAGGAGCGGAGAAGGAGGGATTTGAACCCTCGCGCCGCTATTAACGACCTACTCCCTTTCCAGGGGAGCCCCTTCGGCCAGCTTGGGTACTTCTCCATGCTTGCCCGATCAAAAGACCGGATATTTAATTAAATGAATCGGAGTCAAGTAGTGAAGCTCACACCTGCTCCTTAACGGAGAAGGCGGGATTCGAACCCGCGGTCCCTTTCGGAATCACTGGTTTTCAAGACCAGCTCCTTAAACCACTCGGACACCTCTCCATGTGCTGTTGTTTGCGTCAAACGCAAGAACAATATTACCACTGAAGACAACCTCTGTCAATAAGTAATTTCATAAATTGTGGACTTTTTTTACACAATTTAAAGGGGCCTTTACTAAAGCCCCTTTGCATACTGATTAGCCAGTAATAAATCCTCTTTTGTTGTCACTTTGAAATTACTGTAAGACCCCTCTATAATATGTACATTTACACCCTCATAGTGAGATACCAGCATTGCATCGTCAGTTATTAGCGGTGGATTATCATCTCTTCTGAAGGACTGATAAGCCTTTCTTATTGTAATGGTATCAAACGCCTGTGGTGTCTGGGCATTAAATATTGTGGTTCTGTCAGGATGTCCGCTGATTACCTCTCCATCCCGGCTTATCTTCACAGTATCCTTAGAAGGCACGGCCAATATAGATGCCCCGGTAACTCTAACCTCAGCTATCAGATCCTCAATATTCATTAAATCAACAAAGGGTCTGGCTCCATCGTGAATAAGTACATACTCACTGTCACCTGCTGCCTGAAGACCTGCCTCCACAGAGTCATATCTTTCCTTACCGCCAGTAACAATGGCAGCTACTTTATCAAAGCCGTATTTGTGCACAATCTCATTTCGCACATATTCCACATCCTCAGCTCCCACAACCAAAACTATATCGTCCACGGAGGACTCCATAAAGGTCTTAAGGGAATAATAAAGAATGGGCTTTTCTTCTATTATAATGTACTGTTTTTTAACATCCCCACCAACTCTTTTGCCTGAGCCGGCAGAAAGTACAATAGCTGTAACCTTAGTCATCTATCTCTCTCCGAGTTTAAGATTAGGAATTGCATTTAAATCAAGGCCTGACCTAGTGCCTGCCAAATACTCATAATAGCCTGCAACGCCAATCATAGCCGCATTGTCTGTACAGAATATAGGAGAAGGATGATAGAATTCGATGCCCTCCTTCTCACAGGCCTCCTCTAATGCCTTTCTCAAAGTCTGATTAGATGCTACTCCTCCTGCAATTGCGAACTTCTTCACACCATGTTCCTTTGCGGCATTTATTCCGTGCGAAACCAAAACATCTGACACCGCCTGCTGGAAGGATGCGGCTATATCCGCCTCATTAACAGGCTCATTCTTCATCTGACATCCATTTATATAGTTTAAAACCGCGGACTTTAGGCCACTGAAGCTAAAGTCATAAGGCCCGTCGGAAACCTTTGCTCTTGGGAAAGAAATTGCATGAGGGTCTCCCTCTTTTGCCTTTTTCTCCACCTTAGGTCCTCCTGGATAACCAAGGCCGATAGCTCTTGCCACCTTGTCAAAGGCTTCTCCCGCAGCGTCATCTCTGGTGCGGCCAAGTATCTCGTACTTACCATAATCGAGAACATTTACAAGGTGAGTGTGACCACCAGATACAACAAGACACATAAAAGGTGGCTCTAAATCCTTGTTCTCTATGTAATTGGCGCAGATATGCCCCTCAATATGATGAACTCCTACAAGTGGCTTATTTGCAGCATAAGCTAAGGCCTTAGCCTCTGCCACTCCCACCAAAAGAGCACCTACAAGACCTGGTCCATAGGTGACTGCAATTGCATCAATATCTTCAAGGGTCAGTTTTGCCTCTGTTAAGGCTTCCTCTATAACCTGATTGATTCTTTCAATGTGCTTTCTGGATGCAATTTCAGGTACCACGCCACCGTAGAGGGTGTGGAGATCTATCTGACTTGAGATTACATTGCTTAACACAATTCTTCCGTTCTCGATGACTGACGCAGCGGTCTCATCGCAGGAAGACTCAATTCCTAATATTCTGATAGGCTTTTCCATAAATCTTTTCCTTATCTATTAGTCTATTTCCTTTAAGGCAAAATGCCTATTCCTCAACTAAATAATAAACAAGAATCTTCCACCTGTTGTCATCGTCCCTTCTTAGGACATACATCTGAGTGGAATACTCGAATTCTTTGCCGGTTTTAATGAAGTACTTGCAGGAGACATAAGCGCACTCCCTTCCCTCAACCGTCTTATATAAAACCTCGTTGGTGCCACATACAGTTGCAGACTGAATGGTGGATTCTCTGTCATTAAAATCCTTAACATCATTTCTCACACTCTGTATATAGGTCATCTCAGGGTTATTATCCTGAAGGTCCTTGTCTAAAAGTTCATACTGAAGCATGGCGAGATTATATACATCGTCCTCCCCCGGTGCCTCATTGTAATAGCAGTAGAGCACCTCGTTAAAGAGCTTAACCACCTCTCTTGGAGTGGATGGATAATTAAGGTCAAGATTTGTGTCTAAGACCTTCTCTATATTGCTTCTCTGGTCTTCCCCGTCAAGGGCTGATTTCTTACTTCTAACAGACAGGTAGAAATAATAGCCGAGAATAATTGAAACACATATCACAGCAATTATGACAGTTCTAATAATCTTCTTCATAAGATACCTCCCGCCACTAATCTTCTTCAAAATTAAGTTCTAAGACTTTGCCGTCCCTTCCAAGGTGGGCATTTTCAAAGATAGCCTTAACATCTTTCATATAAGCCTTCTCCCCAACAAGTGAAGGTGAGAAATGTGTAAGCCAAAGCTCCTTGACTGAAGCCTCCTTTGCCACGGATGCAGCTTCATAGAAGGTCATATGCTTATACTGCTTGGCCTTTTTAATTTTGTCTGGTTCCGCATACATTCCCTCAAGGATTGCAAGGTCGGAGTTAGCTGCTGCCGCTACCATGGATTTGGTTGGTCTTGAGTCGGTACAATAAGTAACCTTAAGGCCTTTTCTCTCCGGTCCAATAACCATATCCGGAGTGTAGGTAACTCCATCAATGGTGACCTCATTTCCTCTCTGCAAAGGATTCCATGCCTTAAGAGGTATGCCCTTGCTTTTCGCAGCCTCAGGATCGAATTTTCCCCCTCTCTTTATGGAGAGAGCGTATCCGTAGCATGGCACATTATGGTTAACCTTGAAGGCATTAATGTGATAGCCACGGATTTCAAAATCCTCACTGGGCTCTGAAAGCTCTTTATATTCAATCTGAAAAGGAAGCTCAGGGGCAATAACCCTAAGGGCTTCCACTGTTTTCTGTAATCCGGGAGGGCCCACCAGAAGAAGTGGCTCGGTCCTGTCCGCATTTCCCATAGTGAGCAGCATTCCTGGAAGTCCGGAAATGTGGTCTGCGTGATAATGGGTAAAAAGAATTGTGTCTATTGGGTTGGCGCTAAAGCCTGCCTCCTTAAGGGCAATCTGGGTACCCTCTCCACAGTCAATGAGAAGGGAACTTCCATTGTATCTGAAAAGAGCACTGGTAAGCCATCTGTTAGGTAAAGGCATCATACCCGCCGTTCCAAGTAAACAAACATCTAACATAAATTAATCTCCATTATATAGGCATCCTCTCTTGGTGCCTCATAAAAGTCTTTCCTGATTCCAATTTCAGAAAATCCCAGGCTGTCATAGAGGTGCTTGGCTGGCAGATTGCTTAATCTGACCTCTAGAATCAGTCTCTCTAAGCTTCTCTCCTCCTTATAGGCAAAAAGCTCCTCCATCAGAGCCCTGGCCACGCCTCTTCTTCTATATTCCTCTGCCACAGCCACATTTACAATCTCTCCTTCGCCGAAAAGGACATACATGCCTACATAGCCCATGATTTTCTGGCCCTCTGTGGCCACAAGATAGACATTGTCCTCCCGCTCTATGGCAGAAAGAAAGCTGTCATAAGACCAGGGAAGTCCGAAGATTGATTCCTCAATCCTTACAACCTCCAAAAGGTCCTCCTTCGTCATCTTTCTAATTTCCATCAGGACTCCTTTTTAAGCCTCTCTTCTCTTTCCCTCTCTGCCTGAGCCATTCTTAAGTACTCCGGTCTGTGCATGGCTGCCGTCTCTGTCTCACCCTTCCTTAGTTTAAGAAGTCCAAGGGCTGCCACAGCACCGGCTCTCTGCTTATTCAGATGAGCAGGAGCGTAGCAGTGCCTTCCGGCAAAATTGCCATCTATAGTTTCTCTAAAAACACTTACACCGTCTCCAAGGAAGGTAACCTCCTCATCGAATTCCTTAAGCTTCTCTAAAAGCTCCATTATATCTAGAGCATCCTGTGGCATAAGCTCAATCAGTTCATCACCCTCAAATCTGTAAAGTCCTGTGTAAACCTGATTTCTCCTTGCATCCATGATAGGGCATACAATTCCCTTGTTACCAACAAGATTGTAGGCAAGTCCCTCAAGGGTTCCCACATTAAGAATAGGCAGGTTTAGTGCCAGTCCAAGACCCTTGGCGGTTGCAGAACCAATTCTTAGTCCTGTAAAGGAACCTGGTCCTCCGGCAACTGCTATTCCGTCTAATTCCTTAAGGTCTAAATCTAACATCTTAACGATTTCATCTAACATTGGAAGGAGGGTCTGAGAATGAGTCTTTTTAAAATTGGTGGTGTACTCAGCCAGAAGATTATCATCCTCCACTATGGCAACTGATGCCACAAGGCCTGAACTGTCCAGTCCAAGAATCTTCATTATTCTACCTCCTTGATGCTTATGCGCCTGTAATCGAATCCTTTTTCAAGCTCTTTTTCAATCAATATTTCCTTATATTTCTTGGGTAATATATCTTCAATCAGATTAGCCCATTCAATCATGCAAAGTCCCTGACCATAGACATACTCCTCATAGCCAACCTCATACATCTCCTCTACATCACCGATACGGTAGACATCGAAATGATAGAAGGGCAGTCTGCCCTCATCATAAACCTGCACAATGGTGAAGGTTGGAGAATTAATTGGTTCAGTTATGCCAAGTCCCTCTCCTATGCCCTGGGTCAGGACAGTCTTTCCGACTCCCAAATCACCTATAAGGGTATAGACATCCCCGGGCTTTGCATTTTGCCCAAGGCTTACTCCTAAGGCATATGTATCTTCTGGTTTAAAGCTCTCAATAATCATTAAAAGGTCTCCACGTTCTTCTTTAACAAGTCGGAGGCCAAGCGGTCTTAGGAAGACAATAGAG
>JAZQNS010000049.1:0-10495 GCA_045627425.1 Lachnospiraceae bacterium | reverse complement strand
CAGCAGCCTTGGTGTAGATACCACCACCTACACGGTTGAACATAGCCACGATGGAGCATCCTAAGGCATAGCAGGAAAGGCACTGGGTAAATACGTGATGACCGTCACGTAAGGCGTCAATTGAAAGCATATTTAAGCCGTAGCCAAATACAAGATATACAATGAAAAGGCCAAGTAATGCGAAACCGCCAACGGAGAGTCCCATTACGGAACCACCCTTTAAAGCAACCTTTAAGGTCTCACCAATATTCTTGGTAAGTCTGGCCTTGTTTGATACACGAACATTAGAATATGTAGCAATCTTCATACCTACCCATCCTGCAGATGCGGACATAACCACACCGATGATGAAGCAGAGGGATGGCTCCCAGGAGAATCCGCCGTACTGAACGGAGAAAATAGCTGTAAAGAGTACAGCAACAATCACTACAACAACTGCAATAATCTTGTACTCATAGGTGATGAAGGCATTTGCGCCCACGCGGATAGCTTCCGCAATTTCCGACATTCTGTCGGTTCCTTCTTCCATGTGCTTGATGCTGGCATAATTAACAGCAGCGTAGCACAGAGCTAATAGTGCAGCAACCACTACCAGCACTAGTAAAACTAACATAAAACTTCCTCCTACTGTGAAAAACTTGAGAGTAAAAAATCTCTCTCAAATATATTATAATTTTCTTCCTGTAAAGAATAATTAGTCAAAATAGACGAAGTAAAAGAAAGTATTTGTATAAGTTACATCTTGAAATAAGACCACAAGATTGCATTTTGCCTATGCGGGGGTTATAATGGAACGAAAATAGGTTTTGGAGGAACAGGTATGCAGTTATATGAAGAATTGCAGAGAAGAGGCTTAATCGCCCAGGTAACAAACGAAGAAGAAATCAAGAATATGATTAACCAGGGAAAGGCTACATTCTACATTGGATTTGACTGTACAGCCGACTCCCTCACAGCTGGTCACTTCATGGCATTAGTATTAATGAAGAGATTACAGATGGCCGGCAACAGACCAATCGCCTTAATCGGTGGTGGTACAACAATGATCGGTGATCCATCCGGAAGAACCGACATGAGAAAGATGTTAACCAAGGAAGACATTGACCATAATGCAGAGTGCTTCAAGAGACAGATGGAGAGATTCATCGAGTTCGGCGATGACAAGGCTTTAATGGTAAACAATGCTGACTGGTTACTTGAGCTTAACTACGTAGAATTATTAAGAGAGGTTGGCGCATGCTTCTCCGTTAACAACATGCTTAGAGCAGAGTGCTATAAGCAGCGTATGGAGAAGGGCTTATCCTTCCTTGAGTTCAATTATATGATCATGCAGAGCTACGACTTCTATATGTTATATCAGAAGTACGGATGTAACATGGAGTTCGGTGGCGATGACCAGTGGTCCAACATGCTTGGTGGTACAGAGCTTATCCGCCGTAAGTTAGGCAAGGATGCTCACGCAATGACCATCACCCTCCTTACAGACTCCAACGGTAAGAAGATGGGTAAGACAGCAGGAAACGCAGTATGGTTAGACCCTAACAAGACCACACCATTCGAGTTCTTCCAGTACTGGAGAAACGTAGGCGACGCTGATGTACTTAAGTGCATCAAGATGTTAACCTTCATTCCAATTGAGGAGATCGAGAAGATGGAGGCCTGGGAAGGCGCTCAGCTTAACGAGGCAAAAGAAATCCTTGCTTACGAGTTAACCGAGATGGTTCACGGCAAGGAGGAGGCTGACAAGGCTAAGGAAGCATCCCACGCGCTTTTTGCCGGCGGTGTATCCAACGAGAACATGCCAACAGTTGCCCTTAAGGATGAGGACTTCAGGGACGGTTCCATCGACATCCTTCAGGTATTAGTGGCAGCAGGCTTATGTGGATCCCGCGGTGAGGCTAGAAGAAACGTGGAGCAGGGCGGTGTATCCGTTAACGGCGACAAGATTTCCGATATTAAGACAGCATACACAGCAGCGGACTTCGCTGAGGAGTTCATCGTAAAGAAGGGTAAGAAGTCCTTCTGCAAGATAACTAAATAAAATTGTTAATACCCCAGGCTTTAGCGGTCTGGGGTTTTCTATACCCTGAACTATGGTATAATTAGTCTGAACTACTATTCTTTGGAGGCAAAATGGAAAGAGAGAGGCTCAGGCTAATTGATGCCTTACGTGGATTTACCATTGTAAATATGGTTTTGTTCCACCTTTGTTATGACTTATATATCTATGATTTGTGGATAAGTGAGGACTTTCTCTTTGGTCCGGTGGGTACTATCTGGGAGAGATACATTGCAATCAGCTTCATATCTATATCAGGCTACTGCTTTTCTTTCAGTAAGAACCACTTAAGAAGGGGCTTAATCACCCTTTCCTGCGGGTTAATAATTACGCTGGTGACCTTGGTAGCGGTGCCGGATGAGAAGATTATATTCGGAATCCTGTGGTTTATAGGTTCTGCAATGCTAATAATGATTCCTCTTGATTACTTTGAGGGAAGGATTGAATCTAATAAAAGAAACATGCTTATCAGATTCATATCCATGTTACTGCTCTTTGTTTTATTCTACAGGGTAAATGATGGTTACATTGGTCTTGCAGGCAAGGCAGGTCTCCTGCCATATGAAGTCTACAGGGGATATTTCATGACCTACCTTGGATTTACGGACCCGACCTTCTCATCAAGTGACTACTTTTCAATTTTGCCATGGATATTTATCTTCATAGGGGGATATCTCTTAGAGAAGATATTAAGAGGGACAGATTTCAGTATAAAGGTGCTGACTAAGGGTTGCAGGCCACTAGAATATTTAGGAAGACATTCCTTAATAATATATATGCTTCATCAGGTGGTTTTATATGGCCTGGTTACTTTACTTGCTATGATTTTATAGGGGGAAAAGATGTTTAACGAGAAAAGATACGAAAGGAAGAACTGGAAGGGTGTGTTACATACAACCTGGAATCCATTGGGACCAGGCGTTATCAGAATCCATATGATTCCGGCAAAATTTCACCCATTTAGAAATATTCCTTCTATTGTAATACTTAACGGACAGGATATTTTGCCTATCAATGAGTCATGGGCGATTCTATTATCCGAGTTCATCAAGAACGTAAATGAATATGGCGGTCACGAGATGAGCGACGAGGACTTAAACAAGGCCCTAGAGAAGACCTACGAGGGCATGCAGGAGGTATACAGAAAGGTTCCTAAGGAGCGTTTTGCCAGGGATTTAGGGGTTATTATCGATACCTTCGAGGATGTAATTCACAGGAGAGTGCCAGAGGAGCCAATTGGATTAATGAGTATTGGCGACTACGCTCCATATATGAAAGCCCCACACAGAATGGACCTTATGGTTTCAGCCATGGAGAAGGAGGGACAGTGGCACTGTAACCAGAAGTGCCTCCACTGTTACGCCGCAGACCAGCCTCTCTCCAACACTGAGGAGATGTCTACGGAAGACTGGAAGAAGGTCCTTAAAAAGCTTAGAAAGATAGGGGTTCCTCAGGTTACCTTCACAGGTGGAGAGCCAACCCTTAGAGAGGATCTCTGCCAGCTTGTATACGAGGCAAGATGGTTCGTAACCAGACTTAACACTAACGGTGTTCTGATGACCAAGGAACTGGCGAAGGGACTAATGGATGCGGAGCTTGATTCCGTGCAGATAACTTTCTACTCCCATGACGAGGAGGTTCATAACAGATTAGTAGGTGCAGGTAATTACAAGCAGACTGTGGAAGGAATAAAGAATGCCTTAGAGGCTGGTTTAAATGTAAGCATCAACACACCGCTCTGCTCTTTAAATAAGGATTATGGCAAAACCTTAGACTTTTTACATGGACTTGGAATAGAGTATGTAACCTGTTCAGGTCTTATTATCACAGGAAATGCCACTAAGCAGGATTCAGTGGAAACCCAGCTTAGCAATGATGAGATGGTGGCTGTATTAAAGGAAGCTACAGACTACTGCTATTCCTGCGGAATGGAAATTAACTTCACCTCTCCAGGCTGGGTATCAGAGCAGACTCTCTGTGAGCTAGACCTTGACAGACCTTCCTGCGGTGCCTGCCTTTCCAACATGGCAATCACACCGGACGGACAGGTTATACCATGTCAGAGCTGGCTTACGGATGACGGCCTGGGAGATTTCCTTAAGGAAGACTGGAAGACTATCTGGGACAAACCTGTATGTAAGGACCACAGGGATTATTCAGCAAGGATGGAGGGCAGATGTCCTCTTAGAAAGCAGGGGGAATAGCTTATGAAGATTAGAAGAATTAAGAAGCTCCTCCTTGCCTTAGCAGTGATTGTGTCCTTAGGAGCAGGACTAATGGCGGATATTTTGCCTGTATATGCAAGGGAAAATACCGACGAGATATTAGATTATGAGATTGAAGTTATCCCATGCGATGACGGTTCAGCAAATATAACCTACCATATAAGGTGGGAAGTACTTGAATCTGATGGCTTAGGACCTGTGTCTTGGGTACAGATAGGAATGGCCAACTCATACGTTGAGGAAGTAACAGCTTTAAGCGACAATATCAGCTACTGCTACGCTGATGGGGAATATGCAATTGTCAACTTTAAGAATGAATACTACGAGGATGAGGTAATTGACTTCACCTTCAGTGTCCATCAGCACGATATCTTCTACCAGAATGGAGAAAGCCTTATTTTCGACTTTACTCCGGGTTGGTTTGATGAGATTAAGGTGGATAACCTCTTAATCTCCTGGAGTAAGAATCCAGAGCCAATAAATGCCTACAACATTGCATATGAAGATGATGAATTCTATTACTGGAACAGCTCTCTCTCTGAGGGAGAAAGCTTCACGGTAGAGCTCGAGTATAATTATGACGCCTTTAACTACCAGGATGAGCTTAATTATATAGAAGAAAATGCCAATGATTACTGGTCTTCTGACGACTACAGTGATGATTATTATGATGACGGAGATGACGCCTTTGACGCCATAGTTGGCTTCATAGTTTTCATGTTTATAATGATTGCCATAATTAATTCCATGAAGAGGGCGGCCTACAGAAACAGCGAGGACTACTATGATGACCAGGCTGGTATGGATGGAGATGTAACCCCTTACTTCTTCTTCCACACCCATGTGCCACCAACTTACGGACCGGGACTTTTTGGTGGCCACGGACCAGGTCCATCAGGTCACGAGGGTCCTGGTGACAGCAGAGTTGCGGGAGGTCACAGAACCGGTACTGCAACAGGAGGCAAAACTGCCAATGCAAGTCGTAGTAGAGCCAGCGGCGGTCACTCCACCGGCAGAACCAGCGGCGGTCATTCAAGCTGTGTAAGCTCCTGTGCCTGCGCCTGCGTATCCTGCGCATGTGCATGTGCCTGTGCCTGCGCCGGCGGCGGAAGAGCTGGCTGTACTAAGAAGGACTTCTACGGTACTAAATTAACTACCCTTAAAATCAGAGCAGGATTAGAGAGGAAGTAATATGTTATTTAACGTTATTGATACAGAGAATCTTGAGGAACTTGCTGACAAGGCAGAGCCTGGAGTGTTAATGAAGTGGTTTCAGTCAATTTTGCCTGATTTAATTAGCTTCGCATTCTCAGTGGTATTAGCCTTAGTTGTGTACTTCATAGGCAGCAGACTTATAAAACTCCTGGTTAAGCTTGTGAATAGGTCCATGGAGAGGCATAACTTCGACGAGGGTGTTAAGACCTTTCTTTCATCTCTGGTTAAGTACATTGCCTACATAATGCTTGTTGTTATTATACTGGGACTCTTCGGTATCACAGCAACATCAATCTCCGCGGCTGTAGCTGCAATGGGAGTCACAATTGGACTTGCCTTACAGGGTGCCCTTAGCAATTTTGCCGGTGGCGTGCTGATTCTGGTTATGCATCCCTTCAAGATTGGCGACTATATTATAGAAGGATCAGGCAAAAACGAGGGAACTGTAGTCCACATAAATATTATTTACACAACACTTAAGACCTTAGACGGAAGACTGATTCAGATTCCGAACGGAAGCCTGGCCGGAACCTCCTTAACCAACTGCAGCTCCATAGAGAAGAGAATGTTCAACGAGACCGTTGGAATCTCCTACGACGCTGACGTTAAGAAGGCAAAAAAACTGCTCCTTGATATTGCGGAGGACATACCATCTGTGATTTCTGAGGATGGAATACAGGTCTTTGTTTCAGAGCTTGCGGATTCTTCGGTTAAGGTTGGTTTGAGATTTTGGGTACCTGTAGCAGATTACTGGCCTGTAAAGTGGGCGACACTTGAGAGAATTAAAGAAGTATTTGATGAAGAAGGCGTTGAAATCTGCTATAATCAGTTAGATATCCACCTTAAAAATAAGGATATGTAAAGGAGAAGGCTATGAATTACGTTTTACTGGTAATCGGATTCGTACTTTTAATTAAGGGTGCCGATTTCTTCGTTGAGGGATGCGCCGCAGTGGCTAAGAAGTTCAACATTCCTTCAATGGTAATTGGTCTTACCATCGTTGCCATGGGAACCTCCGCTCCGGAGTGCGCGGTATCTGTGGCAGCAGCTGTAAAGCATTCTAATGAGCTTGCTATCAGTAATATTACAGGCTCAAACATGTTTAACCTCATGATGGTGTGCGGCATCTGTGCACTCTTCATGCCATTAGTCATTGATGCTGAAACACTTAAGAAGGAGTATCCATTCTCTGTATTAGTTGCCATACTTCTCTTAGCAGAGGGCTACTTCGGCGGAAATGTTAACAGAGTTGAGGGAATTATCCTCCTCATTCTTTTTGCCGGCTTCATCTACTACACAGTCAGAGTTGCCAAGAAGGCCAGAGCCGAGGGCAGGGAAGTGGTAGTCGAGGGCGAGGATGAGATTAAAGACTTGTCTGGAATTAAATGTGCTCTTTATATAGTTCTTGGTGCAGCAGCAATCGCTATCGGCGGCGACCTTGTTGTAGATTCAGCTTCCGGTATTGCAGCAGCCTTCGGTTTATCCCAGACTCTGATCGGTCTTACAATTGTTGCCTGCGGAACATCTCTTCCTGAGCTTGTAACATCCCTTACAGCAGCTAAGAAGGGCGAGCTTGATATGGCAATAGGAAATGTGGTTGGATCTAATATCTTTAACATATTATTAGTTATCGGTCTTGCATCCACAATCAGCCCGGTTGGTCTTACAACCAACAATGTAATCGACTTAATAGCCATGATTATCATGTGTGTCTTCGTCTTCCTTCTGGTTCTTGGAAAGAAGCACGAGATTAACAGAGGCAAGGGAATCTTAATGATTGTTATTTACGTAGCCTACATCGTATATACCTGCATGAGATAATCGGGTAAAATATAAACAAGGGAGAAAAATATGTTATTTTTAAAGATCTTACTCACTGAGTTTGTAGCTGAGATGGGAGACAAGACACAGCTTATGCTTATCGGTCTCACATCAAAGTACAAGATGAGAGATATCATCTTAGGAACAGCAGTGGCAATCCTTGTATTAAACGGAATTGCGGTACTCGCGGGAGGACTTTTAAGCTCTTTCATCCCTGAGTGGATTATTAAAGCAATTGCAGCTTTAGCCTTCATGTTCTTCGCGGTAACCTCCTTAGGTGCAGAGGACGATGAGGATGAGGAAACGGGGGATTCCAAGATTGGTTTTGCTTCACTTGCAGTATTCTGTACCTTCTTCGTGGCAGAGCTTGGAGACAAGACACAGCTTACAGCTATCACCTTCGGCGCTAACGAGGGAATTAGCAATGCTCTTATCGTATGGATTGCGTGCTCTATAGGCCTCTTCCTTGCAGATATGGTGGGCGTTGTAATCGGTATGGTGCTTAAGTCCAAGACTCCATCCGGATTAATCAACAAGATCGCTTTCGTAATCTTCGCAGTATTTGGTGTGATTACAGCAAAGACAGCCTTCGAGTTAGTTGCAACAGATTTCAGCCTTTCATTAAATGTAATGGTTGCAACAATTGTTACAGCTGTAATTTTGGCTCTTATCTCCTTCCTTTACTGGTATAAGAGCAACAAGAAAACCGCATAAATAAGGGCTTTTTGGGAATTTTGTCCTCCTAAATTTGACAAAATGATTTCACCATGCTATATTTAGTGTAACAATTTCGTAATAAAGCGTAACACTTTTGCATAGAAATCATTAGTTGTTCGTAATTTAGGAGGATTTTTAATATTGAAGTTTAACAATAAAGTAGTTGCTGGAATCTTAGTGGCTGTGCTTCTTATCACAGTATTAGCAGTAAATAACCACCAGTCTTCCAGTGAGGAAACAGTTAAGACAGAGACAGCTGTTACAGCTAACGGCATTGCTGGTGTAAGCGCAGCTATCGAGCTTAACGGCCTTTATGACGAGGCATCCGTTGAGGCAGAGATTGAGACAATGGTAGCCGAGACAGAGGAAGGGGCAGCAGTAGAGCCATCCGAGTGGGATGACAAGTTAATCGTAGATGTGAAAACATCTTTAAACATTAGAAAAGAAGCAGATTCTGAATCCAAGGCCGTAGGCAAAATGCTTAAGGGCTGCATCGCAACCATCATTTCAACAGATGGCGAGTGGGTAGAGATCGAGTCCGGCAACGTTAAGGGCTTTATCAAGGCTGAGTATTGTCTCTTCGGTGAGGAGGCTGAGGCCTATGCCAGAAAGAATGGCGGCTACAAGGCTATCGCTACTACAGATGGCTTAAGAGTCAGAAAGGAAGCTTCCACTGAGGGCAAGACCCTTGGTAAGGTAGATAAGGGAACCAAGTTAAGTGTAGACTTCGACGCAGAGGAAGTTGAAGGCTGGGTAGCAGTTAAGTATGATGGCAAGGAAGCTTACGTATTTGCAGAGTATGTAGAAGTTAAGCTCTCCATGGAGAATGGATATACTAACAAGGAATACAAGGCTAAGCTTGAAGAGGAAGCTAAGAATTCTGGAAGCTCATCTACACAGAAGTCTTCCATCGCAGCTTCCACAGATGATGTCACACTCCTTGCAGCACTTATTCAGTGCGAGGCAGGTAACCAGAGCAAGGCTGGCAAGTTAGCAGTTGGTGCTGTTGTATGTAACAGAATCCGTTCCAGCAAGTATCCTAATTCCCTTTACAAGGTAATCTTCCAGTCCGGTCAGTTCGGACCAGCAAAGAGCGGTAAGTTAGAGAGACTCCTTGCAAGCGGCAATATCAAGTCCTCCTGTATTGAGGCAGCTGAGAGAGCTTTAGCCGGTGAAGATAATGTCGACGGAGCGCTTCATTTTAAGTCTAAGAAGAGCGGAGCAGACGGTATTGTAATTGGTGCTCACGTATTCTATTAAATATGATCTTTACAGACCTCCTTACTGAGAAATCAGTGAGGAGGTTTTTTATTCTTTTTTTATAATTACTAAATAGTCTCTTTATTGCATAAGAAGGGAAAAAGCAATATTCTTATGCTATAAAAAGCGAAAGGAGGACATGGGTTATGGATTTTGTAGGAATAGCGTGGCTTGTAATCTTAGTCGTATTAGTGGCAATCGAAATCGCAACATTTGGACTGACGACGATATGGTTTGCAGGAGGAGCGCTGGTGGCATTCTTAGCGGAAGTATTAGGAGCACCGCTTGGAGTTCAGGTTGCACTGTTCCTGGTAGTATCGGTGGCCCTGTTAGTCTTGACCAGACCTATGGCAATAAGGTATCTTAATAAGGACAGGATCAAGACCAACGCTGAGAGTCTTATCGGAAAGAGCGCAGTTGTCATCGAGGAAGTTGACAATCTTAAGGCCACAGGAGCCGTAATGGTAGATGGTCAGGAATGGACAGCAAGAACTGTAGATGACAGCCAGCTTCTTAAGAAGGACCAGATTGTGGAGATCAAAGAGATCCGCGGAGTAAAATTAATTGTGAGTGAGAAAAATTAAGGAGGATGAAAAATGATAGGTTACATTTTTCTGGCAATTTTACTGGTTTTAGTTTTAATTATTATTGTATCTTGTATCAAGATCGTACCACAGGCTCATGCATACGTAGTTGAGCGTTTAGGTGGTTATCAGGGAACATGGGGTGTAGGACTTCACTTCTTAGTACCATTCGTAGATCGTATTGCAAGAAAGGTTATCTTAAAGGAGCAGGTTGTAGACTTCGCACCACAGCCAGTTATCACAAAGGATAACGTTACAATGAGAATAGATACAGTAGTTTTCTATCAGATTACTGATCCAAAGCTTTACTGCTATGGTGTTGAGAACCCAATCATGGCTATTGAGAACTTAACAGCTACTACATTACGTAATATCATCGGTGACCTTGAGTTAGATGAGACTCTTACATCCCGTGAGACTATCAACACCAAGATGAGAGCTACACTTGATACAGCTACTGATCCTTGGGGAACCAAGGTTAACAGAGTTGAGTTAAAGAACATTATTCCTCCAACAGCTATTCAGGATGCAATGGAGAAGCAGATGAAGGCTGAGCGTGAGAGACGTGAGGCTGTAACAAGAGCTGAAGGTGAGAAGAAGTCCACAATTCTTGT
>JAZQNS010000048.1:0-17251 GCA_045627425.1 Lachnospiraceae bacterium | reverse complement strand
AAGGAGTTGTCCCTCTCTATTGTCTTCCTAAGACCGCTTGGCCTCCGACTTGTAATATTCGTACCCTTGAGACTATGACAGGTGTTGATTTAATCATTGATGACACTCCAGATGCTGTTGTACTTAGCTCTTTCGATCCTGTTAGGAGAGAGGTTGCTAGAATCGCGTTGGAGAAACTTATTGTGGATGGACGTATTCATCCAGCAAGAATTGAGGAGATGGTAGAGAAGGCGCAGAAAGAGGTAGAGAATACCATGCGCGAGGAAGGTGAATCTGCGACCTTAGAGGTTGGAGTTCACGGAATCCACCCAGAACTCGTAAAGTTATTAGGACGTATGAAATTCCGTACCAGTTACGGACAGAACGCCTTAAAGCACTCTATCGAGGTTGCTCAGCTGTCAGGATTACTTGCTGCTGAGATTGGAACAGATGTTAAAATGGCCAAGCGTGCAGGCCTCCTTCATGATATCGGTAAAGCCGTTGATCATGAAATGGAAGGATCTCATGTTCAGTTAGGTGTAGAACTTTGTAAGAAGTACAAGGAAGGTAACGTTGTTATCAATTCCGTAGAATCTCACCATGGTGATGCTGAACCTCAGTCATTAATTGCATGTATTGTTCAGGCTGCAGATGCTATTTCTGCTGCTAGACCAGGTGCTAGAAGAGAGACTTTAGAGACATATACCAACAGATTAAAAGAATTAGAAGATATTGCAGACAGTTTCAAAGGTGTTGAAAAATCTTTTGCTATTCAGGCAGGTAGAGAAATTCGTATCATGGTAGTTCCGGATCAGG
This sequence comes from Lachnospiraceae bacterium, assembly GCA_045627425.1. Classification (GTDB taxonomy): domain Bacteria; phylum Bacillota; class Clostridia; order Lachnospirales; family Lachnospiraceae; genus XBB1006. Next base: position 16,456 of record JAZQNS010000048.1, on the reverse strand, counting down.
TATCTGATGCTGAAATGGTTCTTCTTGGAAGAGATGTTGCAAAGCGAGTTGAAAGCGAGCTTGCATATCCAGGACAGATTAAAATCAGCGTTATCAGAGAGTCCAGAGTTACAGATTACGCGAAGTAAACATCAAACCCCGGTGGATATCCACCGGGGTTTTTTTTCAATATATTATATGGAATGGAAAAGGGCTTATGGCTAAACTGGTTGAATTAAAAGGCTTACTAGTGTAAAATAGTATAGTCTGAGATTGAAAAAATGCACCTGTAGCTCAGGGGAGAGAGCAATGGATTCCGGTTCCATGAGCGGGGGTTCGAATCCCTCCAGGTGCGCTAGGATAGTGAGGAATCAATAATGAGTGATAATAAAAAACTTGATATAAAGAATATTGATTTTAAGAAAATTACCAATACTTTAATGGAAAATAAGCGCTATGTTTTTGCCGGAGTTCTACTTATATTCTTTATAGTTGTTCTATGTGTTTTCGGAGGAAAGGCTGTTAATAAAAACAATGCCTCTGGTGATGCTGTTGCAAGTGGAAACGCTGGCAGTATTTTGGCCAATAATAATGAGGAAATTAAGAGTTTAATTGCCAATTATTATGATGCGTACGCAAATGGAGACATAGAGGCTATTTTAAACTATGCCCTTCCTGTTTCAGAGAATGAGTTGTCTTATATTTCTCTTTATTCTGAATATGTAGACCACTATTCAATTAACAACATTTACACCAAGCAGGGTGTTGATGAAAACTCTTTCTTAGTATCTGTAGATATGTCAATTAAGTTTAATGGTGCAGATAAAGAGGCTCCTGGACTTGACTTCTTCTATGTAACCAAGATGGCAGATGGAAGCTTCTATATAGACAATCTGTATAGCCAGTTTAATTTACAGACTAAGGAATACTTAACTGAGGATCAGATTACTGACTGTATAAAGAAATATGAGTCAAGAGATGAAATAATAGCAGTACAGACAGATATTCAGGCCGCTTATGAAGAGGCAATCTTAAATGATGAAAACCTGGACGACCTTATCAATAAGGACCTGTCTAATGCGATTTCAGATTGGATGGCTTCCATAACCCTTATTCAGAATCAGAATGCTCCTGAGAATATTTTGGTTGCCGGAGATGAGAATGATGATAACGAGGATGTAATAACAGAGGATTCATCCATAAAGGTTGTAGAGGAAGCTGTTACAACATCTAAGTGTAATATGCGTGAGAAGGCTTCCACATCAGCTGATACAATTATGACCCTTAAGGAAGGTGCCAAGGTTGTTATTTTAAATATGAACACCTGGGGTGACTGGAGTCATGTAAAGGTTAATGGTAAGAAGGGTTATGTGAGAAACGACCTTCTAAAGACAATAGCAACAGAGTACACAGTGTCAGGAACAGGCGATTATCCATCTGAAGGGGATAAGGTAGAACTTAAGGAAACAACAAACCTCCTTCGTAAGATGAAGGATGATGCTGGTGTCGTTTCCTCACTGGTGGCTGGTACCAAGGTTAAGATAGTTATGATTTACCAGAATGGCTATGCCAAGGTAACAAACAACGGCAAGACAGGCTATGTTAAAACATCAACTTTAGATTACTAATTAAAAGGCACCTCAGTTTTTACTGGGGTGCTTGTCATATAGGTGGGTATATGGAAGAAGTAAGACTTAACAAATTCTTAAGTGAAGCGGGCTTTTGCTCAAGAAGAGAAGCAGACAAAAGAATAGAGGCTGGACAGGTTACTATCGACGGCGAGCTTGCCAAGATGGGAAGCAAGGTAATGCCTGGTCAGGAGGTCAAGGTTTTAGGCAAAATTATTAACCGTGACTCTAAACCAATACTTATTGCCTTTAATAAACCCATAGGCATAGTATGTACATCTGAGAAAAGAGAGAAGGATAATATAATAGATTATATAAAGTATCCAAGCAGAATATACCCTATTGGCCGACTTGATAAGAATTCAGAGGGACTAATTCTCCTTACCAACCAGGGAGATATAGTAAACAAGATGATGAGATCCGGTAATGCCCATGAAAAAGAATATCTGGTGACGGTCAATAAGAACATAACGGAAGACTTTCTTAATTCCATGGCGAACGGGGTTAGTATTCTTGACACCGTAACAAGAAAGTGTAAGGTTAAAAAGGTTGATAACAGGCGATTTAAAATTATTCTTACACAAGGGTTAAACAGACAGATTAGACGTATGTGCGAAGCCCTTGGCTACAAAGTAATGGCCCTTAAGAGAATCAGGGTAATGAACATTACGCTCAATGATTTGCCGATTGGAAAATACAGGGATATCACTGAGGCAGAATGGGAAGAATTATCTATGTTAATTAAGGATTCCTCTAATGAGCCAGTTTTTTACGAGGGAGATTTTGCCGAGGAATAATGGTAAATTCGGATTAGAAGGAGAAGTGTACTATGGATAGAAATGAATATAGTAAGTTAGTTGAAACTATAGAGTATCATATGAACCGCTACTATAACCTGGATGAGCCTGAAATAAGCGACTATGAGTACGATCAGTTAATGATAAAGCTTAAGGAGGCTGAGAAGGAGCATCCTGAATATGTTACTAAGAATTCACCCACTCAGAAGGTTGGCGGCAGTGCCAAGCGCGAGGCCGGAGTGAAGGTAACACATGATGTTCCAATGCTTTCAATTGAGGATGTATTTACCAAGGAGGATGTAATATCCTTCGTAGAGAAGGTTAAAGGGATATACCCTGATGCTCATTTCTCTGTTGAAACCAAAATCGATGGCTTAAGCATGACATTAAGGTATGAGAAGGCTGAAAATGGCAAGCTTAAACTCACTATGGCGGAGACCAGAGGTGACGGTTTAGTCGGCGAGGATGTTACAGACAATGCCCTGGTAATACCAGATGTTAATAGATTTCTTGATTTACCCTATGACTCATTACAGCTTCGCGGTGAGGTGTATATGTCTCATGAGGATTTCGAGAAGTTTAATGATGAGCAGGAAAGACTTGGCAAAAAGCTTGCAGCAAATCCTAGAAATCTTGCGGCAGGAAGCCTAAGACAGCTGGATTCTGGAGTAACCAAAGAAAGAGGCCTTAAAATGTTCGTGTTTAATGTTCAGCAGGGGCCTATGGAGCTTACAGTGAGTCACTGTGATGGCATGGATTATCTTAGCAAAAAAGGAATTCCAGTAACCTATCATGAAAAATGTAGTACGGCCAAGGAAGTAGTTGATGCCATAGACAGGATTGGTGACATGAGGAGCAGCCTGGACTACGACATAGATGGAGCTGTAGTAAAGATTGATGAAATAAAATACAGGGACGATTTCCCAGCAGGCAGCAAATATACCAGTGGACATATAGCCTACAAGTATCCTCCGGAGGAGAGGGTTGTGGTCCTTGACGATGTGCTGGTGGATGTGGGAAGAACTGGAAAGCTTACATTTACCGGCCTTTTTCATGACAGGGAAACAGGAAAACCTGCAAGGCTCTGTGGAACTAATGTGTCAAGGGCAACTCTTCATAACCAGGATTACATTAATGAAATGAAGATTGGAATAGGTGGCGCCTACAAGCTATATAAGAGTGGAGAGATTATTCCTAAGTTCAACGGTTGCGTGTCTTCGCCAAAGGAGGTCTTTAAAGCACCTGAATACTGTCCTGTTTGTGGTTCGAAACTTGTGAATGAGGAAGATTCAGCTGATATTAGATGCGTGAATACCTTGTGCAGTGCCCAGCTGTCAAGAACCATAGCGTATTTCTGTTCCATAGATGCTATGAACATAATGGGAATGGGAGACAGTATTGTTGAAGCTTTGATTAAGACTGGATATATTAAAAGCTTTTCTGATATTTATAAACTTAAATACTATAAAGAAGAGCTTATTGAGAATAAGGTGTTCGGAAAAGAAAAGACTACCGAAAATGTGCTTAATGCTATTGAGAAGTCTAAGGAAAACGGCCCGGACAAGCTCCTTACAGGTCTTGGAATCAGAAACACAGGTAAGAATACATCTAAGGCTGTGCTAAAGCATTTTGCCGGAATAATGGAGCTTGCAAATGCCTCTCTTGATGAACTTCTTGCCATAAAGGACATTGGAGATAAAACAGCAAAGTCAATTCAGGATTTCTTTAAGGATCCCTTTAACATGGAAATGCTTTATGAACTTGAAAAAGAGGGTGTAAACCTTAAGGTGCAGGAAAGCGGTGATGAGGGAGACAGTCTTTCTGGTCTAACCTTTGTGGTTACTGGAACATTGCCAAACCTTGGAAGGAAAGAGGTAACAGAGTTAATTGAGAAGAATGGTGGAAAGTGTTCTTCCTCAGTCAGCAAAAAGACCGATTACCTGGTGGCAGGAGAGGCTGCTGGAAGTAAACTAGACAAGGCAAAATCCCTCAATGTGCCTGTTCTCACCGAGGAGGAACTTCTGGCTATGATTTAGACTTATAGAGTCTATGAAAAGGCTGTGATATAAGCCTTTTAAGGAAAATATAATCTTTTCAAAAATACTATATTTTGCTATAATTAACCCAAATGATGAATGGAGGTTTTCCATATGGCTGAAGATAGAAATGCTTTTGTTATTAAGGAAGGCGAGATGGGCAGTATTGCCGTGGCAGACGAGGTTGTTGCTATTATTGCAGGCCTTGCAGCTACAGAGGTTGAAGGTGTTTCCCATCTTTCTGGTAACATTACTAATGAAGTTGTTGCCAAGCTTGGAATGAAGAATCTTTCCAAGGGAATTCGCGTGGAGATGAATGAGTCATCCGTAATCGTGATGGTTTCAGTAGTTGTAGAGTATGCAGCTAATGTTCCTGAGACTTCCAAGAAGGTTCAGGAGAGAGTAAAGATGTCCATTGAAAACATGACAGGTCTTGACGTAACCGAAGTTAATGTAAAGATTTCCGGTGTAGATACGAGCAAAGACAACTAAGGCTTTTAAAGGGGTGTCTTAAGACACCCCTTTTTTTAACATTGTGTATAAATCCTAAGGAGAAGATAATGACAAGAAGAGAATTGCGAGAGCGTATATTTTTAATGCTTTTCAGAGTTGAGTTTCATAGTGACAATGAAATTGATGACCAGCTTTCACTGTTTTTAGATCATCACGAGGTGATTACCGATGATGAGGACAATCCTCTTTTGAAGATGGAGGCTATGGACCTTGAAGACGAGAAGTATGTTTTAGATAAGTTTAAACTGGTGCTCTCAAAGCTTCCTGAAATTGATAAGCTTATTAATGAGAAGACCAAGGGCTGGAAAACAAGCAGAATGGCCAAGGTTGATCTTGCACTGATTCGACTTGGAGCATATGAGATGTTATTTGATGATGATGTTCCAGTTGCGGTTGCTATTGACGAGGCAGTTGAACTTGCCAAGATTTTTGGAACAGATGATTCAGCATCCTTTGTGAATGGAGTATTAGCAAGACTTTCATGAGCCAGAATATCTACTCAGTAACTGAGGTAAATCATTACATCAAGCAGATGATGAGCCAGGATTTCTTCCTTAACAGGCTTTATGTAAGAGGAGAGATTTCTGAGTGTAAGTATCACAGCTCTGGTCATATATATTTTACACTGAAGGATTCCCAAGGGGTACTTAAGGCTGTAATGTTTGCAGGCAGTGCCAGAAGTCTTAAGTTTCGCATGAAAGAGGGAATGAGCGTTATTGTATTTGGAAGTGTTGATGTATATGAAAAAGGTGGAGTATATCAGATACTTGCAAGGGAGATTCGCCTTGACGGAGAGGGCGAACTCTATCAGCGCTTCATTATGATGAAGAAGGAACTTGAGGAAATGGGTATGTTTTCCGCAGATTACAAGAAACCTATTCCCAAGTACATAAAGACGCTCGGAGTAGTTACAGCTGAGACAGGAGCTGCTATACAGGATATTATTAATATATCCCACAGAAGGAACCCCTATGTACAGCTTATTTTGTATCCTGCCAGAGTGCAGGGAGAGGGAGCTGCTGAAAGTATTAGCCGTGGCATCATTGAAATCTGCAAATATATGCCAGATGTCATTATTGTAGGACGTGGGGGAGGTTCCATGGAGGACTTGTGGGCCTTCAACGAGGAAACTGTTGCAAGAACCATTTTTGAGTGTCCGATACCAATTATTTCTGCAGTTGGCCATGAAACTGATACTACAATTGCGGATTTCGTGTCAGATTTAAGAGCACCTACACCATCAGCGGCAGCGGAGCTTGCGGTTTTTGACTTAAATCAGTATTTGGCTGATCTTGATAGTCTTAGTATATCCCTTAAGGAAGCAATGAGAGGGAGAGTAGACAGTTTAAGACAGAGAGCGGAGCTTCTTACTCTTAAGCTTGTTGCAAAGAGTCCAGAGAGCCTTTTGCGTGACAGGAGGCTTGCGGCAGCTGATTATGAGGATAGATTAGACAGAGCCATAAAAGCCTTAGTCGACAGGCGCCGACAGAGTCTAAGTATATACGCAGAAAGACTTGATGGCTTATCGCCGTTAAAGAAGCTTTCGGAGGGATATGCTCTTGTTGAGAATGAGGAGGGAAAGGCTGTTTCCTCCATAGACTGCATAGCAGCTGAGAGCAGAATAACAGTTCATCTTAGAGATGGGGATATTAAAGCTCTGGCAGAAGAAAAACACAAGGTAAACTACGGGAATTAACAGAAATGGAAGATAAGAAGACAATAGAAGAATCATTCTCCTTAATCGAGGAAATAATAAACAAACTTCAGAATCCAGAAACAAGCCTTACAGATGCCTTTAACCTATATGAGGAAGGCATGAAGGAGGTAAAATTCTGCAACGGTGAAATCGACGGAATAGAGAAGAAAATAAGGATTTTGTCAGGAGAAGATGATGAATAAAGAAGAATTCCAAAGGGAATTAGAGCTGAGAAGGAAGGAAGCAAATAAGATTGTAATGTCTTACCTTCCTAAGGACTATGAACTTCAGAAGACAGTTTTTGATGCCATGGAATATGCTGTATCAGCCGGAGGTAAAAGATTAAGACCAATCATTATGAAGGCTGTATACGATATGATGGGGGGCGACAGAGAGGACGAAACAATAGTTTCCTTTATGGCTGCATTAGAGTATATCCACACATATTCTTTAATTCATGACGATCTTCCGGAGCTAGATAATGATGACTATAGAAGAGGCAAAAAAACCACCCATATTGTCTTCGGACATGGTATGGGTTTACTTGCCGGTGATGCACTTTTGAACTATGCCTTTGAAATTGCTTCTCTGTCCTTGTCCGGGGATATGGAACACATGGAAAGAGGAGTAAAGGCATTACAGATACTCACAGGTAAAGCCGGAATATATGGAATGATAGGTGGCCAGGTTGTGGATGTAGAAAAGGAAGGTCTTGAGCTTTCTAAAGAAGAATTAAACTACATCAATAAGAACAAAACAGCCGCTTTGTTAGAAGCCTCAATGATGATTGGCGCAGTTTTAGCGGGTGCTTCTTTTGCCCAGGTAGAGGCCTTTGGCATGGTTGCCAGAAAGGTTGGACTGGCTTTTCAGATAGAGGATGATATTCTTGATATTACTTCCACAACAGATGTTTTAGGAAAGCCTGTGGGAAGCGATGAGAAGAATAATAAAACTACTTTTGCCACTTTACTGGGGATAGAAAAAGCCTCAAAGGAGGTTGAAAGACTGACGGATGAGGCTGTTTCCTTATTAAAAGACATTGATGGAGATTCAGAATTCTTACAGGAACTTCTTTTGTCACTGGTTGGACGAAAGAATTAGGGAGAGAAATGATTTTAGATCGCATTAATAATCCAAATGATATAAAGTATGTCGATAATCTTCTCTTAGATGAGCTCGCTAAAGAGATAAGGGAAGAGATACTTGTCTGTGTTTCAAAGACAGGTGGTCATCTTGCGTCCAATCTGGGAACAGTGGAACTTACCATGGCTTTACATAAGTATTTAACCTTCCCTGAGGACAAGTTAATCTTTGATGTGGGACATCAGTGCTATACCCATAAGATTCTGACAGGCAGAAAGAATGAGTTTAGCAGTCTTAGACAGTACAAGGGGTTATCTGGTTTCCCTAAGAGGGATGAGAGCGACTGCGATTCCTATGATACTGGACACAGTTCCACTTCGATTTCTGCGGCTCTAGGTTATGCTGCAGCAAGAAAACTCAGGGGGAGCAAGGAAAAAATAGTGGCAGTTATTGGCGATGGATCCATGACTGGAGGAGAGGCTTTTGAAGCTCTTAATAATGCCTCTATGCTTGAAGATAATCTTATCATTGTTCTAAATGATAACACCATGTCGATTTCCAAGAATGTTGGTGGACTTCCAACACTGCTTTCAAGGATGAGAACGGGAGACTTTTATCAGAGCTTAAAAAAGAATGTTACAAATTCTCTTGAAAGAGTTCCCTTAGTTGGTGAACATATGATTTCCACTATTCGAAGGACAAAGAATGGACTTAAGCAGTTATTCATCCCCGGAATGTATTTTGAGGAGATGGGAATAAAATATATAGGACCAGTAGACGGTCATAAGACTATGGAGATATATAAAACTCTTGAGCAGGCTGGCAAAGTTGATGGTCCGGTACTTATTCATGTGGTTACTAATAAGGGCCAGGGATATGGACCTGCAGAAAAGCATCCATCAAAATTCCATGGAACAGGGGCATTTGATTTGAACACTGGCCTTTCACCAAAGAAGGCCATGAGCTACACGGATGTATTCTCCAAGGTTATTGTTAAGGAAGCTAAGGAGAATAAAAAAATAGTTGCTATTACAGCTGCCATGGATGAGGGAACGGGACTTAAGGAGTTTAGACAGATTTATCCCGATAGATTCTTTGATGTGGGCATTGCTGAACAGGATGCAGTAAGCTTTGCAACAGGATTGGCTCTTGGTGGTTACACACCTGTTTTTGCCGTTTATTCATCCTTCTTGCAGAGAGGCTTTGATCAGGTGGCCATGGATGTATGTATGCAGAATCAGCACGTTGTCTTTATGGTGGACAGAGCCGGACTTGTGGGAAATGACGGACCTACACATCATGGGGCCTTTGATTTTGCCTATTTAGCTGCCCTTCCAAATATGCAGGTATTAGCACCTATGAATAAGTGGGAGCTGGCGGATATGATTCGCTACGCACTTATGGCAGATGGCCCAGTTGCTGTCAGATATCCAAGAGGCAGTGCCTTTGATGAATTAAAGGACCTTAGAAGTGAAATTGTAACAGGTAAGGGTCAGTTTATTAATCAGGGTGAAAAGGTTTGTTTGGTAGCTATAGGTGCCATGGTTAAGGAGAGTTACAAGGCTCTTTTGAAGCTTAAGGAAGATGGCATAAATGCAGGTCTATTTGATGCAAGATTTATGAAGCCATTAGATAAGGACAGCCTTCTTGCCATCGGAAGAAGCTATAACCACGTTATTACACTTGAGGATCACTCAGTATCCTGTGGTTTTGGAGTACAGGTATCTGATTTATACCAGTCTAATGGAATTACACTTAAGTCTTTTTCCAAGATTGGTATTCCAGACTATTTTGTAGAACAGGGATCCACTGATGATTTATACAGAGAGTGTGGCATGGACTGTGACAGTATTGTTAGCAGGGTTAAGGCCTTAGTTGAGGATTAGAATGAAAGAAAGATTAGATGTATTACTTGTAAACAAGGGAATGGCTCCATCGAGGGAGAAGGCAAAAGCACTTATTATGTCGGGGGATGTTTTTGTTGACGGAAACCGTGAAGACAAGGCTGGAGCAATGTTTAATGATACTGTATCAATTGAGGTAAAAGGAAATACCCTTAGATATGTTAGCAGAGGTGGACTTAAGTTAGAGAAGGCCATGCAGGACTTCCCCATTGATTTAAATGGATGCATATGTATGGATATTGGTGCTTCAACAGGAGGCTTTACTGACTGTATGCTTCAAAATGGTGCCGCCAAGGTTTTCGCCGTTGATGTTGGCTATGGACAGTTCGCCTGGAAATTAAGACAGGACGAGAGGGTTGTCTGCATGGAGAAAACCAATATAAGATATGTAACTCCTGAAACAATAAATGATGAGTTACTGGACTTTGCTTCATGCGACGTGTCTTTTATATCACTAACCAAGGTTTTGCCTCCGGCAATCAACCTTCTTAAGGACAAGGGAACAATGGTATGTCTTATTAAGCCACAGTTTGAGGCTGGAAGAGAGAAGGTAGGCAAAAAGGGTGTTGTCAGAGATCCGGCTGTTCACTTAGAGGTAATTGAAAAGGTGAGGGACTTCGCTGTAATGACAGGCTTTTCAGTATTAGGTCTGTCTCACTCGCCAATTAAGGGACCAGAGGGTAATATTGAGTATTTAATCTATCTTAAGAAGGATGGATTAGGAAATATAATGGGGGAAAGCCCTGAGACAATTGTTAATCTGTCTCACGGTTTATTAGACGAATAATGAAACAATTTATACTGTTGGCCAATGAGGCCAAGGATCCAGACCACTCCTTTACTAAAGAGGTGGCTGACTTAATAAGAGATATGGGGGCATCAGCAGAGGTTGGTTTTCTGCCATGTTTTGCCGAGGTTATGTCTGTTCTTGAGGAGATGGATTTAGAAAAGGCAGAGTGTGCACTAATTTTAGGAGGAGACGGAACCTTAATCAGATGCGGAAGAGCCCTTGTCCATAAGGGAATTCCAGTGCTTGGAATTAATGTTGGTACTCTGGGATATCTCTGTGAGGTTGACAGGAACTCAGTTAAAGAAGCTATTTCAAGCCTTATTTCAGATGAATTCATTCTTGAGCCAAGAATGATGATAAGAGGTCAGTCCAGTACTGGCATCAAGGGCGAAGCTGTTAATGATATAGTTATTAACAGGGCAGGAGATTTAAGAATGCTTTATATGGATCTCTATGTGGACGGAGAACTTTTAAATACCTTTGCCGGAGACGGACTTATTATTTCAACTCCAACGGGTTCCACTGGATACAGTATGTCCTGCGGAGGACCAATTATTGCGCCATCAGCCAATATGATTGTTGTCACACCTATTGCCTCTCATTCATTAATCAGCAGAAGTGTTGTGCTTCCAGCCGAGGCCAGGATAATGGTTAAGATTAATGAGGGCAAGGTGGGCGAAGAGGTGGAGGCTCAGGTTAGTTATGACGGAACCTTAACCGGCAAAATCACAACAGGAGAGTCCCTTCTCATCGAGACTGGCAGTGATAAGTTTAAGCTGTTACGCTTAAAGAAGACTGGCTTCTTAGAGATACTAAGAGACAAGCTCATGAAAGGAATCTAAGATGAAGGAAAGGCGCCATGCCACGATACTATGGCTTATAGCCAAATATCCAATAGATACTCAGGATGCTCTAAGGGATTTCTTAAAGAAAGAGGGAATCAGTGTTACCCAGGCAACCCTGAGCAGGGATATAAACGAATTAAAGCTTTATAAATCTACAGATCAGGATGGAAGAATCCGCTACCAGAAACATTACGATGAAGTTTCAGTAAATGAGGCATCAGTAAGGAAACTTAAGGATTACATTTTGTCTGTAGAATACTCGGGTAACATGGTGGCAACCCATGTGCCGGAAGGAATGGGAGATAGTTTTAAAGCAGCTCTTAATGAACTTTTATTTGATGGAGTACTGGGACATTTAGCTGATTCAGATACGGTTTTTAGTCTGACGAAAACTGAGAATGACGCATTGTTACTATGTGATTACTTGCGACATATTTAGTTATGTTTAGAAGGGAGTTCATTTTTGTTACAGAATTTACATGTTAAAAATCTGGCATTAATAGAGGAAGCGGAAGTAGACTTTAACAAAGGTCTCAACATTATGACTGGAGAGACTGGCGCAGGTAAGTCTATTGTTGTTGGGTCAATTAATCTGGCACTTGGAGAGAAGGTTTCTAAGGACATGATTAGAAAAGAGGAGGAGGCAGCCCTGGTCGAGCTTCTCTTTACCATTGATAACGAAAACCAGCTTTCCAAATTGAAAGATATGGATATATATCCTGAAGATAATCAGATTATTTTAAGCAGAAAGATTACAGGACAGCGCAGCATTGCCAAGGTTAATGGTGAGACTGTCACAGTCTCTACCCTTAAGGAGATAGCAGCACTCTTTATAGACATTTATGGTCAGCAGGAGAGCCAGACTCTTCTTGATAAGAAGAAGCATCTCGCAATTCTTGATTCTTTTGGCAATGAAGATTTTCAGAATAAACTTGCCAAAATGTCTAAGCTTTATAATGACTATAGGAGATTAGAGAAGGAACTTTTAGAGGCAAATAAAAGAGATGACAACAGAGATAGAGAACTAGATCTTCTTAAGCATGAGATTGCTGAAATAGAGGCAGCGAACCTTAGGGAAAATGAGGACACTGACTTGGAAGAATCCTACAGAATTATGAGCGGTTCGAAAAAGGTCGCAGAAAATGCCGCTAATGCTTTTGCCTATTTGTCAGGTGGCGATGAGGCTGCTGGTGATTTGGTGGGAAGGGCTTTGAGAGAGTTTTCTGATACAAGTGACTTTGATGATACTGCTAAGAACATCTATCAGGAAATGATGACACTTGATGATCTGCTTTCATCCTTGTCCCATGATTTAAGAAAGTATATTGAAGAACTTTCCTTCTCGCCTGAGGAGTTTTACCAGGTTGAGGAAAGGTTGAACATCATCAATCGCTTAAAGGACAAATACGGTAATTCAATAGAGGAGATAAATCTTTCACTAAAGGAAAGATATGACAGAGTTAATCAGCTCACAGACTATGATGCCTATTTAGAGAAACTAAATACTGATTTTAACAGGGTTAAAAAGGAATGTTATGACCTTGGTATGGAAATAAGGGAAATGAGAAAGAAACTGTCCTCGGAGCTGACTTTCAAGGTAACACAGGCTCTTATTGATTTAAACTTTCTTGATGTTAAATTCGATATGGATTTTACGGAACTTACAGAACCAAGCAAACTAGGTTTTGATCAGCCTGAGTTTATAATCTCGGTTAACCCAGGTGAGCCATTAAAGCCTTTAAGAAGTGTGGCCTCAGGAGGAGAGCTTTCGAGAATAATGCTTGCTCTTAAATCGGTAATTGCAGTGAGAGACCAGATACCAACACTAATTTTTGATGAGATTGACACTGGTATAAGTGGAAGGACAGCCCAGATGGTTTCCGAGAAAATGAATGAGATTGGTAGAAACACTCAGGTGATTTCAATTACCCATCTTCCACAGATTGCCGCAATGGCTGACACGCATTTTTTAATTGAAAAGTCGGTACAGGGTCAGGTCACCATCTCGGATATTCATGTTCTTAATGAGGATGAGGAAATAGAGGAGTTATCCAGAATGCTTGGAGGCGTAGCCATCACAGATACAGTTAGAGAGAATGCAAGAGAGATGAAGAGACTTGCAAAAGCGCAGAAATAAAAAAATGGGAGCTTATGCTCCCATTTTTTATGACATAAACAGTGCCTGCTCCGACCTGTCGTAGTAGTAAGCGTGATCAGACAGGATTTCATCAGGGGATACTTCCTCACTGTTTACTGCCTGGACCATTTCGTTAAAGTCTTTTAGTCTCTCTTTTGTTTTGGCAGGCACAAGAATTACTTCGTGCACTGAGCTTGGCAAAATAATGAAAGAGCACATAAGCTTGTCTGAAAGGTCCTTCAAAAGGTTGTTATAAAGTATTGATGCTGCACCGAAGAGGTTCTTCTTATTGGAGAGAATATACATACATCCCTTGTAGAGATTATCATGAATTGCCAGGGAATCCTCAAATATTATCTGCTTGTCAGATAAGAGATGGTCCACAACATTTGCCATATCGAGATAAGCTTCTGGAAGAAGACTCCTTGTATTCTTTAAGGCTATCTCATAAAGGTCGTGGTCCGTAATTTCCCACATAGAAAGATGCTCGTTTCTGATTATTATGGAGGCTGTGCCATCGGCAAAGTCATCTAATATACAGTAGAAGACTATTGCCAGATCCAAATATGGAATGTGGGGGATGGATTTGAGTAATTCCTGGTTTAAACGGAAATTGATAATGCGAAAAGCAATGTGAGATTTCACCATTTCAAAGTTTTCGAACCTCTCTAAATCGAAGTTTTGCGATACCTTTTTTTCACGGTGAAGATTGATGATTTCCTGCTGGACCTCAGCTAGAGTGATGTTACCTGCAAGAAAGTCCTGATAAAAAGAATTTAAATAGATGGTTGGACATAGGTTTATTCCGTTCTCCCTGATAGTTACCCCTTCGAGTTTTATATTGTTGTTTTTTGTTACGGTTTGAAAATTTACCTCTGCGCCTTCATCGCAGTTTTCTATTAGGTAATTCTTTATTTCTTCTTTAAATGTGTCGTAATTCAAGTATTTCCTCCTTATATTATTCTGATTACATAAGGATAGAAACAATCATAGGCAATCACTTCCCTTCGGTTTAAAAATAAAAAAACTGGGAATTTTCGCACGAATGTGCAAGATTAGTCTGACGTCATTGAAAATGACAATTAGAATATAGCATCTGTCTGAACTTTTAGCAATAGTTTTTTAAACTGAATTTTGGGTGAAGTACTTTATTTTTTGCCTTAAATATGGTAAAAATATTAGTGGACTGTCGAAAAACGGCAGATGTTTTTTAAGAAAGATTGGAGATAAGAAATGTCTAACTATTCTAAGAGAAAGCAGGCTGAGGCTGAGCAGAGACAGCAGGATGTCAAGAAGGCAGGTATTACCGTTCTTGTTATCGCAGCAGTTATAGCTTTAGTCTGGGGAGGTATTTACTACTTACAGAATCGCAACACTAATAATAGTGCAAGTGCCAGTGGCGATGGTGATTATGCTGGCGATCCAGATTATGATGTATTTGATTATGTAACACTTGGCGAGTATGAGGGAGTTGAAGCTTACTATGTTACTCCAGAAGTTACAGATGATGATATTGAGGCTGAAATTGAGACTTTACTTAAGGATAATATCGAGTATAGCGATATTGACCGTGAGTTACAGTCTGGTGATACTGTAAACATTGACTTCGCAGGTACAGTTGATGGAGAGAGCTTTGATGGTGGATCTTCAAGCGGATATGAGTATGTATTAGGCGAAGGCAGCATGATTGAAGGCTTTGATGAAGGTATTTACGGACATAAGGTTGGTGAGACCTTCACTATTGATGTAACATTCCCAGAGGATTATGAAGAGGAATCACTTCAGGGCAAGGCAGCTCAGTTCGAGATTACCATTAATGAAGCTCAGGAAGTTACTTACACACCAGAGTGGAATGATGAATTCATCGACAGATACACAGAGGGTGAGTATTCTACTACAGATGAGTACCGTCAGGTAATCTATGATTACTTACTTGAGGATAAGACAAGCGAGTCCAAGGATCAGCTTGAGAATGATGTATTCCAGGCTATCTTTGATAACTGTACAATCGATGGATATCCAGAGTATCTTTACAACAAGATTTATGATGAGTGCAACACTCAGATTTCCTATTATGCTTCAATATTCGGTATTGATACTGATACATACCTTATGTACTTCGCAGGCGGAGTAACTATGGAGGAGTATGTAATTCAGAATGTTAATTCCGCACTTGTTACTGAGGCATTAAGAAAGCAGTTAGCAATAGAGATTTCAGATGAAGAGTATCAGGCTAACCTTGAGAGAGATTACGCTGATTACGAGTGTGAGTCTGCTGAGGCTTTCGAGGAGACTTATGGTAAGGATGCAATCCTTGATTACTACGAGTCCTTAAAGTTATATACAACACTTGTTGATATGGCTAATGTAACAGAGGTTACTGCTGAGGAGTATGAAGCATTAACAGCTGAGGAAGAGGAAGCTACCGAAGAGGATGCGTCCAATGAAGATGAGAATTCTGAATCTGAGGATTCTACAGACGGAAACTAATTTTAGACAAAGAATAAGACCTGTGATTTCATTTGGAATTGTACCGACCCCCAAAAGTTAGACCAAAAAATCTAACGATTGGAGGTCGGTATTTTTATGGCAAAATATTCGTATGAATTTAAGAAACAAATTGTTATGGAGTATCTTGAAGGGCATGGTGGCTATGATTCTCTTACTGCAAAATACAAGCTTGGAACGAGTAGTCAACTTCGAAGGTGGGTTGCAGCCTACAATCAATTCGGGGATGATGCTCTTAAGCGTTCACGACAACAGGATAAATACTCTTTCGAAAAGAAACTTTCTGTAGTAGAGTTATATCTAACAAACGAGATTTCATATCAAGATTTGGCAATACAAGAAGGTATAACTAACCCATGCATGATTGCAAATTGGGTTAATCGGTTTCGTGTTGCCGGTCCTGATGCTTTGAGACCTCGCAAGAAAGGTCGGAAGAAAACTTTGGATAAGCCTAAGAAAGATATTAAAACTCAAGTTCAAGAAGATAGAGCTGTTGATACCAGTGCTGAACATGTAAAGGAATTAGAAGACGAACTCCTT
>JAZQNS010000047.1:0-69723 GCA_045627425.1 Lachnospiraceae bacterium | reverse complement strand
ATTCACATTCTGGATGTGCAGTTTAAAGATAATGTGAAGTCTCACATATTACCGCCAGATGGCAGCTATAAGAAAGAAGAAGTGACGTACCAAGCTTGCGGATAACTCATCTCAGACAGCTGAGCAGATTAGAGTTATTTCCACTAATGTAGTAGCTGCAGTTGAGGCATTGGCTAAGGATGCAGAGACCATGCTTACCTTCTTACAGGAAACAACCTTAGATGGATACCAGCAGTTAGTTGATGTTGGCCAGTCCTACCAGGATAACACAGTTAAGCTTCGCGAGATGATGACAGAGTTCTCCGCTCAGTTCATTGAGTATGAAAATGCAATGGGTAATCTGGAGAATTCAGTTGAGGAAGTAGGAAGAGCTGTTGAGGATGGTACATCTGCAATCTTTAATGTTTCCCAGACATCTGCGGCACTTAATGAGAATACCCAGTCTGTCAAGGAAGATGCTGAGAATAATATGGAAATTGCAAAGCGTCTTAAGAGTGAGGCTGGTAAGTTCATTATTGAATAATTTTAATCTAGATTTTCTTAGTCCCCCGGGAGAAGTTCCGGGGGATTTTTAATGGCGGAAAGATTAAGATTTACTACCACCTAGGGTTTTCGGGGTTTTATTCGATGATTATAGGTGGTTTCGTATGTTAAAAAGCATTTGAATTCCTAAATTCAAGTGGTATAATAATTAGTTAGATTTTATAGATTCTCATACTAGGAGGTGGAATCTTGATATTATTATTCTTTATTTTGTGGGTTATTTTTAACGGGAATTTTACCCTTGAGATTGCAATTTTTGGTCTGGTAATCACAGCAGTAATCTTCTTGTTCACCTGCAAGTTTATGGACCACAGCCTTTCCAAGGAAATTAAGATATATAAGAACTTCTTTAAAGGCATTAAATATGTGGCTGTTCTTATTGTGGAGATAGTTAAGGCTAATCTCGCAGTGATGAAATTGATTCTGACAGAGAAGGAGGAGGTCAGACCAAGACTTGTAACCTTCAGAACTCCTTTGAAGACAGACACAGCCAGGGCTTTTCTCTCAAATGCCATCACCCTTACACCTGGAACCATCACAGCGGATCTTGAGGGCGACAGACTTACAGTGCATGCCTTGGATGAGACTATGGCTGAGGGAATTGAGGAGCTTGTATTCCAGAAACTCTTACAGGATATGGAAGAATAGGAGGGCAAAATGGATTTATCAGGAGTTAGTATTTTCTTTTATATAGTTCTCTGCATTTTAGCGCTTCTTACAATCATCTGCCTTGTCAGAGCAGTGAAGGGACCAAGCGTTGCAGACAGACTGGTAGTAACCAATATGATGGGAACCATAGTGTCCACCATAATTGCAATTCTTTCAGTATTTATGGGAGAGGGATATCTTGCAGACCTTTGTATCGTCTATGCTGCCATTTCATTCCTTGCTGTGATTATACTTAGCAAGATTTATCTTGGCGTATACAGGGAGAAGAAGGAAGGAGGAGAGGCTGATGAATAGTACAGAACTAATCAGATTTATCATAGGAGCTGTCTTTATCACACTTGGTCTTGTCTCCTACATTATAGAGATAATAGGCATTTATAAGTTTAAGTACGTCTTAAACAGAATGCACGCAGCAGCCATTGGAGATACCCTTGGCATTGGCCTTAGCATAATTGGAATCGTCATTATCAGCGGCTTTAACTACACATCTCTAAAGCTTGTGCTGGTAATGGTGTTCTTATGGTTTACATCTCCAGTTGCGTCACATTTAATTGCTAATCTGGAAATCAATGTGGATGAGAATCCTGAAGATCACTACAGAAAGGAGGAGAAGTAATGAACGTCTTTATGTATATATTAATGTTCTTTCTGGTTGCCTGTGCAATATTCGTAAGCTTCTCTAAGAACCTTTTAAACTCTGTGCTGATTTTCATGGGTTACTCCCTTATCATGTCCATTGTGTGGATAGTATTAGAGTCCCCAGACCTTGCCATTACAGAGGCAGCAGTAGGTGCTGGAGTAACTTCCGTTCTCTTCTTCGTTACTCTTAAGAAGATTCACTCTATTATTAGAAAAGAGGCTGAGAAGGAGAACAGAGAGGAGGAAAGTCATGAGTAAGCATTTATCAAAAGAAGAGTATGACAAAACCCTCTCGGGACGCTTCAGAATCTGGTTAAGCGGAAGTAAGGACCCCTTTGTTGGCACCGTGGAAATGAAGGAGCAGCATAAGGAAGAGGTTAAGACCATGGGCACCTTGGAGCGTATGTCCAAGGAGCAGAGAATGCTTGACGAGGTGTACAACATTGGAGGCAACAAGGTCTTAAGCCGGGCAGATAAGGCATATAAGGTCTTCAGCATTATATTTTGCCTGATTTTTATTGGCCTCATGTTATGGTCAGTGTCTGATATGCCAGCCTTCGGAGATGCTTCCAATCCAACCAACAACGAGATAGTTGAGAGATATATAGAAAATGGCTTACAGGAAACCGGAGCAGTTAATATCGTAGCGGGAATGATTCTTACCTACAGAGCCTTTGATACCTTCGGTGAGACCAATGTGTTATTTATTGCGACCTGTTGTGTAATGATTCTTCTCATGCTTGAGGAGTCAGTGCTTGAGAAGGCAGAGGAGGATAACGACAGAAAGAGGGAGCCTAAGAATGACAAAATCTTACAGCTCTCAGCCAGAGTTTTATGCCCTGTAATCTTTATCTTCGGAATATATGTAATCCTAAATGGACACTTATCACCTGGAGGTGGATTCTCAGGTGGTTCCATTCTTGGAGCAGGTTTAATACTCTATGTAAGCGCCTTCGGTTTCAAAAAGACACAGCGCTTCTTCAATGAGGCAATCTACAAGGTGGCTAAGATTTCCGCCTTATGTATGTATGGACTTATCGGTTCCTACTTCTATATCACAGGAGCAAACGGAATCGCAAACCATATTCCACTGGGTATTCCTGGACACATCCTAAGCTCAGGAATTATCCTGCCAATTAACATTGCCGTAGGTTTAGAGGTTGCATGCACCATGTATGCCTTCTACGCATTATTCAGAAGAGGAGGTTTATAAAATGGGACCAAATCTTATTAACAACTATGGAGAGGCAGTTGCAGTAATTCTTTTCTGCATAGGTTTTGCCAATCTTTTATTACAGAAAAACCTGGTTAAGAAGATACTTGGACTTAACTTCATGGATACAGGAACCTATCTCTTCCTTGCCTTAAAGGGTTATATTGACGGAAGAGTTGCACCTATCATAACAGATGGATCCCAGGAGGTAAGCAAGTATATAAACCCAATTCCTGCAGGACTTGTGCTTACAGGAATCGTTGTGTCCGTATCTTCCACAGCCCTTATGCTGGCACTGACAGTACGTCTCTACCAGCGCTTCCACACCTTAAATGTGGATGAAATCGCAATGCAGGTTAAGAGGGAGGAGGACTAATGGAAATAATTAAGAATTTCCCAGCGGTGTCCATCCTTATATGCCTTTTTGCCGGAATCTTTACTTCAGGTATGAAGCCTAAGATGGCGAGGCTGGTAAACACCTTCCTGGTAATTGTTGTACTTATATTAAGTGCCTGCACCCTTTACTATACTGTTTCCACGGGAGAGAGCTTCGTATATGTAATGGGTAAATTCGAGGCACCATGGGGTAACGAGATTAGAGCCGGAGTTTTAGAGGCCCTTATGGCAACCTTCTTCTCTGTAATTATGCTCTTATCCCTTCTCGGTGGCGAGTATAAGGTCTTAAAGGATATTCCAGAGGACAAGGTATTCCTCTACTACGTGCTTAATGATTTGCTTTTAAGCTCCCTGTTAGCCCTTATTTACACCAACGATATGTTCACCGCATACGTCTTTATCGAGATTAACACCATTGCGGCATGCGGTTTAATTATGATCAGGCAAAATGGCCGTGCCCTACTTGCAGCCACCCGTTACATTGTCATGAGCCAGATTGGTTCAGGCCTTGTGCTTATGGGACTCTGCTACATGTATGGCATTACAGGTCACTTACTTATGAGCAATATTAAGGAGCAGGTTGCAATCCTTTCAGCAAGTGGAGAATACCACCTGCCACTTCTTATATGCATAAGCTTCCTGGTAGTGGGTCTTGCAATTAAGTCAGCCCTCTATCCTTTCCATGCCTGGTTGCCGGATTCCTATGGATACTCCACATTATCTGCCTCTGCAGTTTTGTCTTCATTAGTATCCAAGGGATATATATTCCTTCTTATTAAGATATTCTACAGGGTTGTAGGCTTCGAGATAATGAAGGACACAAAGATCTTAAATGTGCTTTTTGTTTTTGGTATTGTAGGAATGATTATGGGATCCATCGAGGCAGTAAGGACCAAGAACCTCCGCCGTATGGTGGCCTTCTCCTCCATTGCCCAGATTGGATATATTTACATGGGATTTGGTATTTCCACCACTCTTGGTATGGTGGCGGCCGTCTTCCACATCATCAGTCACGCATCAACCAAGTCAGCCCTCTTTATTGCTGCTGACGGATTAATTGATGCATCAGGAGACAGCCAGAACCTTTCATCCATGGCAGGAGCAGGATACAGAAATGTACTTGCAGGAGTGCTCTTTACAGTTGGAGCCATGTCCATGGTGGGCTTCCCACTTTTTGCCGGCTTTATGGCTAAGATTTTCTTCGCCAAGGCAGCATTAGAGATTGGAACAGGCAAAATGATGGCGGCCTTACTCGCCCTGGCCTTCTCCACCATACTTAACGCAGGATATTTCATGAAGACCGTTATTACTATCTACACACCAGCTAATAAGGTTTCTCTTGATACATCCTCATTTAAAAACGTAACTATGAAGGACAATATGAAGCTTTCCATAGTGATGATTGTATTTGTCCTTCTAAATCTTTACCTTGGACTGTGTTCCGGACCAATTGTTAACCTTATTGAAACCGGACTGTCAGTGCTTAGTTAGGAGGTAGGAAATGAGCTTTTTATTAGTAGTGCCTTCTATACTGTGTGCCCTTGTGGGAACGGTTCTTCTCATTGAGTCCTTCGTGGACCACCTTCGTGGAAATGACTGGATGGGACAGGAGAAACCGGAATTTGAGATAAAGTCAGCCCAGTACCTGGGACTTGGAACTCTCTTAGTAGCCATTGTGCTTGCAATAGTTGCGGCCTTTATGACTCATGGAGAATTATCCCTCTTCACCTTTGTTGATGGAATCGACTTCTATCTGCATGTTGATGGAATGGGCAAGTTCTTTGTGGTAGTGACATCCCTTATATGGGGACTGATTGGAGTATATGCAACCAAGTACATGCATCATGAAGGCAATCAGAAGAGATTCTTCGGATTCTATCTCCTTGCCTACGCAGTGCTGGTCTTGTTAGATTTTTCAGGAAACCTGGTAACAATGTATGTTTGCTATGAGTTTATGACCATAACTACCATGCCACTGGTTCTCCACAACGGAAGCAGAGAGGCCATTATGGCTTCCCTTAAGTATATGTTCTACTCCTTCGCGGGAGCTTATGGAGCTTTGTTTGGTATTTATTTCATTTACCAGAACTGTGAAAGCTTAGACTTCATGCCAGGTGGAACCTTAAACATGACTCTGGCAGCAGAGAATCAGACAATTCTATTAATTGCAATTTTCTGTATGCTATTAGGCTTTGGAGCCAAGGCAGGTATGCTGCCACTTCATTCCTGGCTACCAGCAGCCCACCCTGTTGCACCCGCACCTGCTTCAGCAGCCCTGTCCTCCCTTATTGTAAAGGGCGGTGTGCTGGCGATAATCCGTACAGTTTTCTACATTGTGGGACCTGATTTTATCAGGGGCAGCTGGGTACAGTATACATGGATGACCCTGACTTTAATAACAGTTTTTATGGGTTCAATGATGGCCTTCAGAGAGCCAGTATTTAAGAAGAGATTAGCCTACTCCACCGTGAGTCAGGTATCCTATATTTTATTTGGCCTGTCAGTTCTTGACGAGACCGCAATGACAGGATCCCTTCTTCATGTGGCCTTCCACGCAACCATAAAGTCAGCCCTCTTCCTCACAGCCGGTGTCTTCATTTTCAGAACCGGTTACACTAGGGTCGAGGATTATAAGGCTATAGGCAAAAAATACCCTATCACTCTCTGGGCTTACACCATAGCCTCTCTTGGACTTATAGGTATTCCGCCAACAGCAGGTTTTATCAGCAAGTGGTATTTGGCTGAGGGAGCCCTTCAGACAGATATAGGAGCCTTTAGATATATTGGACCAGCAGTGCTTTTAATTAGTGCACTTCTTACAGCAGGTTACCTGCTTCCAATATCCTTAAGGGGATTCCTTCCGGGAGAGAAGGACGAAACAATTCGTGAGACAGAAACCCTGGACAGAATGAGCCTTGCAATTGTCATTCTGGCTGTGGGGGTAGTATTATTAGGAATTTTCCCTAACCCACTGAAGGATGCTTTGGCCGGCATAGCTTCATCATTATTATAGGAGGAGTGAAATGAGCGCATATTTGATGATTATTGCTGTACTGCTTCCTATATTAGGTGGACTATTAACCTTCTTCCTGCCATTTAAAAAAGGAAGAATTAGAAACATATATGTTGAGATAGTGGTTATTATTACCTCTGTTCTGGCATTTATGCTTCTCTTTAATCCGCCGGCAGATGCAGCTACCATGATTAAGTTTACAGAGGATCTGACCATTAGCTTCAGACTTGATGATACTGGCAGAGTCTTCACCTTTATTCTGGCCTTCCTCTGGCCATTAGCTACCCTGTATGCCTTCGAGTATATGGAGCATGAGGAGAGACAGGCGGCCTTCTTTGGTTTCTACACCATGACCTATGGTGTAACCCTTGGAATCGCCATGGCAGAGGGAATATTTACCATGTATTTCTTCTACGAGTTTTTGACACTGATGACTATTCCATTAGTTATCCATACACTTAGTAAGGAAGCAATCAGAGCAACCGTCACCTATATGTTATATTCTCTGGGTGGCGCGGCTTTTGCCTTCGTGGGAATGCTCTATCTCCTTACTAATTCCACCACACCTTACTTTACAGCCGGTGGAATGCTTGATGAGGCAGCAGTGGCAGGAAACATTAACCTTCTTTGCACAGTCTTTGTCCTTGCCTTCTGTGGATTCTCAGTAAAGGCGGCAATGTTCCCATTCTCAGGCTGGTTACCTAAGGCTGGTGTGGCACCTACCCCTGTAACAGCGTTACTCCATGCGGTTGCCGTAGTTAAGTCAGGTGCTTTTGCCTGTATCAGACTTACCTACTACTGCTTTGGAACAGAGCTCTTAGCAGGAACCTGGGCACAGAATCTGCTCATGGTTTTAATAATGATAACTATTGTATATGGATGTTCAAGGGCCCTTAAGGAAACTCACTTTAAGAGAAGACTTGCATGGTCCACAGTATCCAACCTTTCATACATTCTCTTCGGAGTGATTATGATGAGTCCTCTTGGACTGGTGGGAGCTCTTTCCCACATGATCTGCCATGCCTTTATGAAGATATGTTCCTTCTTCTGCGCAGGTGCTGTAATGCATAAGGCAGACAAAAACTTCGTACATGAGTTAGACGGTTTGGGACACAGAATGCCGGCGGTATTTATGATCTTTACACTCTCCGGTATGGCTCTAATGGGTGTGCCTGGTCTTGCAGGTTTTGTTAGCAAGTGGAACCTTGTTAAGTCCGCTGTGGTCAACTCAAACCATTTAGCATATTTTGGAGTGGCAGCTATTCTTATTTCTGCCCTTCTTACTGCAATATACATGCTGACCGTGTCTGTCAGAGCCTTCTTCCCTGGAAGAGACTTTGATTTCAGCAAAACAGTTGAGACTAAGGATCCGGGTCCATGTATGATGATTCCTTTATGTATCTTTGTTGTAGTAATAGTATTTATTGGTTTAAATCCTACCATGGTCACCAACATCTTAACTGATGTGGCGTCCACAGCATTTTAGTATTTAGATAAGAGGTGCAAAATGACTGTTAGTCTTTTAATCAAAATTCTGGTTTTCTATCCCTTTATAGGAGCCATTTTAACCAGAATAGTGGGAAAGAAACACGATAAAGGTAAGTGCTACCTGGCAGACTTTGTGGTTATTACAGAGTTTATTATGATGCTTTTAGCAGCCTTACTGGCCATGGATTCCCTGCCTGCCTCGGTGTCTGTTGGACAGGTATGTGGATTTGGCCTTAATTTTGCCCTTGATGGTTTCCGTATTGTATACGGTCTGGTGGCCAGCTTTATGTGGATGATGACCACCACTATTTCAAGGGAGTATATGTTACACCATGACAATCAGAACAGGTATTATTTCTTCCTGTTAGCAACTTTAGGTGCTACCATGGGAGTCTTCCTGTCCACCAATCTCTTTACAACCTTTATTTTCTTCGAGGTTATGTCCTTCACATCCTATGTGTGGGTTGCCCAGGAGGAGACAGAGGGTGCCCTTCGCGCTGCAGATACCTATCTTGCCGTTGCGGTTATCGGTGGACTCACAATGCTCATGGGTATCTTTATGATTTACAGTGAGCTTGGAAGCTTACAGATGGATGAGCTTTTAACATTGGCTCAGGCTTCAGACAACAAGGGGCTTTTATATGTGGCAGGAGCCCTTATGGTTGTGGGCTTCGGTGCCAAGGCTGGTGCCTTCCCATTACATATCTGGCTGCCTAAAGCCCACCCTGTTGCTCCGGCTCCGGCATCTGCTTTACTTTCCGGTATCTTAACCAAGTCCGGAATCTTCGGTGTTATAGTTGTCAGCACACAGATATTCCTCTCGGATTCATCCTGGGGAATGGTTATTATGTGGCTTGGTGTAATCACAATGTTTGGCGGTGCCATGCTTGCGGTATTCTCCATCGACCTTAAGAGAACCCTTGCATGTTCATCCATGTCACAGATTGGATTCATAATGATTGGAATCGGCTCTTATGATATTCTCCATGAGGAGCAGTTTTTAGCAGCTAACGGTTCTATCCTTCATATGATTAACCACTCAATGATTAAGCTGGTACTCTTCATGGCTGCCGGCGTAATCTATATGAATACCCACACCTTAGACCTTAACAGGCTTAAGGGCTTTGGCCGAAAGAAGCCTCTCCTTATGGGAATCTTTCTTGTGGGAGCCCTTGCAATTGGCGGAATACCAATGTTTAGCGGCTATGTATCAAAGACCCTTCTCCATGAGGGTATTCTGGCTATTGGACCTTTTGCCTATGTAAAGGCTGCAGAGATTATCTTCCTTTTCTCAGGCGGACTGACTGTTGCTTATATGACTAAGCTTTTTGTCTGCATCTTTATTGAGAAGAATGAAGACCCTGCCCTTCAGGCAAAATATGATGAGAAGAAACATTTTATGAGCTTAGATTCAGCAATTGCCTTAACTGGATCTGCAATCGTTTTGTTAATCTGGGGATTCTTCCCACAGAAGATAATGATAAGGGTGGCAGAGTTTACAGGAGAATTCTTTAACCTTCACCTTCTCGAAGGAGAGGAGGAAGAAGAGATAATAATCCACTTCTTTAACCTTGAGAACCTTAAGGGTGCAGCAATATCCATCACTGTCGGAGCCCTGGTTTACTTCTTCATTATCAGGAAGCTCTTAATGAAGGATGGCAGGTATATAAACAGATGGCCAGCCTGGTGGGATGTGGAGAATCTAATCTACAGACCGATTCTTATGGTTATTTTGCCTGCAGTATTCGGATTCTTCTCAAGAGTATTCGATTCAGCGGTAGATGAGCTGGTAGTCCTCTTAAGAAAGACAGTTTACAGGGATTCACCTCTTCCAAGGGAACCTAAGGCACTTTCCATTGAGGGGCTTAGAAGAGAGACCAATGTGGATATTGTAAGGCGTTCCTTATCCTATGGATTCGTACTCTTCGGAATTGGATTTTTGGCATTTGCAATTTATGTGTTTATGTAATTAAAATGAAGCTCTTACAGGGCCAGAAAAGCGGCCTTTGTAGGAGCTTCTTTTATTTACTATTGTTTCTTTTTCTTATCAGGTTTGCTACAATGTTTTTATGAAGAATAAAAGGGGAATAACAATTAAGAGAGTTGTGATAACGGTCTACCTGATAGGCCTTTTTGTCCTGCTCTTTATGAAGTCACCAATAGGAAGCCACAGGTCACTAAATATTGTTCCCTTTGACACCATCAGGTCCTTTGTTAGATATCTGAGAGATAATCCGGAGAACACCTTTATCAGGACTAATCTCTGGGGCAATGCAGTTTTATTTTTGCCTCTTGGAATTATTATTTCTGGCCACCTGCCTAAAAAGCATAATATCTTCTTAACCACTATTCTGGTTATGCTGCTAAGTCTATTAGCGGAGTGCTTACAGTATGTCCTCTATGTTGGGGCGGCTGATATTGATGATGTGATACTAAATACCCTTGGAGGCTTTGCGGGAGCGGTAATCTATCAGATTTTCCTACTGGTATTTAAAAGAGAGAATAAATAATCCCATGGCCAGATCTTGGTCATGGGATTTTTGTAATTACTGTATTGTGTGAGTTGCGACAATAGATTTCACTGCGGTGTAGAGATGTGGCTTAATCTTATCAATGGATACCGGCTCATCGTAAAGGATACAGGAATAAATGGTAGAGCTAACTAACTCGATAATCATAAAGAGCAGAATCTCTGGATCCTTAACCTGGTTTCCATACCTTTCAAGCATCTTTTCATATATTGCGTAGAAATCCACATCAGACTCCAGGCGATTGTTGGTGAGGGCGAACTTGAAGTAGCCCCAGCTTAGATTCTTTGAAATGAAGGAGAGCATTCTCTTGTCTGCAACTAATTCATCTATTATATGATCTAAGAGGGTAATGAATTCATCCTCAAACACGGAACCTGGAACATTATCTGATACCAGTTCCTCTTCTTCTAAGCCCATCTTTCCTATTGCACGGGCAAAAATCTTGGAAGCCTCATGGGCAATTAGAATATTTCTTAAATCATGCTTGTCTTTGAAATAGAGGTAGAAGGTGCCTTTGGCAACTCCTGCCTTTTTTACAATGTCAGATATGGAGGTTTCCTGCATTCCCTTAGTAAGGAACAAATCAAGGGCATTGTCTAAGAGGGCTTCCCTCTTAAGTCTTTTTTTCTCGTCTACTTTCAGGCTCATAAAGACTATCCTTTCTTCTTATAATCAGGCAAAAATGCCACCACACAATAACTCCTTAAAAAGAAAATATCAAAGAAATGACCAAAAGTCAATTTTTTTGTGAAAACTATTGACCGGCGGTCAGTTTTGTGTTATACCCTTATATAGACAAGAAATGACCAACAGTCATTTTGCCTAGAAGAAATTTAAAGGAGTGATTAAAATGAAGAAATTTGGACAGGCAATGGTTAAGTTCCGAATCCCAATCCTCATTATTGGAATGCTGCTTTTAATCCCAGCGGCGATCGGATACTTAAACACAAGAGTAAACTATGATATCCTTTCCTACCTTCCAAAGGATATCGAAACAATGGAAGGACAGGACATCCTGGTAGATGAGTTCGGAACAGGAGCTTTCTCACTGGTAGTCGTTGATAATATGGAAGACTATCAGGTGGCTGAACTGGTTGACAAGATGAAGGAAGTACCTCATGTAGAAAAGGTTGTATGGTATTCTTCCTTAGCAGATCTTTCAATGCCAATCTCAGCACTGCCAGATGAGGTATTTGATGCATTTAACACAGAGGACTCCACACTGATGGCGGTTATCTTTGACAACACCACTTCAGCGGATTCCACAATGGAAGCGATTCAGGAGTTAAGAAATGTAACTAAGGGACAGTGCTTAATAGCAGGAATGTCCGCAATCGTTACAGACACCAAGCTCTTATCTGAGAAGGAAGTTCCAATCTACGTATTATTAGCGGTAGCCTTCTCCTTAGTAGTGCTTTTCCTTACAATGGATTCCCTCCTAGCACCAATTCTTTTCCTTATAAGTATTGGAGTTGCTATTGTTTATAACCTTGGATCAAACGTATTCATGGGTCAGATTTCCTACATTACCAAGGCACTGGCTGCGGTATTACAGTTAGCTGTAACCCTTGACTATTCAATCTTCCTCTGGCATGCATATCAGGAGCAGCAGGAGAAGTTCGAGGACAAGAAGGAAGCTATGGCGGAGGCCATTAATGAGACACTGGTTTCAATTACCGGTTCTTCCATCACAACAGTGGCAGGCTTTATTGCTCTTTGCTTCATGAGCTTCACCTTAGGTCTTGACCTTGGTGTAGTAATGGCTAAGGGAGTTGTTATAGGAGTTATCTGCTGTGTAACCTTCTTACCAGCACTTATCCTTCTCTTCGACAAGGCATTAGCTAAGACACAGCACAGAAAACTCATGCCTTCTCTTGAGAGACCAATGAGATTCGTAAATAAGCATTACATTACACTGGCTGTTATTTTCGTAATCCTCTTAATCCCAGCGATCTACGGAAATGCCAACACACCTGTTTACTATAACCTTGACTCTGACTTGCCAAATGACCTTGAATCAGTCATTGCCAACACAGAGTTAAATGAGAAGTACAACATGAACACCGTATCCATCGTTCTCTGCGACAAAGATATTCCAGCTGAGAATATGTACGCTATGACAGATGAGATTGATAACCTTCAGGGTGTATCTGCAGTTCTTTCATTAGAGTCCATTGTTGGACCTAACATTCCTGTAGAGATGTTGCCAGAATCAGTCAGAGAAATCCTTGAGTCAGATAACCACAAGATGTTCATGGTTATGAGTGAGTACAAGGTAGCATCTGATGAAGTAAACGCTCAGTGTACTGAGATAGACAAAATAATCAAGTCCTATGATGAGAATGCAATGCTGGTAGGTGAGGCTGCTTGTACCAAGGACCTTATCGACATTACAGCCCGTGACTTCAAGGTAGTATCCTTCGTAAGTATTTTTGCCGTATTCGCAATCATAGCTATTGTACTTAAGTCAATTACATTACCAATTATCCTGGTTGCAGTTATTGAGTTCGCAATCTTCTGTAACATGGCTATTCCAACCTTCACTGGAAATGCGGTTCCATTTATCGCTTCCGTAGTAATCGGAACTATCCAGTTAGGAGCTACAGTTGATTACGCAATCTTAATGACAACCAGATACAAGAAGGAAAGAATCGCTGGCGCAACTAAGAAGGAAGCGGTATCCATCGCCCACGTTGCATCTGCAGAGTCAGTATTCGTAAGTGCATTCTCCTTCTTCGCAGCAACCTTCGGTGTAGGTCTCTACTCCGACATCCATATGATCAGTTCCCTCTGTATCTTAATGGCAAGAGGAGCACTTATCTCAATGGCGGTTGTATTACTGGTATTACCAAGTATGTTAATCATCTTTGACCCAGTAATTATCAGAACATCTCTTGATTTCAAGCCAGCAATTGCGGCTGACAAGAGCAGAAAGAATGCATAGGCTTAAGGAAAGGAATTAATAATCATGAAGAATATGAATTTATATAAGAAGATAATTGCATCCACTATGGCATTAGCATTAGTGATGACATCTTTCACAGGATGCGCTAAAAAAGAAGAGGCTTCTACAGACAGCGACAAGGTGGTAGAGGCAAAAGAGGAAACAGTAATTGATGTGACAGCCGGAGCAGGAAATGCAGAGAAGGCTGAGACAGTATATGTTATCGCAGATAAGACAGGTTCTGTAGAGTCCATCACAGTGTCTGACTGGTTAAAGAATACAGACAACTACGAGACAATTGAGGATACAACAAATCTCTCCGATGTCATTATGATTAAGGGTGCTGCCAACATGAACCAGTCCGGTTCCGACTTAAGCTTCGAGGCTAACGGAAAGGATGTTTACTATCGCGGTTCCTTAGCAGCAACAACCACACTTCCAGTTTCCGTATCTATCAGCTACACCTTAGACGGCAAGGAGATTTCCGCTGATGAGGTAGATGGAGCAACTGGTAAGCTCGGTATTAACATTAAGTACACTAACAACACTAGCTACACAGCAAACATCGACGGCAAGGATAAGGAAATCCATGTTCCATTCTTAGCAGCAACAATGGTAGTTGTAAGCTCTGATGTAGCAAAGAACATTGAGATTGACCACGGTAGAATCGCTGATAACGATGATACTAACATTATCGTAGGCTACGGCTTTCCAGGATTAAATGAGAGCTTCGGAGTAGCTGAGGGCGTATTCACAGATACAGTAGCAATCACTATGGATGTTGTAGATTACAAGGCAGATGCCTGCATGACTTTAGTAACATCTGAGATGTTCGCAAGCTCCTCCCTCGATGAGGCAGTAGATGCTGACACCTTAACAGAGTCTTTAGAGGAAGTAACAGACTTCTCCTTATCCGAGCTTTCTGATATTGAGTCCGTTGATGATATCGAGGACATGTTAGATGAGATTTCTGACAAGGTTACAGAGTTAAGCGATGGCGCTGAGGCTTTAAAGGATGGCGCTGACCAGCTTTACGAAGGAATGGACAAGATCAGCTCCACATTAGCTTTATTAAACGACAAGATGTCCACAGTTTATGACGGTGGTTACACATTATCAAAGAAGATGACAGAGGCTGCTACAGCAGGTCAGGCACTTTCCGACGGTGCAAGCCAGGTATCTGGTGGTATCGATCAGTTACAGACAGCAATGACAGGTATGTATACTACAATTGCTACAACAATCGAGGAAAACAACGGCAAGCTTGCTAAGTTACAGGCAGCACTTTCCCAGTTATCACCTACATCTTCTGAGTACATGACATACTATGCACAGTACAACCAGTTAGCTGGTGCAAATGCAGCATTACAGTCCATCAAGGATCAGATGGATCAGGGCAAGTTAGCAGAGAACCTTGCAGCTTTATCCGCAGGTGCTTCTCAGGTAGCTACTGGTACAGCACAGCTCTCCGATGGCTTAAACAAGATGTCCGCAGCTAACAACCAGTTATATGATGGCTTAACCAAGTTAGCAGATGCATGCAAGCAGATGGCAGATGGTTCTGTTCAGTTAGTAGACGGAACAAAGAAGCTCTCTGATGGTGCTGGCGAAATGGCTGAGGGAACCAAGAAGTTAACAAAGGCTTTCGATGGTAACTTAAATCCATTAGTTGACACAGCTAAGGCATTAAAGGAAGCTGCACAGCACTATAACTCCTTCACTTCCATCAAGGAAGGCACAGAGGGCCATGTAAGCTTCGTAATCAAGACTGAGTAATACTAAAAAACGACACACACATAAAGCCGTCATGGCTTAATTCACTCCTCACCCCGGATGGTACCTAGACATATACCATCCGGGGTATTTTTATGTTAATAGAGGAGTGGTTGGCAAATAGCGCGAAAGCCCGATTTTGAAATGGATATTGTATTTTACCTCCTGGTATGCAAAAACCTAAATAATCATTAATAATTCAATACGCTTAATAGGGCTCCAAAAGCATTTATATATCCATTTGCACTACATTTACCGTGCAATTCTTCTGTAAGAGTTGAGGAATTCACAAGAATTTCTTTTATTTCTAATGGAGTTAGATTTTCATTTACAGACAACATTAGTGAACATATTCCAGTTACCATGGCGGTTGCTACCGAGGTTCCATCAATATAACCAGTATTATCTTTAGAAAAGCGTACCTTTATATTAACACCTGGAGCGGCAACTGTGACTTTTGTGCCATATCCTGCATAGTTATAAACGATTCCATTTGAATCAATTGCTGTTACAGAAATTACATTATCCAAGTCGAATGATGCTGGGTATATTTTATCACAATCTAAGTTTAGGTTTTCATTTCCTGCAGCACAGACAAATGTCACATTTGGATGATTGTATATAACTTCATATAGCTCATTAGAATAGTCTGACATACTAAAGCTACAATTAACTATCTTTGCACCATGATCACACGCATATTGAATTGCTCGAATCATATCCTCTGAGTTTCCGCTGGAACCTTCCATAAATTTTAGGGGTAACACAGTTATGTTGGGTGCTATGCCAGGTAACTCATTGTCATTGGCTGCAATGCATTCACAAATGTATGTTCCGTGGTAGTCAAAAAATACATCCTCAAAAATGACGTTTGAATTCTCCACAAAGTTATAGTTGTATTTTCCACCCTCAAGAAGTGTAATGTTGTTGCAATTTGTATCATAACCACTGTCTACAACAGCAACTATTACACTTTTCTTACCAGTGGTTATTTTCCAGGCCTCATTCAATTTTAAATCAATTCCTACTTTGCCGCTCATTCCATTTACGGATTGACCATTGTTTTCAATCCACCAACATTCTTCAGAATTATTAGTAGTTGGTTGAGCATCAAAAAACACAAAGAAAGTGAAAACGACAATAATAATGGTAGTTGTTATTGCAGTTTTAAGCTTATGGTTTTGCATTATATTAGTAAACAAAGGTCTGTTTTCCTTGTGATATTGAAATATCAGCTTTCGAACCAGAGTAAGAAATTGTGACACCATTAATGGAAGCGTTTACAGATGAACTTAGTGTTCTATGGAGATAGTTTGCGATAATAGTTCCAGTTGTTCCTTTTTTTGTTGATGTCTGATAAATTTGGAATGTCATTCTTCCTCCATAAACTCTATTTGCCCAATCATTAGTTGAGCTAGATCTTGGATAGGCTGCTCCAAAATAATATTGTCCAGACGAATTAGCGGAGATTTCAACATATTCTGGGGTAATTGTTTTGGATTGAGAACCATAACTAGAAACCAATGTGTTAACGGAGCGGTATTCTACATATGTTCTTGATGTGGAGGAATTAATGGGGCTAAATACCATGTTACCGTTCCATGCCAAATACAAAGAATCATTATATAAAGCGGTTAGTGGTGGTGTAGTCCAACTAAAAATTACAATGCCCTGATATTTTGGATTTGAAGAAGACAAACTAACAAGAGGCAAAATGGACACTCCAAGTTTGCTGGAACTAATTGTGCCTGCTGATGTGACATCGGCTTTCTTTGTCCTTGATTTTTGTAACTCAGTTGCTTTTTTGATTAACTCAGCCTCAAAATTACTTATTCCGAAGAACTTTATTAAGTCTTTAATGCTACTATTCTTTATTCTTTCTACAATTTTGAAGCTTTCCTCAATTGCCTGTGGATCTGCACCTGTTTCGACAAGATCATCAAATGTCATAGTAGATATCATATTTAGTGTTTCTAAGTTATCAGTTTCTAGGTATGATACAGGTACTTCAAACTGCTGTCCATTTTCTAAATACATTTCATAATACATTTCTTTTTCTTCGATATTTAACATGTCCATTGCCATTTCAGGTAAGCCGGCATCAATTAAAAGTTCATCCAAGTATTCAGATGAACTACTTGCATTTGCAGGCATAATAAAAGACAATGATAGAATAAACGATAGAATCACACATATTAATTTTTTTTTCATAAAATCCTCCAAGTTTAAATTTTTGGTAGCGCTAACCAAGGGTTATTATAGACATTTTTTTTTTTTTTTTGTCAATAAATTTGTAACGTTTTATACAAAAAATAGATATATTTATTGGGAGGGGGTATATATGGAGGAGATTTACAAAGAAAATGCTCAGATTGTGTATTATTTTATTCTAAAAAGATGTCACAACAGAAATCTGGCTGAGGACATAACACAGGAAACATTCTTAAAAGCAATTGAAAGCATTTCTAAATACAATGGGTCGTGCAAACTTTCCACATGGTTATGTCAAATAGCATTGCACTTACTGTATCAACATAATCAAAAAGAGTGCTCAAATGAATACTTGGAATTAGATGACAATTTGAAGGCTCATGAGAACACTGAAGAATCTGCTTTTGCAAATCAGGAACTCAAACTAATGGTAAATAGACTATCTTATCTTCCTGAATTAAATCAAAAAGTTTTTAGGCTAAAAATGGTAAGTGATTTAACATTTGCAGAGATTGGTTCCCTTTGCATGATTACTGAAAATCATGCCAGGGTTTTATATTATCGAACAAAAAAAACACTCAAGGAGGAAATAAATGAACTGTAACATAATTAAAGATCTAATTCCGTCATATATTGATGGACTGTTATCTGATGAATCAAAAAAGTTAGTTGATAATCATATTGAAAGCTGCGAGGAATGCAAAAAATACATTGAAATTTGTACATCTGAATGTAATGTTTTAGAGGAAATAAATAAAAAGGAGCTTCGAGAGTTTATGAAATTCTATGGCAAATTTAAAAGAAACTCGCGACTCTTTATGATATGTATTGTTTTGATTCTTGTATTAGCAGGCTCTTTTCGGCTCTATTATTGTGTTGAGAATCCATTAGAGTTTTATGAGTCCAAGCAAGCTTATAGCTACAACATACATGATGGCCGATTAGATATAGTTTTTGACTTTGGATTTCACACAAGATCGCCTTTTAATACTGAAGTATCCTATACATTGTTAAGTTCTATGGATACAGTTTTCATTAAAGCTGTGGATGCCAGTATGCCTCTTAGTGATGATTTAAATGCCACAAGATTCCCTGGAGAAACAATGGGGTTTGTGGATACGTTTGTTCTTGATATTTCAGGTATGTCGGACGCTGAGGTTGAGACAATGTTACAAACCTTAACCATAAGATTTGAGGCTTCTACAGTAGGTGGTCATTCAGTAATATACGATTTTCCGTTCTATATGCTAGAAGGTAAGCAGATTAAAGAGTAGTTTTATCCTTATTAGTTTAAATGTGTCTGATGAACTTAGTAAAATTTATAGAAAAGAAATGCTATGACTTAATATAAAAGGAGATAAATACATGGAAACAGTTACAGTAAAAATTAAAGATTACGGTTCATTTTCTTTTAAGCTCTTTACAGACCTTGCGCCAATTGCAACCAAAAGAATGAAGGAAGTAATTGCCATGGAGAAGTATGATGGCAAGGTTATTGAGAGATTAGAGCCGGGCTTCGTAATCCAGCCACTCTTTGAGGATGGTTTAGATCCAGAGATTGACCTTATGGTTGAACCTGAATATGAGACTAACCCTGCAAACCACGCTCTTAAATTCGAGCGAGGCACAGTGGCTATGGCTGGAGACGGCAAAATGGCATGTGGGGCACAGTTTTTTGTAACCCTTGCCCGCCATGAGCGATTAGATGGTAACTTCACTGTAATAGGCGAGATTACAGAAGGCTGGGATGAGATTGAGAGACTTGAGAATCTGCCAGTTGTTGAGCTTGAAATAGGGGAAGATGGTGATATGTTTAAATACCACAAGCCTGTGGAAGACCAGATTGTAGAGACAGTGCGTTTAAGCAGTAATTAATTGCGCCTGACAATAATGGTAAACAATTGATTACATAGTAAAAAAGTACTATACTTTAAATTACTATATTTAGTAATCTATGAGACAAGAGGGAGATTATTTTATGGAAGATATTAGAATTCAGGATGATTTATTCCAGTATGCCAACGGTGAGTGGCTAAAGACGGCAGTCATTCCAGATGACAAGCCTGCAACAGGAGGCTTCTCCGATATTGCAGTTGAGGTTGAGAAAACCATGATGCAGGAATTCTTAGATATGAGCAAGGCTAAGAAATATCCTGACAAGTATTTGGAGAATACAATTAAGTTATTCGATTTAATCAGAGATACAGATAGAAGAGACAGAGATGGCATTGCACCACTTTTGCC
This sequence comes from Lachnospiraceae bacterium, assembly GCA_045627425.1. Taxonomy (GTDB): domain Bacteria; phylum Bacillota; class Clostridia; order Lachnospirales; family Lachnospiraceae; genus XBB1006. Next base: position 50,059 of record JAZQNS010000047.1, on the reverse strand, counting down.
AGCTCTTAAGAGACTTGATGATCTAAAAGACATTAAGGACTTTAACAATGAGCTTAAGGGCTTAGTAGAAGATGGTATGCCGCTTCCATTCCAGCTTGATGTCACAGAGGACATGAAGGATGCTAATCACCACTGCCTTCTCATAGTAGGACCGGAGACATTTTTGCCTGACTCATCCTATTATAAAGAGGCAATGAAGGAGCAGAAGAAGGTCTTCATTAAGGCCTGGACCGCTATGGCTAAGAGTGTAATGGCTAAGACCAATCTTTCCAAGAAGGCTCAGAAGCTCTACATTGATGACGCTATCGCTTTTGATGAGTTAGTTGCATCCTTAGTTAAGTCCAATGAAGAGTGGGCAGACTATGTTAAGATGTATAATCCAATGAAGCTTACAAGGGTTAACTCCATGATGAAGCCAGTTAAGTTCAAGGACCTTGTCAATGACATTTTTGGCGAGGATGTAGATACAGTTGTAGTGGCTGACCCAAGATACTTTAAAGGTTTCAAGACAGTCTTTAACGCTGAGACCTTCGAACTCTACAAGCACTGGGCATACGTTAAACTCCTTCTTCAGGTTGCTGAATATTTAACAGAGGAGTTACGCGAACTTGCAGCTTCCTACAGACTGGCAATTACAGGCGTCAAGGCAATTGCAGAGCTTGACAAGTATGCTTACCAGACCGCAGGCTTCTTCTTCAGCGAGCCAGTAGGTAAGTATTATGGAGAGAAGTATTTTGGCGAGGCTGCCAAGAAGGATGTCACCGAGATGGTGAAGGAGATTATTGAAACCTACAAGAACAGAGTTAGAAGAAATGATATCCTCACAGATGCCACCAAGGAAAAGGCAGTTCTTAAGCTTAACACCATGGGACTTAAGCTTGCCTTCCCAGACAAGGTAGAGGCTCTTTATGACAAGTTAATTGTGGATGAGACTAAGTCTCTCCTTGAGAATATGGCAGACCTTAGCAAGGTTAAGCGCCTTGATTCATTTAGCAAGCTCAAGAAGGATGTAGACAAAACCAAGTGGGTAATGCCAGGACATATGGTAAATGCCTGCTACAATCCAACCTTAAATGATATCACCTTCCCAGCAGCTATCTTAAAGGCTCCATTCTATTCCATCGACCAGACCAGAAGCCAGAACCTCGGTGGAATAGGTGCAGTTATTGCTCATGAGATCTCTCATGCCTTTGATAATAACGGTGCCAAGTTCGATGAAAATGGTAACTTAAATAACTGGTGGACCAAGGAGGATACCAGAAGATTTAATGCTCGCACCAAGGCTATGGTTAAGCAGTTCGACAAGATCGAGTTACCATGGGGTACAGTAAACGGCAAGTTTATCGTAAGTGAGAATATCGCTGACAATGGTGGTGTTGCAGCAACCTTAGAGGTTATGTCCAACATGAAGGAGAAGAGCTATGAGGAGTACTTCATTAACTGGGGTACCATCTGGCGCCAGAAGGCAAGCGATGAGTACAAGAAGTTAATCCTTGCAGTTGACGTACATGGACCAAATGTACTTCGTGCCAACATGCCTCCAAGAAACTTCGAGGAGTGGTATGAGACCTTCGATGTTAAGAAGACAGATGAGATGTATTTGCCTCCTAACAAGAGAGTAGTTATCTGGTAATTAGAATTTAACCCCCTTTGTTCATTGAATGAACAAGTTATGGGTGTATGCTTTATACACTAAATAGCTTGTAACCAATGAACAAGGGGGTATTCTTATGAAAAAATATATGGTGAAAACCTTACTGTCCATTCTTTTAGTTGTATGCATGGTTCTCGGAAGCGTGGGTCATGCCGAGGCAAAAGAGAAATTGATCTGGTATACCGAGACCGATGAAGAGTGGGAATTAACCAAGGAAAGAGCTGGTGCTATCATGTGCTCTCCACCAAGAAGCTACTGGAAGGTTGTGGAGGTAGATGATGATGAGGTTGAAGTAGATGTAATTGGTGTGACATACGTAAACACAGCAACTAAGACATTCTTTGTGGGCTCTGAGGATGCATCCTCCATGGATAAACCATTTAATGCCTGGTATGATATTTTGTCTCAACTACTCTGTGAGGGTTTAGATGGCGAGGACTGGCATAAGGACAAATATGCCGGGGCCTTCTCAGCTATTATCGCTAAGTACAAGATGGGATGGCTTAGTGAAAGTGACGCCAATGCCGCTTTTGAAGAGATGGCAACCTACATTATCAATTATGCCAAGAACACCCTTGGCCAGTCCATCGGTGTGTCATATAACATAAAGAAGGCTGATGGAACTCCTTTTAGTGACACAGATAAGCTTTTCTGTGATGGAAAGGAAGTGGACATTACCTACAAATCTGCATCAGGCAAAGAAATCGTTGTAGGTAATGCAGATGAGATCTGTGCTAATCAGGAAGAGACCATTAAATCAGCTAAGGTTAGTGGAAAGGGAACAGTAAAGATTAACTGGTCTAACTATGTAAACCTTGAGCTTAATGGTGAGGTTCTTTGTGGCTTCAAGGAATCTGCTGCAGAGGGCTTCCAGATCAGATATTCAACTGACAAGAGCTTTAAGACTGGTGTAAAGACCAAGACTCTTACTAATGGAGATGCAACAAGTGCAACTCTTAAGGGGCTTAAGTCCGGTAAAACCTACTATGTACAGATTCGTGCATATGACAAGGTTAATGGAAAGAAATCCTACTGTAGCTGGTCTAAGAAAAAGAGCGTTAAGGTTAAGTAAATAGACAAAATAAATATAACCCAGCATTCTGTTGAATGCTGGGTTATATTTATGTAATCTGTATTAGTTACGTGACTGGTATTCGGCCATCTTGGTTTCAATACGCCGTTTTGCGTTGATGTCATCTGTGAGCTCGTAGAGTCTGTAAGCTGCCATATAGAAGGTGTTGCTGTTATCATCACAGAGAAGATCATCTCTTAAGTACTTTTCAGTGAGTTCTCTGGCCTCATCGAACTTTCCAAGCTCGGTCTTAAGGAAGACATTGGAGGCTGCTGCGTAGAGATCTGTTGGGTAGAGTTTTAACCACTCTGCGCCGAAGCTCTCTGCCTCGCTAAGCTTACCAGCCTTCATTAAAGCGTTGCCCTTTCTGAACATATACTGACTTGGGTAAGTATTCTCCCATTTGAAGAGAGCTATAAGCTCATCGCAGGAGGAGACTACGTCGTCCCAGTTGCCCTTATCTTCAAGGTAATCAAAATACTCTTCCAATATATCTGCGAAGTCATAGCTGACGCCGGTTTCTTCTGTAAGCACAATGAGCTCTGTTGCAAAAGCAGGGTCTAACTTTCTCTCATCTTTAATTGAAGCACATAACATTTCAAAGGCATTCTTCCACTTGATGGAGTCGTTGCAGTCTGGTGTAAGCATGCTTAAGTGGCATACTCTGATAGCCTCCATTGTGTCTGCCCAGCTAGGTGATTTTAACTGCTTATCCATAATTACCTCTCTGTTAAACGAAACATATATGAGAGTATTATACACGCTAGCTGTGTAATTATTATGGACTAGGAAAAAGAAAAATAGATTTCATAAACTTGAAGAGCCTGTTTTCTTAGCTATAATATAGGTGTAGCCTGTTTACTGATGGGGAGATTTCATTAATGAATAATAACGAGAACAAAAAAACTGATAAGGGTAAGGAAAAGGGGGGCTATGGCGCCTTCATTCTACTCATATTAGCATTTGTAATGATATCCATTATGGCTGTGGCCATTGCAAAGAGGTTTAGTGATAATAAAGAGCCTGCAGTTACGGCAAGTGGAGACCTGGCGGAAAACCCTGTCACAGAGGATCTGGTGGAGGGAGAGGCTGACCCTGTTGAGGAAACAGAGCCAGAGGAGGAGATTTTGCCAGAGGAAGAGGAGGAAGTCACCTTCTCCTTAAAGGACTGGAAGGAAGATCACATAAAGGTCAAGGGCATCTATGTTTCCGGAGCCATGGCAGGAACCAGTGACAGCATGAATAGTCTGATTGACCTTATAGACGATACAGACCTTAATACCATGGTAATAGATGTTAAGAATGATAACGGCAAAATATCCTATTCCATGGACCTAACTAAGGTTACGGATATGGGCAACAATGCAGGTTACATTAAGGATATTGATGCCTTAATGGCCAGGCTTAAGGAAGATAATATTTACACCATCGCAAGAATTGTCTGCTTCAAAGACCCTGAGCTTGCAGAAAAGTATCCAGACTTAGCCTTAATGACAAGTCAGGGCAAAAACGTAAAGGGTGGCGATGGAATGGCCTGGGTTAACCCCTACAAACAGGAGGTATGGGAATACATTACAGATGTGGCACTTATGGCTGCGAAATCCGGCTTTGATGAGATACAGTTTGATTATGTAAGATTCCCGGTAATCTCTGACGCAGACTATAAGGGACTTGATAAGGATTACAGCAAGAAGGACTGCCTGACAGACTTTTTATCCTATGCGGCAGATAAGCTCCACAAGGAGAATGTGGTACTTGGAGTTGATCTCTTTGGAACTGTAATTCTAAGTGATGAAGATGCAGAGAATATAGGTCAGGACTACGCAACTATTGGAAGCAAGGTGGATGTTTTATGCCCGATGGTCTACCCTTCGCATTTTGCCGGTGGATGCTTCGGCATTAAGGTGCCTGACGCTAACCCTCATGACACGGTCCTTAAGTCCATGGAGAAATCGGTGGAGCGACTGTCGAATATAGATGAGGAAGAGAGGGCTCTGGTGAGACCATGGCTGCAGGCCTTTACGGCAAGCTGGGTTGAGGGTCATATAAGCTACAATAAGAAGGAGATAAAAGCTCAGATAAAAGCTGTGGAAGAGGCTGGCTATGAGGAGTGGATTCTCTGGAATGCAAAAAATAAATATAGTGTTTATCGTTAAAAAGGGTTAGTGCGGGACTTACTTTTGGTAAGTATTTGTCAAATCAAGGAATAAGGTATTCTCCAACAGCAAAAAGTTTCCTATATGCCGATCCACATTACATCGAAGTCGAAAAAATGACCTTCGTATACATAGGGGATGAACGATACTTGGGGTGTACTTCTAAATATGCACAAATAAAAGATATATCATGGTATTATGACTTAAACAAAAATGGAAACTATGATACGAAGTTTGTCAAAGTAACATATTCAGGTTTAATTCTAAAAACAAGCTTTTATGATAATCCTTATCCAGTAGCTTTAAAGAATTACAATAATCCAATTGGAGAATCCTTATCTTTAAAAATTGGTAATTGTTATTTTGATTTATAGGAGAAATCTATGAACGCTCAATTAGCCAAAAAAAGTCTGAAAATAATAGTTTCAGTTATTCTGGGTCTACTTATTCTGTTTATCGTCTATGTTAAAGTGGAAAGCATACGTTTAGAAAAGGCAGCAGAAATAACCAAACCATTTATTTGTTTAGGCGAAAAAATAAATTATAATGAATACGGCGAAGAATACTCAGTTGTTTATTACGGCCTTGGTTTTGAATTTGAGTATACACACCTCAGTGAATATTATGATTTTGATGGTAATATAAGATATAACGGGGAACGAAAAGACTTTTCGGTTTTTAACAGATGGGTATGGTGTCAACCTTATTACCCAGAAAAAGTTTTTTATAACCCTTTAAAAGAGATCATATTTGGGGAGTCGGATGATTAGATGCGTGTGATAAAAGAATTTAAGTAGATCTCTATGACGATTTTAAGGCTGAGTGCTAATGAATTTAAGCACTCAGCCTTTTTATATCGTATATCCAGCACCATTCGGCAAAGGAAGTCCAAATATTTGTACTGATTTTAGGACAAAAAATGCATCTTAACATATTGAAAAATGAAAAAAAGAGAGTTATTATTGTTTTTTATTTTTAAATTAACAGGGGGGAAAATAAACCCCATACAGTTAGGAGGGATTAAATTGGCTGTTAAATATGTATTTGTAACTGGTGGCGTTGTGTCAGGACTAGGCAAAGGCATCACTGCCGCTTCACTAGGCCGACTACTTAAGGCCCGAGGCTACCACGTAACTATGCAGAAGTTCGACCCATACATCAATATTGATCCAGGCACCATGAACCCAGTGCAGCATGGTGAGGTTTTCGTCACCGATGACGGAGCTGAAACTGACCTTGATTTAGGTCACTACGAGAGATTTATCGATGAAAGTCTAACAAAGAATTCCAACGTCACTACCGGCAAAGTCTACTGGTCGGTACTTCAGAAAGAGCGTCGCGGTGACTACGGCGGCGGAACAGTCCAGGTAATACCCCATATCACTAACGAAATAAAGAGCCGCTTCTACAGGAACCCAGCAGCAGAAAAAACTGAGGTTGCTATTATTGAAGTTGGAGGAACCGTTGGAGACATTGAGTCTCAGCCATATTTGGAGTCAATCCGTCAGTTTAAGCAGGAGATGGGATCAGACAATGTATGTTTAATCCACGTGACACTTGTTCCATATATCAGAGTATCAGGAGAGCTTAAAACCAAGCCTACCCAGGCCTCTGTTAAGGAACTTCAGGGAATCGGTATCCAGCCAGACGTAATTGTATGTCGTTCCGAGATGCCACTTGATCAGGGCATTAAGGACAAAATCTCCCTTTTCTGTAATGTGCCAAATAACCATGTACTTCAGAACTTGGATGTTGAGTACCTATATGAGGCACCACTTGCCATGGAGGAGGAGAAGCTTGCCCACGTTGTATGTGAGACCCTTAAGCTTGACTGTCCAGAGCCAGACCTTGCTGAGTGGAGACAGATGGTTGAGAACTTAAGAAATCCTAACAAGGAAGTAACCGTAGCCCTTGTTGGTAAGTATATACAGCTTCACGATGCTTATATCTCTGTAGTTGAGGCCCTTAAGCATGGCGGTATCGATGCACTTGCAACAGTTCATATTAAGTGGGTGGATTCAGAGACCATTAATGATGATAACGTAGCTGAGATTTTAGGAGACGTGTCCGGTATTTTAGTTCCTGGCGGCTTCGGTTCCCGCGGCATTGATGGCAAAATAGCAGCCATACATTTTGCCAGAACAAAGGGCATTCCTTTCTTAGGCTTATGCCTTGGAATGCAGTTATCCATCGTTGAGTATGCCCGCTATGTGTGCGGCATGAACGATGCTCATTCCATAGAGTTAGATCCAAATACCAGCCATCCTGTTATTGCTCTTATGCCAGATCAGGAGGGTATTGACGATATCGGCGGAACCTTAAGACTTGGTTCCTATCCATGTATCTTAGAGAAGGGCTCCTTGGCTGAGAAGCTTTATGGCAAGACAGAGATTGCTGAGCGTCACCGTCACAGATACGAGGTTAACAACGATTACAGAGACAAGCTTACAGCAGCAGGCCTTAAGCTCTGTGGTATGTCTCCAGACAATAGAATAGTAGAGATGGTAGAGCTTGAAGACCATCCATTCTTTATAGCAACCCAGGCACATCCTGAGCTTAAGTCAAGACCTAACAAGCCACATCCATTGTTTAAGGGCTTCGTAGAGGCAGCCATTAAGAAGAGTCAGGAGTAGCCATTTACCTTTAAATTCTAGATAAAGGACGGAAAAGATGAGGGAATACATAGACAAATTACATGAGGAATGTGGAGTCTTCGGTATCTGGGACAAGGAGCGACAGGACGTTGCCCACGATATTTACTACGGACTAATGGCTCTCCAGCACAGGGGACAGGAGTCTGCAGGAATAGCAGTGTGTAACAGCTACGGAGAGAGAGGAAACCTGAACCTTACCAAGAACATGGGCCTGGTTTCGGAGATTTTCTCCGGGGATACCTTAGACAAAATGGAAGGCAATATCGGTATTGGCCACGTTCGCTATTCCACTACGGGAGCATCTTCCATAGAGAATGTTCAGCCAATTGCAACTTATTATAAGAAGGGTACCTTGGGTCTTGTTCATAATGGCAACATTGTGAACTGTCAGGAACTTAAGGAAGAGATGATGGAGCAGGGCATGACCTTCAGAGCAACCTCTGATACAGAGGTGGTTCACCTTCTAATCTCCCGTATGAGAGCTGAGACAGCATCTGTTGAGGAGGCTGTAAAGAAGGCAGTTCCTAAGCTTATCGGCGGATATGCCCTTATTATTATGAGCCCAAGGAAGCTTGTGGCAGTGAGAGATCCACTTGGACTTAAGCCAATGGTTTTAGGAAAAACCGAAACAGGCTATGTAATCACATCAGAGACCTGTGCCTTAGATGCTGTTGGTGCAGAATTTGTTAGAGATGTCGAACCTGGTGAGATAATTACCCTGTCTAAGCACGGCATGGAATCAGACAGATCCATGTGCCAGGACAAGCATGCCCACTGTGTATTTGAATATATTTATTTTGCCCGTCTTGACTCAAAGATGGACGGCGTGTCTGTTCACAGAGCAAGATTTAAGGGTGGTCAGGCCTTAGCCAAGGCTTACCCCGTGGAGGCCGATATTGTTGCAGGAGTTCCGGAATCAGGAATGGCAGCAGCTGCAGGATATGCCAACGAATCTGGTATTCCTTTTGTTCAGGCCTTCCACAAGAATTCCTACATAGGACGAACCTTCATTAAGCCTACTCAGGCTGAGAGAGAAGCAGCAGTCCATATGAAGCTAAATGCCTTAGAGGATGTGGTTAGAGGCAAAAGAATGGTTTTAATTGATGACTCTATTGTTAGAGGTACAACCATTAAGAACCTTATCACTCTACTTAGAAAGGCTGGTGCCTTAGAGGTTCATGTCAGAATCTGTTCACCACCATTTACACATCCATGCTACTATGGCACAGATGTACCGGATGAACAGCAGCTAATTGCAACTAAAATGTCTTCAGAGGAAATCTGCCAGAAAATTGGTGCTGATTCCTTAGGATACATGAGAATAGAAGACTTAGATGGAACTGTAGATGGTCTTCAGCTATGCAAGGCCTGCTTTACAGGATCTTATCCAACTGAGATTATTAAGTAATAAAAAGCCGCTACCAAATTGGTAGCGGCTTAATCTTTAAGAAAAACTATTTAGCTAATGCTTCTCCTAACTCCTTCATAATAGCTGGAGTGTCGATGTTCTGTGGGCAGTGACCTGTGCAGGCACCACATCCAATACAGTCACCTGGCTTTCCTTCGGACTCAACCTTCTCAACACGCTTAAGAACATAGTCGCCGTTAAGCTTGTAGTCGTTGTAAATCTTAAGGAACTCCGGAATGTTGATGTTCATTGGACATCCCTCTGTACAGTAGCGGCAGGATGTACATGGAACTAAGAGCTGGCTCTTAAAGAGGTCAGCTGCCTCCTTTAAGGTTGCCATATCTGCATCGTTTAATCCCTGGTCGTCAGCGAAGGTGCCAAGGTTATCCATTAACTGCTCCATGTTGCTCATACCGGAAAGAATGGTCTGAATCTGTGGGAAGCTCTTTACAAAGCGGAGTGCCCAGGTTGCTATGGACCAGTCAGGATGTGCCTTCTTTAAGATGGCATTGGCATCAGGTGTAAGGTCAGCTAAACGACCGCCGCGAACTGGCTCCATTACCATAATAGGAATATTCTTCTTCTCTAACACTTCATACTCAGCCTTGGCTGTGGTATAGAAGTAGTCATAATAGTTAAACTGAATCTGGGCAAAATCCCAGTCATGGTGGGAGGCGAACTTCTCTAAGGTCTCAACGCTTGCGTGGCTTGAGAAACCTAAGTATTTAATTTTGCCCTGCTTCTTAAGGTCTAAGAAATATTCGATTCCGCCGGACTCTAAATACTGATCACAGTTTCCATCCATGATGCAGTGAATTAAATAGAAGTCGATATGGTCTGTCTGAAGACGCTTAAGCTGCTCCTCGAAAACAGCCTTGTAATCTGGGTTCGCACCAAGGTTCCACTTGGTTGCAAGATAGAACTTGTCTCTGTCCATATCCTGGATTGCCTCGCCTACAGTAACCTCGGAATCACCGGAGTTATAAACATAAGCGGTGTCGAAATAAGTAATACCTTCGTCAAAAGCCTTGTGGATAAGTTTGATTGCTTCTGGGTGATCAATCTGAACCTCAGCTGCATTTGGGTCAACCGCTGGTAATCTCATATTACCAAGGCCTAATCTGGATAATTCTATATCCTGGAACTTTTTGTAATTCATAGTATCCTCCTGTTTCATACAGTTTGTATTACTATTCTAGTACTTTTATACTATTTTTGTAAATGGACATCAGAATTAAAACAAAATAAAACAGCCGGGTCTAAACCCGGCTGGTGTAATAATTCAAAGATTAGCCTTTCATAAGGTAGTCTAAGATAATCTTGGTGTCCTCTGCTTCGTGGGCAAGAATCTCAAGCTCTGGATAAATGCCTCCTTTTTCAAATTCCTGTTCCGGCAACTATACTACAACAAATTTTCGCACAAAGTGTGAATTTAAAAGGAATACTTTTTTAAGGGAAAAAGGATTATAATTAAAGGCAGAGAAACTTTTGTTAAGGAGGAAGTTATGAAAGCGGATATGAAAATCGTTGATATGATTGGTGATTTCTCCACTGCTCCAGGTCCATCCGGCTTCGAGGATGAGGTCCTGTTAGTGGCGAGAAAGTACCTTGACCCATCTTATGTGATAGAGGAGGATTCCATGAGAAACCTCTACATCTATCCAGGCAAAATGGATGAATCCAAGCCTACAATGATGTTAGACGCTCATTCAGATGAGGTGGGATTTATGGTTCATTCGATCCATGAGAACGGAACTCTCAGAATGGTTATGCTAGGAGGCTGGAACATAAGCAGTCTTCCATCAAACAGAGTGTTAGTGAGAAATGCAGAGGGAGAATATATAGCAGGCATTTTTGCCGCAAAGCCAGTCCACTTTATGTCAGCTGCTGAGAAGGCAGGCCAGGGACAGGTGGCAATGAAGGACCTCATTGTAGATATAGGTGCCCGATCTAAAGAGGAGGCTGTTAATGACTTCCATATTAGAATAGGAGAGCCTGCAATTCCGGACGTGGAGTTTTTATATGACGAAGATCATGACCTTATCTTCGGAAAGGCTTTCGACTGCAGAATTGGTTGTGCAGCCCTAATTGAGACATTAAACCGCCTTAAGGATGAAGACCTAGATGTAAATGTGGTTGGCGTTTTGTCATCCCAGGAGGAGGTTGGTGAGAGGGGAGCCATGGTTTCCGTAAACCATGTTAAGCCTGACATTGCCTTCTGCTTCGAGGGATGTCCTGCAGACGACACCTTCACAGAGTCCTATGCAATTCAGACAGCCCTAAAGAAGGGACCTATGTTTAGACATGTGGATGTATCTGTTATCTGTAATCCAAGATATCAGCGCCATGTGTTAAGCTTGGCGGACGAAAAGGGAATACCGGTACAGGAGTCTGTTAGAGAGGGCGGCGGAAATAACGGTGCAGTAATTCAGAGAGCCTTAGGTGGCATACCTGTAGTGGTAGCCGGTGTGCCGGTGAGATATATACACACCCAGTCAGGAATTACCTCCTATGAGGACTTTGAAAACACAGTAAACATTGCGGTTGAAACCGTAAAGAGCATAAACAGACAGGTTATTGAAACCTTCTAGATATAAGGGGATATTAAAAATGAACAAGCCTAAAAATGAAGTATTAACCCTGCTTGCAGGACTGACTATGCTGGTGGTAGGACTTTATATTCTGTCCCAGAAGGTATATGTGTACTCCGGATTCTTCAGCGGATTCGGCATCGGTGGTATGAGAGTTTCTGGTGGCCTTATTATGGTTCCACTAATTGCCGGTATTCTCTGGCTTTTTGCCTCCGGTGGAAACATCTTCGCTAAGATTCTCACAGCGGTTGGTGCTATTATTATTCTTGCATCCATTATACTGAGTGTGGAGTTCCACTTAAGATTCATGACCCTCTATGACTGGATTATTCTCATGATTCTTATATTTGGTGGAGCTGGTCTGGTAATCAGGGTACTTCTTAGGGACAGGGGAAAGGATGAGTAAATAATATGTTAATTGAGCCAATACATTTTAAGACAAAAGATGGAAGAAATGCAGTAATCAGAAATGCAAGGCATGAGGATGCTGAAGGGATGTTGGCTTTTTTAGTGAAGGCTGCGGGAGAGACAGAATTCCTTATGAGATATCCAGAGGAATGCAGCCGCTACACAGTGGAAGGGGAATATGCCTTCTTAGACGGAATGAACGACAGCGAGACTGACCTTATGGTTGTGGCTGAGGTTGAGGGGGTAATCGCAGGTAACTGCCAGGTAACCTTCAGAAGCCACAATATGAAAACAAGCCATCGTGGGGATATTGGTATTGCCCTTACCTCCGAATACTGGAATCAGGGACTTGGCGGACGTATGTTAGACCTTCTGATTGAGACCGCAAAGAAGAACCCTGCTTGCGAGAGGTTAGAGCTTGAGGTGGTTGAGGGCAACGAGAGAGCCATGCACCTCTACCAGAAGAAGGGCTTTCGCTTAGTGGGAGTTCATCCTGACAACCTAAAGCTTAAGGATGGAAGCTACAGAAACGAGTACTTAATGTACAGAGATGTTAAATAATAGAGGTTAAAAATGGAAATAGAGAAGATTTTATCCATGTGTGATCACACCCTGCTTTTACAGGGTTCAACATGGGAGGAAATAAAGGGAATATGCGACGATGCCATGAAGTATAATACTGCATCAGTCTGCATTCCACCATGCTATGTTAAGGAAGCTAGCGCTTACATGGTAGGCAAAATTAAAGTCTGCACAGTCATTGGCTTCCCAAATGGAAATATGACTACCGAGACCAAGGTTTTCGAGACCAAAGATGCCGTAAATAACGGGGCAGACGAGATTGATATGGTTATCAATGTGGGTATGTTAAAGGCAGGAAACTACGATTACATCTTAAATGAGATTAATGAAATTAAGGCTGCCTGCCAAGGAAGAATCCTTAAGGTTATCATTGAGACCTGTCTGCTTACAGATGACGAGAAGATAAAGATGTGCCAGATTGTAAATGAGTCTAATGCAGACTTTATCAAGACCTCCACAGGCTTCTCAAAGGGTGGAGCGACCTTTGAGGATATTGCCCTTTTTAAGGCCCATATGAAGGAAGGCAAAAAGATCAAAGCCGCAGGTGGAATCTCATCCATTGAGGATGCCGAGAAGTTCATTTCTCTTGGCGCTGACCGCCTTGGAACCTCAAGAATAGTAAAGATTGTGAAAGCCAATGAGTAATATTTATAAGCCTTCCTACTATGATAAGTTTAGGTGTTCTGCCGGGGAATGCTCTGACTCCTGCTGCATAGGCTGGGAGATAGATATTGATGATGAGAGTCTAGAGAAATACAGGGCTCACAGGGGACCACTTAAGGAGCGATTTGATAAGGATATAGTTACAGAAAATGGAATCAGCCATTTTGCCTTAGGGGAAAAGGAGAGATGTCCATTCTTAAATGGGGATAATCTCTGCGACATCTATATTGAGATGGGAGAAGATGCCCTGTGTCAGATATGTAGTGACCATCCGAGATACTATGACTGGTATGAGGACGACTACACTGAGGCTGGACTTGGCATGGCCTGCGAGGAGGCTGCGAAGCTGATTCTAAATGAAGATGCGGAGTATCCTGATGGAAGTGACTGCAATGAGGAAGGGCTTGTTGAACTTTTCTCCTTTAGAAATAATCTAATTAAAGAAGGTCTGAACTTTGATCCTGACTTTTTTACCAGAGAAAACATGGCAGAGATGGCAGAGAATCTCCTTCGGATTGAGATAAATACAAAGGAGTGGAGAAAGACCCTGGAGGATATTGTCGATAATCCGTCAGCAGTGACTATTCCGGATAAGGCTTCTAAAGAGGAGGCGATTTATAACAGAATATATGCCTATCTAATATACAGGCACTTTATGAAGTGTCGTTTTGATGGGGATATAGATGGAAGAATTGCCTTTGCAGAAAATGGCTGTCATATTATTAGAATGATGGAAGAGAGGTTAGGGCTAATGAGAGCCGCAATAATCTTCTCAAGGGAAATTGAATACTTAGAATAAAGTAAAGGCTGTATAGCCTGTAAGAAAGTGTCTTGCAGGTTGTACAGCCTTTTAGTATCCTATTGCTTCCTCGAAGCTCATCCAGAAGTGGATGCCGTGGGTGGCGTCTATCCAGCGGTTGTCCTCGAATGAGTCTGCGTAGACCCATTCTCCAACCTTGTAGACGAACTCGTCATTTATGGTGGCAATGCCGAAGTCGAAATGCTCCTTCTGGTCGAAGGAACGAACATACATGACTTTTGCCTTGGAACAGCGGCAGGTGTTAAGGGTTGCGGAGGTGCGCTTTGCGTCTGCTGGTATTAGCAGCATGGCAATTCTGTCGTTCTGCAGCTTCTTGTAGCCAAGGAAGGCTCCAGTCTCAGGGCAGCGCTGACGGAAGAACTTAGTGTCCTCGGAATCCTTTACATCCGTTAGGATTGTGTCATTCATGGAGGCTGCGTGAAAGTTTACTCCGGAGACATCCGCACCCGTCATGTCACAGCCGTGGAAGACGGCATGCTCCAAAGTACCGTCTGTAAAGTCAGCACCCCGGAAATCGCAGTTATCAATGATTGCATGCATAAAGGAAGCACCCTTAAGACAGGCACCCTCAAAGTTAACATTTTTAATGTTAGCACCCTCAAAGTTTTTGTTACTTAGATCCTGCTTGGACAGATCCATATCAATATAATTATCCATGGATTTATAATATCATACAGTCGCTAAGTTAGGCAAAATATTGTTTCCAATTTAGAACAGGAATATGTGTTTACAAGAGAGGGCTGTAGTGTTATAGTTTGTGATAATTTCACCTAAAAGATGAAATTAGATACACAATTTAGGGAGGGATGAGCATGATTCTTGGTGACTTTGATAAGGAAAGACAGGCGGTTATTAATCCTGATATGATATTCGACAGGGATAAAAACTGCCCGGAAACCTTTGTTTCCATATTCAGCCACATCCTCTTTAATGAGATTATAGAATTTTTAGGGGCTGAAGTTTTTGCCTACACAAAGGACGTGGACGGAGAACATCCTATATACAGAGCTACTTACAAGGGAAAGACTATAGGTTTAGTCAAGGCAAGACTCGGTGAGCCATCCTGCGTAGGGCATTTCGAGGATATAGGAGCTCTTGGAGGAAAGAGATTCATCCTTATGGGAAACTGCGGAGTGCTGACAGATGAGATTAAAGACTGCGGAATCATTATACCTACCAGGGCCATAAGGGATGAGGGAACCTCCTACCACTATATGGAGGCAAGCGATACTCTCGAGGTTAACCATAAATACAGGGATGTCTTTAAGGAGCTATGTGATCTACACGGATACGCCTATACAGAGGGTACAACCTGGACCACAGATGCCTTCTATCGTGAGACACCTGACAAGGTGGCGTCGAGAAAGGAAATGGGAGCTGTCTGTGTTGAGATGGAGTGCGCAGGAATGCAGGCTATGTGCGATTTCAGAGGCTTTGACTTCTTCCAGTTCTTCTATGCGGGGGACAGCCTTGCGGGAGCAAACTGGGACCCAAGAAGTCTTTCGTCTGACAAGAGACTTGACTACAAATCACAGATTGCCCTTCTTGCATTGGAGCTTGCAGTTAAGATAGAGGAGATGAGTTAATGAATATTGAAAAGATATTAAATGCAAAGAACGATGAAGAGATGGTGCTTGGAGTATATACCGACAGCTATGAAAGCACCCGTTTATCAAAGGATAAGGCTCACAGGGTGGAGTACCTTACCACAGTTAAGTACTTGGATGAATACGTAAAGCCAGGAATGAAGGTCCTGGACATCGGAGCAGGAGCAGGAGTCTATTCCTTTTATCTGGCTAAAAAGGACTTAGACGTGACAGCAATTGAGCTTGCAGATGCCAACTGTAAGGATTTTAAGGAAAGACTGGAGAAAGAAGAAAACAAGGACTTAAAGCTTAGATTAATACAAGGCAATGCCTTAGACCTAAACAGCATTTTGCCTAAGGAGGAGAAATACGACCTTGTATTACTACTTGGACCACTCTACCACCTTCATGGAAGAGAGGACCAGCTTAAGGCCCTAAGTGAAGCTAAGGCAAAATGTAAGGAGGGAGGTCTTCTCTTTACCGCCTTTATCTCCAACGATACAGTAATGCTGACTGAGTGGGGCTACGACGAGAACTACCTTGTAAGCGGTGAGTATGACAAGGATACCTTTAAGGTGGTAGATATACCTTTCGTGGTAATGACCCTTGATTATATAGATGGCTTATATAAGGATGCAGGCTTTGATATCATTAAGAGAATTGCAGCTGACGGAGTGTCTGAGCTTTTGGCACAAAGGATGAATATCTTAAGTGACGAGGGCTTTAGCCAGTATATGAAGTTTCACTTCTACACCTGCGAGAAGCCTGAATGCCTTGGTTTTAGTAACCATCTTTTATATATCTCAAAATAATATGAGCGCGGCTTAGACCGCGCTCTTTTTAAACTATTATATCTGAGTAGGTAAATCTGATTATTTTCGCTAAGTCCCCTGGGGATACTTCGACCTGGTAGCCGATTTTGCCTGCGGAGAAGAAGATACTCTCGTAACCTTCGGCTCTTTCGTGAATTACGGTGGTAAAGAACTTCTTCATGCCTATGGGGCTGCAGCCTCCGTGAATGTAGCCTGTAAGTGGGAGAAGGTCCTTCTGCTTAAGCATTTCAATGGACTTTTCAGATACGGCCTTGGCGGCTTTCTTTAAGTCAAGCTCAGCGTTAACCGGGATTACGAAGACGTAGTGGTTGCCAGTTTTGCCTGTGGTGACTAATGTCTTAAAGACCTGGTCAGGGTTCTGGTTTAATAGTCTTGCCACCTCTGTTCCCACGGTGGAGGGGTTATCTATATAGCTGTGAGACTTATAGGGTATTTTCTTTTGCTCAAGCAGTCTCATTACATTGGTTTTTTCTTCTTTGTTGGCCATGTTTTACTCGCTTTTCTTTAGAATGATTTCCTTTAGACAGTTATTCTTTAAGAGGCTGTCCCTCTTTTTAATACAGAGCTGTCCTATGGTCTTTATGTGGCTGTATCTGCCAATTGCTTCCTCGTAGTTTAGCCCCGGCTCTATTTCATGGTTTACTTCCTCGGCGAGACCTAAGTCTATTAGGGCAAAAGAGGCCTTGGGACATATAATAACCTGAAGGTCCGGGAACTCGCTTCTTATTCTCCTTAAAAGTGGAAGGGTGAAGCCCTCTGTATAGGCTGACAGGATTTTGGGCCCCAGAATGGATACCCCTGCAGTTGGATCTCCGTAGGATATGGCTGTGATGCCATACTCCTTTATTAGACCTCGCAGCTTAGTAATGAGCCTGTCTGAGTATATCTGGTAGGCCTCTTTTATGCTTGGCCTATCCTTTTTTATATCAATAAGTGCCTCCTCGAAGCTGAAACCTGGTTCTGGAGTAAGGTCATTATCCGCTCTGCTTATTGCGGAGAGAAAGCCCTGGATTTCCGGAAAGTCGGAGTCTCTGTCACCTATATTAAACTGGCACTGGTAGTCTCTTATGTTTAAACCGGTCATATTTACGTCCTTTTCTACTTACTCTGTATTCTACCATATTTCAGGCCAAAGCCTTAAAAATAAGAATATTAAAATTCCATAAACAATTCTTATTATTTTGATTTTGCCTTGCTAGACTGTAAAAATCCATAGTATAATAAGCCTCGGGTTTAGAAAAGTCCTAGGGATATAAGGAGAACGTTTATGAAAATATTAGTTATTAATCCAGGTGCAACCAGCACCAAGATAGCAGTTTATGAGGACGAGAAGCAGATTTTTAAGACAGGCATCGATCATTCCATAGAGGAATTAAAGCCTTTCCAGAAGATCGTTGACCAGTTCGAGTTCCGTAGAGATTTGATTTTAAATACACTTAAAGAGAATGGCTACAAGATGGAGGACTTCGCCGCTGTCTGTGGCAGAGGTGGTCTCCTTAAGCACATTCCATCTGGTACCTATCAGGTAAATGATGCAATGATTAGAGACATCGAGAATCCACCATACGGAGAGCATGCATCCAACCTTGGAGCGCTTCTTTCCAAGGACTTGGGAGACAGCGTAGGCATTCCTGCCTTCATCGTTGACCCAGTATGTGTAGATGAGATGACAGATATAGCAAGAATCTCTGGCTTAAAGGGCATGGAGAGACAGTCCTTCTTCCACGCATTGAACCAGAAGGGTATGGCAAGAAAGGCAGCAGAGAAGCTTGGTAAGCCATACGAGGAACTTAACTTAATTGTAGTTCACATGGGTGGTGGAGTTTCAGTAGCTGCTCACGAGAAGGGCAGAGTAGTTGACGTTTACAATGTTAAGGACGAGGGATCCTTCTCCTTAGACAGAGGCGGTTCCCTTCCAGTTAACGCAGTTATCAACCTTTGTTTCTCAGGTGTAAGCAAGGCAGAGGTTAAGAAGCAGATTGGTTCAGAGGCGGGTGTATTTAGCTATCTTGGAACCAAGGACTTCATCGAGATTGAGAAGAAGGCTATTAACGAGGGCGACCCAGAGTACAAGATGATTTTTGATGCCCTTGCATATCAGCATGCCAAGGATATAGGTGCCATGGCAGCAGTCTTGCGCATGGATGTTGATGCAATTGTGCTTACAGGTGGTATGGCTTACTGCAAGCCATTCTGTCAGGAGATTGCTTCCTATGTAGGCAAAATCGCGCCAGTTTTAGAGCTTCCAGGAGAGGCAGAGATGGATTCCCTTGCTCTTGGAGCATTAAGAGTACTAAGAGGGGAGAAGGCTTCCCTTTACGTATAAGGCATAGAGGAGGTATTATGCCACAGAAATTTAATTTTACAGACCTTGTAAACCGTGTAGATGTTGAGCAGATGGAGAAAATATCTGCTGACTTCCAGGATATGATGATGCGTTATGAATGTGCCATCATGGAGGTGGAGACCAAAATCAAGGTCTTAAACGAGGAGTTCTCACTCAGATTAAAGAGAAATCCTATTGAGTCCATTAAGACCCGCATTAAGTCCCCTGAATCCATCTATGAGAAGATGGAGAGAAAGGGCTATGAGATGACTACTGAGGCTATGGAGAAGAACTTAAATGACATAGCCGGAATCAGAGTTATCTGTTCCTTCCCTGAGGATATCTACAATGTTGCCAAGTTAATTACTGAGCAGGACGACATTGTGGTGCTTGAGATAAAGGACTATATTGCGGAGCCAAAGCCTAACGGCTACAGATCTCTTCACCTTATAGTTGCGGTTCCAATCTTCCTTGCCAATGAGAAGAAGAACATGAAGGTTGAAGTTCAGTTTAGAACTATCGCCATGGACTTCTGGGCTTCCCTTGAGCACAAGGTTAAATATAAGAAGGATATTGAGAATCCAGAGGAGATTGCAGCAGAGCTTAAGGCCTGCGCAGATATTATAAATGACGTGGATTGCAGAATGCAGGAGATTGAACATAAGACCTCATTCCTAGATCCAAATGCAAAACAGACTTAGATTTAAGCCCGGCCTATGGTCGGGTTTTTCTTATGCTTAAAGGCTTTTATCACTCGTCTTTTCTCTCTTTTTCAGTTTCTCTTTAGTTCATCTTCAGATGGCCTTCACTTAAGGCTTTTAGTATAGACCTTGTCAGAGAGAAGAGTACATTAGTTGATTTAAGATAGATTAAGGAGATAAAGATGAAAAGACGATTATTTTGCCTTGTTTTAGCAGGACTACTTACCATTGCCACCCTCACAGGATGCAGTGGTAAGGCAGCGGGAATAATTGATAACGAAAGTGAAGAAACTGTCATAACAGCTTCATTAACAGCGGGAACAATCCCTGAGATAAGCTGGCCTGAGGAGGCTGTTGAGGGAGCTGCCGCCGAGAAGGATGTAAGTCCCGACACATATATTAGCTGCGACGGCGAGAATGTATTTACAGAAGGAGACGGAGTAAGTGTGGAGGGTAAAACCATAACCCTTAGCAAGGCCCTGTGTTATGAACTAAAGGGTAACTTTACTGACTGCCAGATTATCGTGGACACTGATGAGGATGACACAGTTAAGCTCTTGCTAAATGGGGCCCTTATCACTAACAGTGAGACTTCACCTGTATATGTAGTTAATGCAAGCAAGAATGTGACTATTCACCTGCAGAAGGGTTCCGTAAATATAATCGAAGACAATTCCGAGAAGGCAGAGGTTACTTCTGAGGATGAGGATTCCATGAGTGCAGCCCTTTATTCCAATGAGGATATTAAGATATCTGGTGCCGGAAGTCTCTATATTACTTCCCTTTATGGAAAGGGTATTCACACTAAGGATGACCTTGAGATAAAGAATGCATCCATTTATGTGAAAGCATATAACAATGGCATTCAGGGCAAGGATTCCGTAACCATAGAAGAGGCCTATGTCTATGTGGAGACCTACCAGGACGGAATCAAGACTTCTAATTTAGAGGATAAGGGAGATATAAGTATCTCTAATTCTGAAGTTTATATTCGGGCTAACCTTGATGGAATTCAGTCTGTCGCGGACATGACTCTCGCAGATAATACCATGGTGATTGTCTGTGGAGGAGGAGCAACAGGATCCACCTACAAGGAAGGCCTTGATGGTAGCGAGGAGGATAGCTCATCCGATAATGAAACTGAGGGTGAGGAAACAACAGATGAGAGTGATTCTTTCTTTGGAGGCGGTTTTGGAGGCGGCTTCGGAGGAATGGAGGAAGGAAACCAGGCAACAAAGGACCTTGCAGATTCTGTAAAGGGTATTAAAGCTACCGGCTCCATAACCATTAAGTCTGGAAACTACACAGTCGAGTCCTTCGACGATGCAATTCACGCCAGCACTGACCTTACAATAGAGGGCGGAAGCTTATATCTTGCCACAGCTGATGATGGTATTCATGCAGATGGCAGACTGACAGTTGACGGTGGAAATATAGAGGTTACAGAGTCCTATGAGGGACTTGAGGGCCAGTACATAATTATAAATGGAGGCACCCTGAGAGTTACCGCATCAGACGATGGCTTTAATGCAGCTGGTGGAAATGATGGCTCCGGAACTGGCGGAGAATGGGGCAAAAATGACATGTTCGCCACTGAGGATGCGGAGATAATAATTAACAATGGATATATAGTCGTTAACGCTTCCGGAGATGGCTTAGACAGCAATGGAAATATGGAAGTTAACGGTGGAACTACTGTGGTATACGGTCCAACTAATGATGGAAATGGATCCCTGGATTATGCGGGAAGCTTAACTACCACAGGAGGAATTCTACTTGCAGTTGGTTCTTCGGGTATGGCCCAGGATGCAGGAGACTGCGCAAATGGCCAGCTAGCCTTCACATGCTCCGTGGGTGCGGACACCATAATGAGCATTCAGGATTCTGAAGGAAACATTATATTTACCTTCGCGGCTCCTAAGTCCTATTCCTGCGTGATATTTACATCACCAGAGATTAAGGAGGGTGAGACATACACAGTTTACACCGGTGGAAGCTACACAGAGGAAGCTGTAGATGGCATCCTTTCAGACGGTGCTTACTCTGGAGGCTCAGAGCTTGGAAGCCTCAGCGCAAAATAAAAGCTTACTACATCTTTTTTCATAGAGAACTCCAAGGAGACCCGGGCTAAGCCTGGGTTTTTCCACATTAAAAAACCCCAGCCACCTGGCTGGGGTTTCGTGATTCTGATTTTAGAATTCTGGCTCGATTAATCCGTATGTATCACCTTTACGCTTGTAAACAACGTTTACTGTATCGGTCTCGGCATTTAAGAATACGAAGAAATTGTGGCCTAAGAGGTCCATCTGGATGCAGGCATCCTCTGGATACATTGGCTTCATGCCGAAGCGCTTAACACGCTCAATTTTGATTTCTTCATCATCATCATCAAGATCAACATCAAAGAAGTCGGAGGTGAAGCTCTCAGCACCGTGCTTCTTGGTAACAAATTTCTTTCTGTACTTATTTAACTGCTTCTCGATAGACTCCTCTACCATGTCGATAGATGCGTACATATCGGAGCTAACCTGCTCTGAACGAATTACGGTTCCCTTTAGAGGAATTGTAACCTCGATCTTCTGACGATTCTTCTCTACGCTAAGGGTAACGGATGCGTCTGTCTCTGCATTGAAGTACTTGTCTAACTTAGCTAACTTCTCCTCAACCGCAGCTCTGATACCAGGTGTAACGTCGATGTTCTTTCCACTTATTGTGATTCTCATTTAAATCAACCCCTTTACTATTAGGATGACCTAATTATAACATTTTGCCTATGTAAGTTAAACCTTAGAACTGTGAAGTATTTGTGGATTGTGTCATTCATTGAACGGCAGTATGTTTTTTGGTAAAATGAGATTAACTATGAGTAATCAGGAGGATATGTATGTATCTTGAGATTAGTGACCGAGTGAATCCGGACAAGGCGCCATCACCTAAGGACCCTAAGACCCTTCTCTGCCTTGTGCTGGATATCGGAGAGGAAATGCTCACCGCAGGGGGTGAGGTTAACAGAGTCGAGGACTCTATATACAGAATGCTTACGGCCTATGGCTATCGCAAGGTAAACGTGTTTACCATCACAGAGTTCATCTCTGTATCCTTCCTTGATCCTGAGGGAAGGATTGTATCCGAGAGTCGCCGTGTGTATAAACACGAGAACAATATGCATCATCTTGAGGATTTAAATGAGTTGTCAAGAAGGGTTTGTGGCAATCCCATGACAGTGAGAGAACTCTATGATGCTTTAAATGAGATGAAGCCTGTTAAGTACAGCCAGAATCCATGGGTAATGATGCTGGCTTACTTCCTTGGCTCTGGGGGCTTCGCTGTATTCTTCGATGGCTCTATTATAGATGGAATTGTTGCGGGCTTTATTGGAATTCTGATATACCTTTCAGGTCGTTTTACCAAGGTTTCTCAGATGAACAAGTTCCTATATATTGCCTTGGCAGCCCTGCTATCCGGTTTTGCCGCAATCCTGTTAAAGAGTCTCGGTATAGGAGAACATTTAGACAAAATAATGATTGGAGACATTATGCTCCTAATCCCGGGTCTTGCCCTCACCACCTCCTTCAGGGATGTAATGAGAGGAGATATCATTGCGGGACTGCTTAGATTCATTGAGTCCATATTCATTGCTGCGGCAATCGCGGTTGGCTATGCATTACCACTTATGATTTATGGAGGTCTGTTATGATTCAGGGATTTATAGAGATGGCAGGCGCACTGGTTGCCTGCATGGGTTTTGCCCTTATATATCAGAATAAACCTAAGAGGGTATTTTTGGCAGGTTTGTGCGGTGCGGTAACCTGGGGAGTATGCTTAATTGCTGATCACTACACAGAGGGTAATATTTTTGTTTCCTACCTTATTGCAGCAACCTTCGGAACCATGCTGTCGGAGGTACTTGCAAGAGTGACCAAGGCTCCGGCTACCCTGTATCTGATACTTGGTATTTTGCCTATGGTGCCAGGTGGCTCCCTTTACTACACCACCTATAACCTGGTAATGGGAAATCAGGGTACAGCCAAGTATTTTGGAACTAGAACCGTGCTTGCGGCAACTGGAATCGCAGTGGGAATCATTATTGTGTCAGTGATTACCTACTATATCAATTATCTACGCGGACATAACCGCGGGGGAATAAACGGAGTTGAAACGAAATAAATGGAAATAAGAAAAGCTAACACCAGGAAGGAACTGGTGCAACTAATAATGGGTCTTGCATGGCCCACAATTCTGGAGGAGTTCCTTCAGACTGTGGTGGTCTATGCTGATACGGCCATGGTTGGACAGATTGGAGCCAATGCAACTGCGGCGGTGGGACTTAACACCCCCGTAACCTGGCTGATTAATGCTCCTGCCTACTCACTCGGAGTGGGTATCCTGGCCTACATATCCAGAAATAACGGAGCAGGCAAAAAGAAAGAGGTGAAGGTTGCTGGCATCCAGTCGGTGTACCTGTGTTTTTTGTTGGGTCTGGTAACATCCCTTGTGGTTATGGGAATATCTCCCTTCCTTCCCAAGTGGATGGGTGGAGAGGAGGCAGTGCTTCACGATGCCTCCATGTACCTCTTCATAATCGGGGCATCCTTCATATTCAAGTCTGTGGACATGATACTAAGCTGTGCCATCAGGGGAACCGGGGATACCAAAACCCCAATGACAGTTAATGCCATGGTAAACGTAATAAACGTTGTGGCTAACTTCTTCCTGATTTACGACTGCAGATATATTAATATTTTTGGTATAAAGGTATACATGATAGGTGCAGACCTTGGAGTTACGGGAGCTGCACTTGGAACCGCCATATCCTCAGTCTTTGGTGGAATTGCAATGCTTTTTGCCCTTTACAGAAGCAGTGCTCTCTCGCCGAGAGGTATCAGCAAGAGAGTTAACGGAAATGTTATGTACCAGTGTGCCAAGGTGGGCATTCCACTTGCCCTCCAGAGACTCCTTGTTTTCTCTGGCTACGCAGTGTTTACCGCAGAGGTAGCTTTCCTTGGAACAGTGACGCTGGCAGCACATTCCATAGCTATCACAGCTGAGGAAATGTTCTACATTCCAGGCTTTGGAATGCAGGATGCAGGTGCCACCCTTATAGGAAATGCCATGGGTGAAGGGGATGATAAGAAGACTGACCGCCTGGCCAGAATGCTTATACTGGTTACTGCCGGAATTATGACTATAACCGGCCTTGCCCTCTTCCTGATGCCCGGCTTTATGATGTCACTCTTTACCAGGGATGCTGCAGTTATTGGCATGGGATTGATTGTGCTTAGAATGGTGGCGGTGTCAGAGCCAGTTTACGGCGCACTTATTATGATGGAGGGTATTTTCAACGGAGTTGGAAACACTAAGACCACCTTTATTGTGGGAGTCAGTACCATGTGGATAGTGAGAATAGGACTTACCTTCGTGGTTACCCGTTTCTTTGGCGGAGGCCTCATAGCGGTGTGGTCCTGCATGATTTTAGAGAATGTGGTTAAGGCTTCAATACTTGGCTTCCTTTTCCTTAAGGGATACTGGAAGAAGGGGGCTGTGACATATTCCTAAATGGATTTAAGTAGCCTTTAAGAATTGTCCGATAATATAGTTAATAGGGATTTAGTATTATCCGGAAAGGAGATTCGGAAATGCATTTATTATTAGCAGAAGATGAGGAAAGTTTAAATAAAATACTGAAGAAGGCCTTGGAGGGCGAAGGCTATGTGGTTGACGCCTGCTTCGACGGTGACGAGGCCCTTGAGTACCTTGAGAGTCAGGAGGAGTATGACGGAGCAATCCTTGACGTCATGATGCCAGGCAAAAACGGCTTCCAGGTACTTGAGGCAATTAGGAAGCAGGGCAACGAAACCCCTGTAATGTTCCTTACAGCAAAATCAGCCACCCAGGACGTGGTTCAGGGACTTGACGCGGGAGCGGACGACTATATGACTAAGCCATTTGAGTTGTCAGAGCTTTTTGCCCGTTTAAGGGTTATGCTTAGAAAGCAGCCAAGAATCTATGAGAATGTATTCCGCTGCGGACCTCTTGAGGTAAATATCAACGAGAAGTCCGTTAAGAGAGAGGGCAAGTTTATTGACCTGTCTCCAAAGGAATTTGCAGTGCTTTTATATCTTATTAAGAACAAGAACATAGTTGTAACCAGAGAGCAGATTGAATCAAATGTCTGGAATGTGGAAGCTGAGGTAAGCTCCAATGTGGTTGACGTTTATATCAGATTCCTAAGAAAGAAAATTGACGACGGTTACGACGAGAAAATGATTCAGACCATCAGAGGATCGGGGTATGTAGTTAGATGCAACGACTAAAGAAGAACCAGTCTCTGGTTTCTTATCTCATGGCCTGGTCAACAGGTATCGTGGTGATTTCCATGGCTATTTTATTAGTAGCCATAACCTTCATCACAGACCGGGCGGGAAGCATCACCATAAACAATGACCTAAGAAATGCCATATATGTGGCTACGGAGGGAATTGTTGTGTCGGATGGAGTGCCAATCCTGACCATGCCGGAACTCTACAAGGAACAGAATATATATGTAATCCTCCTGGATAAGGATGGAAACTATATGTCTGGTGCCTATTCCGGGGAGTTTGATGTATATGAAACCATGGCAGTTGAAAACAACTTAAGAGAGGTTAAGAATAACGGAAATTCCTTCTATGTTGTGGACAGGTCTGACCTTTTGGAGAAGCAGCTTGGCTTAAGCGGCGGCTATGTTCTAAGAGCCTATGCCAACGTGAAGGATATTTCAACGGTTTATCTTACGGTGAGAAGGGCCTCCTACCTTACGGTGGCTTTTGCAGTTTTACTCCTTCTTGTTTTTGCCATAGCGCTTAACAGAAAGATTAGTAAACCTATGGAGGACATGTGTGAGAAGGCAGAGGAGATTTCCGAGGACTTAAAGTTCGCAGGAGAATTAACCTACTCAGGCAGATTCTCAGAGCTTGTGACCCTGATTGACGCCTACAACAGACTTTTAAAGCGTATGCAGGAGGTTGTGGCAAGACAGGAGCAGTTTAACTCTGATGTATCCCATGAGCTTCGCACCCCTATCACTGTTATACGTCTCCAGTGTGAGACCATGATGATTAAGGCAAAAAATGCTGGCAATACCGATCTCTTAGAGGAGATTACCATTGTACACCAGCAGACTGAGCGCATGTATCACATGATGGAGCAGCTCTTAAATCTCTCAAGAATGGCTCAGAACAGACTGACCTTAAGGAAGGAGTACTTCGATTTAACCTTCCTTGTGGAATCTATCTGTGAGGATGAGAACTATGTGGTGGGAGATAGCTACAAGTTCTTATATATCCTTGATGATGCTCCGGTTTTTGCCGATATGAATCTCACCATGACTGCAATCAGAAACTTAGTTTCAAATGCAGTGAAGTATTCAGAGCCTGGATCTACAATTACTGTCACAACGGGAGTTAAGGACGATATGTGCTTCCTCTCTGTTGAGGACGAAGGTCTTGGAATGACAGAAGAACAGTTAGGACGTATATTCGAATCCTACTATAGAGCAGAAGAAGCCCGCAGCACTAAGGGCTACGGGCTCGGTTTAACACTTATGAAAAAGATTGTGGAGTACCACGATGGACATGTTGAAGTTACCAGCAGTCCTGGAGTGGGTTCAACCTTTACAATCTATATACCTAAATATAACGAAGAAGAAAACTAGGCTTATTCCTTTAAGGCAGCCACGATTTTATCGTATCCCATGAAGTGGGAGGCTTTAATTAAAAGGGTATCTCCGGTTTTCTTTTTTGTCTTTATATGGTTTAAGAGTTCATCCATGCTGTCGAAGTGGCAGCAGTCGGCCTTGCCACCCATATCCTGGTAGCCCCTGATAATCTCCTTTGAAAGAGGACCTGCACACCATATTGCATCAAGGTTAAGACCAGAGGCATAGCTTCCCACCTCGTAGTGGAGGGCCTTCTCCTCGGTGCCAAGTTCACCCATGTCACCAAGGATGGCGATTTTGCCATTAGGGGCCTCGGAGAGGACCTTCAGTGAGGCCTTCATGGAGACGGGGTTGGCGTTGTAGCAGTCATCTATTACTGTGATGCCATTTAGGGTGAAGTGATTGTTTCTTCCTGAGATGGTTTCAGCCTTCTCAAGTCCCTCTTTTATTTCGTCATTGCTCATGTCAAGGAGTCTGCCAACGGAAGCGGCAGCCAGAGCATTATATACATTGTGGTCACCTGCGAGCTTAAGGGTGATGTCCATACTGTTTTCCCCGGCAAAATGCAGCTTGAAGCTTTCGCCTGAAAGCCCAAGGGACTTAAGGTCTTTGGCGTAGACAAGATGCTGTCTTGGCGCAGGCTCTGATTCTGTGATAATGCCGTAGGAGTTAAGGGAGTAGCCCTCTGATTCCTTAATGGTAACGAGCTTGTCATCGTCGCCGTTAAGGACTACGAATCCTCCCTTCTTAATGTAGGGCAGAACCTCAGTCTTGGCCTTTAGTATTCCGTATCTGGTGCCGAGATTTTCAAGATGACAGTAACCAATATTGGTGAAAACCACTCCGTCCGGACGGGCAACTATTGATAATCGCTCCATCTCGTTAAAGTCTGATATTCCCATCTCAACAATGGCAACCTCATGCTGGTCCCTTATGGATAGCAGGGTGAGAGGCATGCCTATTTCGTTGTTCAGATTACCCATGGTTTTCTGCACAGAAAAATGTTCAGAGAGGACGGAGGCAAGCATTTCCTTGGTGGAGGTTTTGCCTACGGAGCCAATTACTCCGATTATCTTACAGCTAAGCTGGTCACGGTAGAAAGCAGCAATGTCCTTTAAGGCCTGAGCGGTGCTTGCAACCCTGACATAGGCGAAGCCCTTAGGCATATCTCCCATATCCACATCCTGTTCTGACAGGCAGAGCATGGCTCCTTTCTCGTTGACATCCGCAAAGAAGGAGTGACCGTCAACTCTGGCACCTACAAAGGGGATATAGAGATCTCCTTTTTCGACATACCTTGAATCCTTGGTTACGCCACTTATTTCTGTTTTCATTAAATCGCCAGGACCATAGTAGGTACCACCGGTAACCCTGGCTATGTTTTCAGGTGTAAGGTTCTTCATTTTCAAGTCCTTATTTCTCGTATTTCTTTAAGGAGATTCTGATAATCTCATCGCAAAGCTCGTTAAAATTCATACCTATAACCGCTGCTTCCTGAGGAAGGAGGGAGGTAGGTGTCATGCCTGGAAGGGTGTTAGCTTCAAGGCAGTACATTTCATTGTTCTCATCTAAGAGGAAGTCCATTCTGGCATAGGTTTCAAAGGAGAGAGCCTCAAAAGCCATCTCAGCGTAGCGCTGCATGGACTTGGCGATATCCTCCGGAATATCAGCTGGACAGGTCTCAACTGCGGAGCCTGCAGCGTATTTGTTCTTGTAATCGTAGAAGCCAACCTTTGGAGCAATCTCAATAACTGGAAGAGCCTTGCCCTCCATTACTCCCACAGAGAATTCCCTTCCCTTGATAAACTGCTCTACAACTGCCTTGTCTTCCCAGGCAAAAGCAGCCTCAAGAGCCTTTTCGTACTCTTCAGGGCTGTTGGCCACAGTAGTTCCTATGGAGGAACCTCCGCAGGCAGGTTTTACAATACATGGAAGTGGTACACCGGCCTCTTCTAAGGTAAGGTTCTGAAGGCCTTTTATTGCAACTACTCCCTTTGGTGTAGGAACATGAGCTTCTCTAAAGAATCTCTTGGTTAACTCCTTATCCATGGCAATGGCTGAACTTAAGTAGCCAGTGCCGGTGTATGGTATTCCGAAGAGGTCGAAGGCTGCCTGAATGCGGCCGTCCTCTCCGTTGGAACCGTGAAGTCCCATAAATACAATGTCTGCCATTCGACAGAGCTTGATGACATTAGGTCCAAAGAAGTTTTTAGACTGGTCCTTGCGGCTTTTTTTAATAGCCTCTATATCAGGTGCTTCCCCGGGGATTCCGGTCTCTGCTAAAGTGACAGATTCTGAGTGGCTAAATATATCTGAGAGGTCATCACCTGGGACTCCGTATCCCAGGAATACGTCTAACAGGACAACGCTGTGGCCATTCTCACGTAAGGCTTCAGCTACCTTTCTTCCTGTAACCAGAGAGACATCGCGCTCGGTGGAGAGACCTCCAGCTAAAACTACAATATTCATATATGCTCCTTTCTGGGAGAACCCAGTGGTTTTTTGCCTGATTTAGTTTAAACTACCAACAACTAATAATACCACAAATATAGAGGCAATGTATATTTTACTTGTGTCAGAGGACTATTTAGATTAAACTCATATGAAAGAGAAAGGAGAGAAATAATGATAAGAACTATATTTGTCGTTCTCTTTGTATCCCTTTTTCTCATTCTGTCATCGCCACTTATGGCTATCGAGTACTTCAGACGAAAGAAGCACCCGGAGTCGGCGGACTACCACAGTCTGAGAATTGTCCAGTGGGCCTTCAAGGGAGTCCTTCTGCTAAGTGGTGCCAAGGTTACCATAGAAGGACTTGAGAAGATTCCAAAGGACCAGGGAGTACTTTTCGTCGGAAATCACAGAGGCTTCTATGATACCGTTGCAGTATACGGTAATCTTCCATATTTAACTGGCTTTGTGAGCAAGAAATCAATTCTTAAGGTACCACTTTTAAGGGTGTGGATGAAACGCTTACACTGTTTATTCCTTGACAGAGATGATCCAAGATCCGGACTACAGATGATTCTTGATGGAATCGAGTTAATCAAGTCAGGTATTTCGGTATTCATCTTCCCTGAGGGCACCAGAAATAAGAATGAGAATATGGATGATCTCTTGGAATTCAAGGCAGGAGCTGTGAAGATGGCATCCAAGTCCGGATGTCCAATCGTGCCAGTTGCCATCTTTGGAACACAGGAGATACTAGAAGCGCATTTTCCTATGATAAGATCCGGTCGCATCCGAATTTACTTCGGGGATCCTATCCTTCCAAATGAGCTGGAAGCAGAGGAAAAGAAGCACCTGGCTGCCTATGTGCAGGAGGTGGAAAGAAAGCTGATAAAGGAGCATATGAGTAATGAGTAGACTATGGAAAAAGACACTGAGCTTAATCTTGGTGGGAACACTTGTAGTTGGTTCTTTTGCCGGATGTGGCAAAAAGGACGAGAAGACAGCATCTGGAGATCCAGTTGAAGCAACACAGGAGCCAGAGGTAGAGCACATTGTGAGAGAGGGTATTGCCTTCGAGGATTTAGAGTATGTGCATTATGATCCAACTGAGATGGAAGCATTAATCGATGAGACAGCAGGACTTATGGGTGATGCTGCTAATGCAGAGACAGTTCTTGCTAACTTCGATAAGATTGTAGATATGGATTATGAGCTTGCATATTCCTATGAGCTTGCTGAGTTATTTAACTCTTTAGATGCAACAGATGAGTACTATATGGACGAGTACACCTACGCAAGCGACCTTCTCTTCGAGGAGGGAGATAAGATTAACCTTTTAGGTAAGCATATCTTAGAGTCAGCCTGCGGAGAAGCTGCCAGAGGCAAGTGGACAGAGAAGGACATCAAGTACTACGAAGAGTATGTCGAGATGACTGATGAGCAGAAGGAGCTTCACTCAAAGGAGTCCAAGTTAGAGACTGAGTACAACAACAAGTCATTAACTGAGTTCACAGCAACCATCAATGGAAAAGAGTATACCTTAAGCGATTTATATTCTGATTCCAACCTTTCTAACGAGGAATACTATGATGGTCTTGCCCAGATTCAGAATGCTGAAGTTGAGTTATTAGGACCTATTTACATTGATCTCGTAAAGGTTCGTCAGCAGTATGCCAAGACCTTAGGTTATGACAATTATGCAAACTATGCATATGAGAAGGTATATGAGAGATGCTATACCCCAGAGGATTCTGCTAAGCTTGCACAGCAGGTTAAGGCTACAATCCTTGAGGCATATTTAGAGATTTACTATAACAAGTATGATTACGCTGCATATTCTCAGGCAAGCAGTATGATTTCTGAAATGGAGATTGCAGATCAGATGGCCCTTGTTAAAGAGTATCTTCCTAAGATTGACGAGAGACTTGTTGACGGTTTTGACTTCATGGAGAAGTATAACCTCTATGATCTTGATTACAATGAGAAGAAGACCGATGGCGGTTTCACTATCTTCTTAGATACAATTAACCAGCCATTCCTCTTTAACCAGAGAGGATATTCCTTCTACGACTTTATGACACTTACTCACGAGTATGGTCATTACAATAACTACTATGTACATGCAGACGAGGCAAGAGATATGAGCAACCTTGATCTTGCAGAGGTTCACTCCCAAGGCTTAGAGATTCTTTTCGGAGAGTTCTATGAGGAAATGTTTGGAGAGAGCGCAGGACAGGCAGCAGAGGCTTACGGTCTCTTAACCTTCGTTAACACCGTAATGGACGGCTGTATGTATGACGAGTGGCAGCAGTATGTATACGGACTTGAGGATCCTACTATTGAGGATATCAGCCTTAAGTTCAACGAGATTGCAAGAAGCTATGGCTACAACTATGAGGCTGATCAGCCATCTTATGACTGGGTTGAGATTCCTCATAACTTTACATCTCCAATCTACTACATCAGCTATGCAGTATCCGTACTGCCAGCTCTTGAGATCTGGGCTATCTCACAGACCGACTTCGATAAGGCTTGTGACCTCTATATGAAGATGGTTGAGTTTGGTGAGGCTGAGGACTTCGTTAAGACTGTTGAGGCAGCTGGCTTAACCAATCCATTCTCTGATGGTTACATTGAGAACATTACCAGGGTAATTGTTGAGTGGGCTGACGAAGGCGTTGAAGAAACAGCTGAATAAATAACGTTAGACATGATAACCCCGTGGATGAGAATCCACGGGGTTTTTGTTATGGTAACGGGGAAGACATAAAACTGGCGGAGCTGCTTTGCCAGATACTAAAACGTGCCATACGCCAAGGAGCTTGTTATGGCACTGAGACACGCTGCGTTTCCTGCTCACTTAAGGCGCTTATTCGCTCGGACTCCTGCGAAAACTCGGCGACGAAATCGTCGCCTCAGACACTCGCCCGTCCTCGCTGCTAGCCTTAAGTTCCCTACGGAAGCCTCGCTATCGTCTTACGTTGCCATGACAATCCCCTAGGCTTTTGAGCCATTTCAGATAAAATGTGGCAGCGACAGACGACAGTGAAAGAGGAAGTGCCTTGCGTAAGATGCGATTGAGCGACCGCATAGAGCCACTTTTGCTAAGGTTAATATCAGGCATGTTTCGCCAGGGAAGGCGAAACAAGGAGAACGCAAACATGGAAGTTTGCTTCGACGGTGCCGTGAATCTTTGATTACCTAGCCCTTAGCATTAGTGGCTCTTTTAGGGAGCGTTTTAGCACGACGCAAGGTACTTTCTTTGTAACGTGTCTTAGCGCCACATTTTACCACTAAACTGTAGTTACAATAACCCTGTTTTACACAGTATCTAGTGGTAATTCCTTGACAAAAACACAAAATAATGTTAAACTAATCCCAGTGAGAGAGCTCCTACAGGGAGGGGCTTCGGCTTTGCTAATTTCATGAGAAAGTATGAGGTGGCTAGTTATGGCAATGGAAAAAGAAGAAATTGACAAGATTCGAGCTTCTGTAGCTTTGCAGCTTGGCAACAGAGTACAGATTAAGCAGGACGAAGGCAGACACAGAATGAATGTTAAGGAAGGCGTTTTGAAGAACGCATATCCTTCAGTTTTCACAGTAATCCTTGAGGGTGATGGAGATGACAGAGGTCAGATGATTTCTTACAGCTACAGCGACATTATTACCAAGGGAATCAGAATGAAGCTCTGCGAGAACTAATTATTATAAAGCGTGTGAAAAATCTAAGTCTCATCCTTATGGATGAGGCTTATTTTATTGAATAAAGGCCATCAAAATGGTAAAATATAGTATCTATGGGAAGGAGGAAAATATGGGAAAGAAAATCCTTTCGTTAATGTTAATTGTGTCTCTTGTCCTGTGTGGGGTCAGCGGCTATGTTTACGCTGACAAGTCCAGCGATGCTCAGGACGCCAAGGACGAGGCAGAGAAAGAATTAGAGGAACTCGAGGAGGAGATGGATGCTCTGAAGGAGCAGCAGGCAGCCTTAGAGGGACAGATGGATGGCTATGAGCAGGAATTGGTAGAGCTCATGGTTTCCGTGGACTTACTCACAGAGGAAGTGGCAGAGAAGGAGGAGGAACTCCTTCAGGTTCAGGAAGATCTTGAAATTGCCAAGGAGAATGAAAAGAATCAGTACGAGGCTATGAAGCTTCGCATCAAATATATGTATGAGCAGGGCGACACTGCTTTCATTGAAGCGATTTTAGGTGTTGAGTCAATGGCGGACCTGCTTAACCAGGTTGAGTACTATGATGAGGTCTACAGCTACGATAGAAAGCTTCTGATATCCTACGAGGAAGCCAAGCTTACAACCATGGAGCTTGAGGTTCAGGTTAAGGAGGAGCTTGCAGCTTTAGAGGAAGATAAGGCAGCATTAGAGTCCGAGCAGGAATCCTTAGAGGCTGTTATGGCAAAATTAGAGAGAGAGCTTGATGACTACCAGGCTAAGCTGGCATCTGCTCAGAGCAAGGCCCAGGGCTACAAGGATACTATTAAGGCCCAGAACAAGATTATCAAGGAAGAGCAGGAGAAGGCAGCGGCCGCAGCAGCCGCAGCAGCTGCAGCAGCAAATAATAACAACAATGACAGTGGCGATTCATCAGGAGGAGGTTCAGGTGGAGACTCGGGATCCTCAGGAGGTGCGGATCCGGGATATGCAACAAGCGTAACCCCATCCGAGCTGATCTCATATGCCAAGACCTTCATTGGTTATCCATATGTGTGGGGTGGTACAGATCCTCATACCGGAGCCGACTGCAGTGGATACATTCAGTACGTATACAGTCATTTTGGTATTTCTATTCCAAGAACCTCTTATCTGCAGAGAACCGCGGGAAGAGAAGTGAGCTATGAGAATGCTCAGCCGGGAGACATTATCTGCTATGCAGGTCATGTGGCTCTCTATCTTGGAAATGGTCAGATACTCCATGCAAGAGGAGCTGCCTACGGAATATGTATTACCAACAATGCCAGATATAAAACAATAATCACAATCAGAAGAGTATTATAAACAAAGAGAGGTAATTGAAGATGAAAAAAGTAGAAGATTACGTAAGAAGCATACCAGATTTCCCAGAACCGGGTATTATTTTTAGAGATGTAACATCTGTATTACAGGATGCAGATGGATTGGAGTTGGCTATCGACGAGATGACCAAGCTTTTAGATGGCGTAGATTTTGATGTTATGGTTGGAGCTGAGTCTAGAGGCTTTATCTTTGGAGCACCTATAGCATATAAGCTTCACAAGCCATTTGTTCTGTGCAGAAAGAAGGGTAAGCTTCCATGCGAGACAGTCGAGAAGAGCTATGATCTTGAGTATGGTTCAGCAACCATAGAAATGCACAAGGACTCCATTAAGCCAGGCCAGAAGGTAGTAATCATTGATGACCTTATTGCCACAGGCGGAACTATCGAGGCTACAGCAGAGTTAGTTGAGGAACTTGGCGGTGAGGTTGTTAAGCTTGTCTTCCTTATGGAGCTTGCAGGATTAAACGGACGCGAGAGATTAAAGAAGTACGATGTTGCTTCAGTTGTCTGCTATCCAGGAAAGTAATCGCTATCTCATTTCCTGAAAGGCTTAGGCTTTGGAGGTTTTATGTCAGCAAGAGATGAATACGCCCTTTCTCAGTATCAGAAGGGCAAGGAATACACTATCTCAGGTGAATTTAAGGAGGCAATGATATGCTTCCGTGAAGCTGCCAAGGGATTCGAGGCCCTGGGTAACCATGTTATGTATGCCCGTACAATGAACGGCCTTGGAATTGTTTATTCTAATTCCAATAATGAATTGATGGCTATAGACTGTTATATGAGGGGGCTTAGATATGTTAAGAAGTATAATCTTCTGGGACTAGCTAACCTTTTCTATAACAATATTGGTGCTAAGTATCAGGAGCTTGGAGATTATAAGAAGGCTTTACATTTCTTTGAACTGGCCGAGGAGGATATGCTTGCCTCTGGGTCAGAAAAGCCGGAAAATGCCACACATTATATAGTCAGCAATCTAAACTTAGGTGTGGTATACTGGCGTATTCACGATTATCTTCATGCGGAAATGTATCTTCTTAAGGCAAAAGAGCTGATGAAGAGATACAACCTGTATGAGTACGAGTTTCCGGTGGAAATCATTTTGTCTAGCCTCTGCTATAGTATGGGTCGACGCGGCTATGTTGAAGAAAAGCTGGAAATGCTGGTTGGACGTACCAAGGTTAGAAATAACGAGAATATGTCGGAATATACTCAGGACATCACTATTCTTGTGGAACTTCTCAGAGACATGCAGGAGTATGACCTGATGCTTGAGGTAATTAAATGTTATGAGGCATATGCAAAAGAGATAGACAATCCCTTGTATATGTTAACCACAACAGAGTTTTACATGATGTATTACCAGTGTCTTGAGGATGTTGATAAGTATCAGGATATCTGTGTGGCTCATGCACAGTATTATAAGGATTTAAAATATATTTCCAACCAGGAAAACGTTATGGCCCTTAATATGAAGATTGCGCTTCAGAAGGCTGAGGAGAATGTAGAAAAGGCTCAGAAAATGTCAGAGGAGGATTCCCTGACTGCTTTGAAGAACAGATATGCCCTGAATGCAGAGTCAAAAGAGGCCTTTGGGGACTGCCTTGAAAACGGCAAGGTTCTTATGGTTGGTATGCTGGATGTGGACTGCTTCAAGAAATTAAATGATAAATATGGACATCTTGAGGGAGATCAGGCTCTTAAGAAATTAGCTAATATTCTTTATGAGGCCGTTGAAGGGTACGGTACTGTATACAGATTCGGCGGAGATGAGTTCGTTATCATATTAACTGATATTACAGAGGCTGAAGGCCAGAGGGTTGCGGAGAGAATTAAGAGTCTCGTGGAAGAGGCTCACATTGAAAATGCAGATTCATGCATTTTGCCTATCCTTACTGTATCCCACGGATACTATTTGGCTGTGCCAGACAGTGACAGCAGCCTGGTTGATTTCATGGACGGAGCAGATGCCGCATTATATCAGGTCAAGATGAATGGCAAAAATGACTTCCTTATTACAGGAAAGTAGTTAATGAGAATAGGTGGAGGTGTTAGATTGTGTTTGATGTAATTATAATTGGTGCCGGCCCTGCAGGTTTATCCGCAGGAATTTATTCCGGACGTAACAATATGAAAACTCTTATTATTGAACAGGGACAGGACGGCGGTCAGATAGCTTTGACAGCAGACCTTGAGAATTACCCTGGTCAGATGCTTGAAGGAGAGAGTGGAATTACCCTATCTGAGAGAATGGCTGCCCAGGCCCTTCACTTTGGTGTGGAGAGAGTTCAGGATTCAGTGGACAGACTTGAGTTACAGGGCGAAATTAAGAAGGTCCACGGCAAGAAGGCCACATACGAATCCAAGGTGGTAATGCTGGCGACAGGAGCCTTCCCTAAGCCTATAGGCTGTAAGAATGAGGCAAAATTCATGGGTGCAGGTCTTTCTTTCTGCGCTACCTGTGACGGCGCCTTCTTCAGAGGACTTGAAGTTTTCGTTGTGGGTGGTGGTGATTCTGCAGTGGAGGAAGCTATCTACCTTACAAGATTTGCAAGAAAGGTAACCATCATTCATAGAAGAGATCAGTTACGCGCAGCCAAGTCCATTCAGGACAAGGCCTTTAAGAATGAAAAGATAGACTTTATTTGGGATTCCGTAGTGGACGAACTCCTTGGAGATGATGTCTTAGACGGAATTGTAGTAAAAAATGTTAAGACAGGGGAACTTACCACTATCAATGCTTCCAAAGAAGATGGCATGATGGGAGTCTTTGGTTTTATCGGATTTTCACCTAGAACTGACCTCTTTAAGGACGATGTAGTCCTTGAGGACGGATATGTACTCACTGACGAAAACATGCATACCAATGTTCCGGGAGTATATGCCATCGGCGATGTTAGAAGAAAGTCCTTAAGACAGGTTGTTACAGCTGCAGCTGACGGAGCAATTGCAGCCATGGATGCATACAGATTTATTGAGGGATAATGAGAGTTAAGAGACTATTATGGGCCTTCGCCACAGTCATAGTCACTGTGCTTGTGATAGGGCTTGTATTTGGATTTAATGACTTAAAGATAGGTCAGGACGATGCGGAGTCTCCTTTTAATGAGGCGGAAGAGCCAGCTGATCTGGTGGAAGATGAGCCGGAGGAGGAGCCGGAACCTGAGGTGGTCTCCATAACCCTCTCCGCTGCAGGAGATGTGACACTTGGAAATACCCAGCTGCAGGGTTACGAAGGAACCTTCGTTGAGATGTATGATAACGAGGGGCCAGCATATTTTCTTTCAGGTGTTTTGCCTGTCTTCTCAGAAGATGATATGACACTGGTCAACTTCGAGGGTGTCCTCACTGAGGCAACTGAGAAGATGGAAAAGGAGTTCAACTTAAAGGGAAGTCCTGAGTATATGCAGATCCTTAATGAGGGCTCGGTGGAATGCGTAGCCTTCTCCAACAATCACTATATGGATTATTTTGAGGAGGGCTTCAATGACACCATAGATGGCTTTAATAATTATGGTATCACCTATGCGTCAGATGATGTGGTAGCCATATATGAGGTTAAGGGCATTAAAATGGGTGTCATAGCAGTAAATACCTCCCACGGAGAGAGTGTTAAGGATACTGTGGAAGCAGGACTCTCTAAGCTTACAGAGGCTGGAGCTAATGTAAAAATAGTATATATTCACTGGGGCGTGGAATTAGACCATTATCCTCAGTCTAAGCACGTTGACCTTGGACATGATTTTGTGGATATGGGAGCAGACCTTGTACTTGGTGCCCACCCTCATGTACCACAGGGAATTGAGATATATAATGGCAAGGTAATCTGCTACAGCCTTGGCAATTTTTGCTTTGGAGGAAACAAGAATCCAAAGAGGAAGGACACCTTTATTTACCAGCAGACCTTTACCCTTGTTGACGGAGTGCTCCAGGATGACATAAGTGCCAGGGTAATACCATGCACTATATCCTCCGTGGATTCCAGAAATGACTTTAAACCAACTCTCCAGACTGGTGACAGATATAAATCCATATTAAGTGACCTTACCACCTATTCTAAAGAATGGGGAACAGAGTTTGATGAGGACGGCATTATTATAACTAAGTAAAAAGAACCTCCCATTCCGAAAGGATGGGAGGTATTTTTAATAGGTGTAGCTGTATATAAGGTGGTCTCTCCAGACACCCTTAACTTCAATGCAGGAGTAGGCTGTACCCTCGAAGGAGTAGCCAAGGCGGCTAAGAAGGGTCTGGGATGCCTTGTTCTCAGGCAAAACGTAAGCTTCTATTCTGTGGACAGCCATGACCTGATGGACTAGAAGTTGTCAGGCCTTGATTGCCTCGGTGGCGTAGCCCATATGCCAGTGTTCAGGGAGAAGCTTGTAGCCAATCATGATGCTCTGGAAGGGAGCTGTCTTGTAGAAGGAGAAGGACACGGTTCCAATAATCTCATGGGGATTCTCCTTGCGGTATATCCAGAAACGAACTCCTGAGCGCTGTTTTGCCATGTTGTATTCCATGTGGAGGAGACGGCGCTGGGTCTTGCTGGTGTAATAGTCAGAAGACTTGTCGCTCTCATATTCCTCAAATACGTTGGCGCCGCGGTTTAGAAAGTTTAAAACCTCATCGGCGGCAGGTTCGTCAAGGATCTTAAGTATTAATCTGTCGGTTTCGTACTGTTTCCTGAATCGGGTGTTATCCTGAAGAAACATTGTTGTTCTTAACTGTTCTGTCATATTAGTCAAGACCTCTTAATTCCACAACTGGGAGAATTTCCCTCAGGGAAGAAAGAATGTCGTCAAATTCCTCTCTGCTATATGATGTAAATACAGGGTTTATTACCTGATCTGATTCTCTGTATGCCTGAAGATAGTAGGCTGGGCAGCCCTTAATCATGGCTGCAATAGAAAGAAGATCCTCTTTAGAGTGTAGCTCCCTTGCTACAGTGGTTCTAAACTCAAAGGGGATTTTCCCTTCCACTAGAGTTTTGATGGAGGCTTCAATTCTTGAAAAATCAAGGTCTTTGATATCCGTGGTCTCTGGGTACTTTGCCTTGGAATTCTTGATATCCATGGCCACATAATCGATTAAGCCCTGCTCTAAAAGGGAGTTTAGAATATCGGGGTTGTAGCCGTTAGTGTCAAGCTTGACCTTGAGGCCCATGGCTTTGATTTTGCCTATGAAGGATGCAAGATCTCCCTGCAGTGTAGGCTCTCCGCCGGTAATGCAGACACCGTCTAATATTCTGGCACGGGAGGATAGGAAGGATAGTACTTCCTCCTCGCTTATAAGGGGCTCTCCCTCAGGATTAAGCACCAGATTCCCGTTATGGCAAAATGGGCAGCGCATGTTGCAGGCACCAGTAAAAACTGTGGCAGCCACATGCTTGGGATAATCCAGTAATGAGGTTTTAATAAGTCCGTGAATTTTCATAAAAGCCTCTCAAATGTAACCAAAACTATGATATACTAATTATAGCACTTTTAGAAATAGGGTAAAATATGGAAAAAGCAGAAAAATACATGAAG
Source organism: Lachnospiraceae bacterium (assembly GCA_045627425.1). GTDB lineage: Bacteria > Bacillota > Clostridia > Lachnospirales > Lachnospiraceae > XBB1006. Next base: position 9,897 of record JAZQNS010000047.1, on the reverse strand, counting down.
GCGGCAATTAAGGAGGCTAAGAAGGCCTATGCCTTAAATGAGACTCCCATCGGCTGCGTCATTGTTTATGAAGACCGCATTATCGCCAGGGGATATAACAGGAGAAATACTGACAAGCTCACCCTGGCCCACGCGGAAATTAATGCAATAAAAAAGGCTTCTAAGAAATTGGGAGACTGGAGACTTGAGGGTTGTACAATGTACGTTACCCTTGAACCCTGTCAGATGTGTGCCGGAGCTATAGTGCAAGCCCGCATGGACAAGGTAGTTATTGGATGTATGAACCCTAAGGCTGGATCCGCGGGCTCTGTAATTAACCTGCTTGATATTAAAGCCTTCAACCATCAGGTTGAGACAGTGTCGGGAGTATTGGAGAAGGAGTGTTCTGAACTGATGAAGACCTTTTTCCGAGAGTTAAGAGAAGTTAAGAAAAAGGAGAAAGGTATACCATTTAATGAAGAAGACAATTAGTTACTTGCTGGTGCTGATTTTTATCCTCGGCACCATTTTTCCTGCCCTCAGGGCGGAGGCCTCGGAGACAGTAAATGAGGAACTTAAGGGAGATGAAGGAGAAGGCATAATCCTAAGCTTTGAGAGGAAGGTATATGCTGTGGCAGCAGGATATTCTGTCGAAGCCATTCTTGAGACTGAGAATCTTGATTCCCCAATTGCCTACATTAATTACAGCTCAACAGGCTATCCCATTTCCGTAGACAGACAGGGTGTCATTACAGGCTATGAGCATCTTTCTGAGGGAGATACCTTTGATGGATACGTCACTGCCAGCGGAACTCTGGAGGATGGCACCTTCTTTAGCGCCACCTGTGATGTAATAGTTACAGACCCATTTATGGAGGAGAGCTACACCATTGTAAAGCAGGATTTCTACAGACTGAGAGAGCTGGGAAGCCCAAGCTACAGCTACTGCACAAATCTTACCTTCAGCAATCCGGATGCATTTAAGGTAACCAGCGAAAAGACGGGAAGATTTAAGGCTATGGTTACAGGAGGACCCTACACCATAAGCGTAACTGTAGATGGAAAGCCACTGTCAACCACCGTCTACATTACCCAGCCATCAATAAACAGATATTATCCAGCACTGACCAAGGGGCAGACCAGCAGACTTAAGATTACCGGCCTGTCTGAGGAATACAGTACCGAGGTTATTTTTGCCTCTGAGAATGAGAGCGTTGCAACAGTATCTGAGACAGGTCTTATTAAGGCGAAGAAAATAGGCTCCACCATTGTGACAGCAACAGTTGATAATCACGTGTTTACAGTCTATGTAACAGTTGGAACAGAGATTGCAGTCAAGGCCTTTAAGAGAGCCTACGCAGTTCTCGGTGCCACATATTCCCAGTGGTACAGAATGAAAAAGGGCTATTACGACTGCTCATCCCTTGCCTGGAGAAGCTACCATGCAGCGGGCTATAACCTCTGTGATTCCTCTAACTGGGCGCCTACTGCAGCAATGGAGGCTAAGTGGTTAGTTAAAAAGGGCAAAAAGATCAAAGGAAAGACTACTTCCATCACTGGCCTTAGAGTGGGAGATTTAATTTTCTTCAGCTACGGCAAAAATGGAAGATATAAAAACATAGACCACGTGGCAATGTACATGGGCAACAATCTCATTATCCATGCCAACGGAACCACGGATAATGTGGCCATTACCAGCTACGATGACTATAAGGAACATACGGTTATGGTCTGCAGACCAACAACAGCTTAAGGCAAAATCCCCTCAATTGACAGGTCGACATTATTTTAGTATACTTACATTCGGCCTGGGTCCTGCGCGACGGAAACCACCGAACCGTGTCAGGATGGGAACATAGCAGCACTAAGGAGGAACTTCCGGGTGCCGCAGGGCAGCCTGGGCCTGTGAACATTATGCGACCAGTTATGCTGGTCGCTTTTCTTTTGCCTTTAGGCTTCCGATATAGCTTTAAAGGGGAGTCTGAAAGCAAAATGAAAGAAAGATTAAAAAGTTTTTACAAAAGTATTGAATTATACCCCTTTGCATGATATATTCTAACTAGGTATGTATGCACAAAGGAGACGTGTATGAAAAATTATAAAATCTTTAGAAAGGCCCTGATCGCGGTTCTTGCAATTGCCTTCACCATGACGGCTGTGGTTAACACCCACATTACCCCTCGCGGTGATTTGTCTGAGGACTCCTACATTGTAGAAGCTACCAGATACGCAGATGATAACAACGTTGCAAGAGAAGACTTACTTGTCATTGCAGACAAGGGTGCCAACGATGCCGGACAGGATTTCCATCCTGATTATTCCCTGGCTAAGAATGACACCGATGATTTAGAGAACATTGATGAGGAAGTTATTCCTGCGGACAATGGGGACACAACAGAAGCAGTTAGTGACGTTGTTTATAACAACGACTCAGATGTGGAAGATGAAGATGACGACACAGATGAGACTGTAGAGGAGAATAAGGAGATTAAGGTTACTATCGCTTTAGACTTCTCTAACCTGGTTGACTCCACAGCACTTGACGACAATGGAAACGGAAACAAAGTTGCATACATTCCAGAGGGAGGCGTTTTCACCAAGTCAATTACTGTTAACGAAGGAGAAACTGTATACGATGTTCTGGTTGCCTTCTGTAAGAGATATGGTTTCCAGTTAGACTCTTCATTCTCAATCGCATACGACACCAGCTATGTAAGCGGTATCAACCATATTTATGAGTTTGATGCAGGCGAGGGTAGCGGTTGGATGTATACTGTAAACGGTGAGACTCCAGATTATGGTGCATCCAGTGTTAAGGTTAAGGCCGGCGACAAGATCAGATGGGTATACACCCTTGATTACGGTAGTGACCTGTAAATTAGACTTTAGGGCGGTCAGGTTATCCTGGCCGCTTTTTTTCATTAGATGTGATTCGCAGCATATTTAAGAAAGAGAGAAGGCATGTTTAAGAGATTACACCCCCTGGTGCAATTAACATTTTACATACTGGTTCTGGCAATACAGATGAGTGCCATGAATCCAGTGCTACTCCTGTTAGGCTTCATAATGTCAGAGCTAAGTCTAAAGGCGGTGGACAGGAAGGCAAAAAGGGGACCAGGCTACGGTTTATATTTTGCCATGATACTGGTAATGGCCCTTGTAAACTTCTTAACCTACCACGATGGTATTCATATACTCTTCTACATAAATTACAATGCCATGACAGTGGAGGCTATGGTCTATGGAGGTCTTATGGGTCTTATGATGGCCACGGTGGTTAACTGGTTTATGTCTCTTAGAAGGGTTATTACCGAGGACAGGTTTATATACCTCTTTGGTAAAATAAGTAGCACCTTTGCCCTGACGGTATCTATGACATTTAGATACATCCCCTTAATTCTTAAGAGATACAGGGAGACAGAGATGGCCCTTGTCAACATGGGTACTTATAAGGACACCATGTTTGCTACCATGAAGAGGAAGGTTATGAGTTTTAGCACAGTGGTTTCATGGACTTTAGAGGGGGCTATTGAGACTGGAGCCCAGATGGAGGCCAGGGGCTATGGACTTTCCGGCAGAACCGCTTACCACAGGTTCGCCTTTCACAGGAGGGATGGAATCCTGATGGCGGTAATGCTCACCTTGGGCATTCCGGTGCTTTTAGGTATTTACCTTGGCTATGAAAGATTCTATTACTACCCTGAAATTATGATGGATAATAAGGGAAGTATAACCTATATATTAATTGCCTTATTTGTGCTTCTTGGGCTTTTGCCACAGTGGATAAGACTATTTGACAGAAAGAAGGAGGTGGTCAGATGATAGAGTTTAGAAACTATAGCTTCACATATCCGGGAGCAGAGAAAAAAGCACTTGAGGATATAAACCTAAGCTTCAGCGAGGGCGGCTTCTATCTCTTAATCGGAGCCTCAGGTTCAGGCAAAACCACCCTTCTTAAGAGTCTCAAGCCAGCCATTGCACCTCATGGGGAGGTCTCAGGAGATATTCTCTATAAGGGATTTGGCCTAAATGAAATGAGCCCTGAGGATCAGGCAAAAAGAATTGGCTATGTGGGGCAGAACCCTGAGGAGGCCATCATTACTGACAAGGTTTGGCACGAATTATCCTTCGGTCTTGAGAGCCTTGGTATGAGCCTTGGAGATATGAAACTCAGAGTTTCGGAGATGGCAGATTTCTTCGGCCTGATAGATATTTTTGACAGGGATACCATGAATTTGTCAGGTGGACAGAAGCAGTTACTAAGTCTTGCTTCTGTTATGGCCATGAACCCGGAGGTACTGATACTGGACGAACCAACGGGACAGTTAGATCCCTTAGCTGCCAGCGATTTCCTTCACGCCCTCCACAGAATTAACGAGGAGCTTGGCGTCACGGTAATTCTGTCTGAGCACAGGCTTGAGGAAGCTTTTGCCCTGGCCGACAGGGTTATTATGTTAGATGGTGGCAGAATTATAAAGGAGGCAGGAAGAGATGTGATGGCTGATTATCTTTCCAGTTTGGGAGAGGATTCAACCATGTACGAGGGACTGCCCGCCTATATGAAATTACATAGAGAGCTTAAGATGGAGGGACAGACTCCGGTTAGCCTTAAGGCTGCAAGGATTGCTTTTGCCGAGAAGTACGGTGACATTCTTAAGAGAGAGAAGTTAAGTCCCCTTAATTCCTACTCCAGCTTAGAGGCGGTTATGGAGCTTAGGCACGGCCTTTTCTCCTATGAGGGAAGCGACAGGGAGATTCTGAGAGATGCCTCCTTAAGTGTAAGGGGCGGACAGATATATGCCCTGCTTGGCGCTAATGGAGCAGGCAAAACCACCCTTTTAAAGGCAATGACAGGAAGCATAGACCTTGAGCAGGGTGAAATCTATTATCGAGGCAAAAAGGTAAATAAGAAGAATCCGCTTCCTAAGGGTAAGGGTGGCGTGGTAATGCTGCCACAGGATCCAAAGGCGGTCTTTACTGGAATCAAGGTCAGTGAGGAGCTTACGAACGAAGACTGGATAAAGCGTCTTAAGCTGGAGGACAAGTTAGACATGCATCCCTATGAATTGTCGGGTGGAGAGCAGCAGAAGCTTGCCTTAGGAAAGGCACTTTCCATGGAACCTGATATCCTGTTTTTAGACGAGCCTACCAAGGGAATGGACCCACTCTACAAGGAGATGGTGGCTGATCTCTTGAGGGAAGAAACAAAAAAGGGACTTACTGTGGTAATGGTAACCCATGATGTGGAATTTGCTGCAAAGCATGCAGACCGCTGTGGACTTTTCTTCGACGGAGAGGTCTGTAAGGAAGGACTGGCAGGCAGCTTTTTTGCCGGAAACACCTTCTACACTACAGGAGTCAACAAGATTGTAAGAAATATACTGCCTAATTCAGTGACGGTTAAGGAGGTTAAGAGTAAATGTACTATGGACTCCTAAGCCTCTTAATGCTGGTGGTTATATATATTCTATATAGCAGAATCTTTAAACTCAGAAAAAAGAAGGCCAGAGAGGTGGTTATGATTGCCCTTCTCTCAGCTCTTACAGTGGTGGGAAACCTGGTTTCCTTCTCGGCTCTGCCATTACAGCTTGGGTCTGCCATGGTTATCATATCAGGAATTGCCTTCGGACCGGAGGCGGGATTTTTGGTTGGGTCTATTGCAAGGCTTGTGGCCAACTTCTTCCAGGGTCAGGGACCATGGACCATATGGGAGATGATGGGCTGGGGAATCTTAGGTGCCGCAGCTGGTTTTGCCTTCCACAAGATTGACCTTGATGCCCCTCACAGCAGAAATTTCAAGGTGGTGCTAGGACCTGTGGTATCCATTCTTTTCTTTGAGTTATTAGCTTATGTAAGCTACCTTCTTTTCCCTATGGGTGAGGATTCGGTGGTGGGCTGGAGGCTCTACGCATTCGGAATGGTGGGTCTCATTGTGGGAGTAATTCTCATGAAGGAGAGACTGCCAATCGATGATGTAACCCTGGCACTGTTTAGCTTTTTCACAGTCTTTCTTATATACGGAGGACTCTTAAATATATGCGCTTTATTTACAGGTTCTTCTACCACGGAGGGTCTGTCTTTGGAAGCCTTAAGACTTCTCTACATATCAGGTGCACCCTACGATGCCTGGCATGGAGCAAGGACTGCAATTGCGACCTTCCTTATTGGACCGGGGTTATTAAGAAGGTTAGAGAGAGTTAAGGTTAAATACGGTTTCTACAGGATTTAGATTATAGAAAGGAGGCAAAATGGCTGATTTAAGAAAAAAAGAAAGAACCTACATTGCTATTGATCTTAAGAGCTTTTATGCCTCCGTTGAGTGTATAGAGAGGGGCCTTGATCCCCTAACTACCAACCTGGTGGTGGCTGATGCAAGCCGCACGGAGAAGACTATCTGCTTAGCTGTATCACCCTCCTTAAAGGCTTATGGCATTTCCGGAAGGGCCAGGCTCTTTGAGGTGGTGGAGAGAGTAAGACAGTATAACGGAAGCAACCCTAAGGAGGAGTTAACCTACATTACGGCCCCACCGAGAATGGGACTCTATATGGAATACTCCACCAGAATCTACAATATCTATCTTAGATTCATTGCGCCTGAGGACGTCCACATATACTCAGTGGACGAGGTCTTTATGGATGTTACCGACTATTTAAATACCTATAAGATGACCGCCCACGAACTGGCCATGATGATGGTTAGGACCGTGTTAGCAGAGACAGGAATCACAGCAACCGCAGGAATAGGAACCAATCTCTATCTCTGCAAGATTGCCATGGACATAGTGGCAAAACATATTCCGGCAGACAAGGACGGAGTCAGAATTGCTGAATTAAATGAGTATACCTACAGACAGCTTCTCTGGACCCACAAGCCTATTACCGACTTCTGGAGAATAGGCCCAGGTTACGCTAAGAAGCTTGCAGCCTACGGTATGCATACCATGGGGGACGTAGCAAGATGCTCCTTGGGAGGACCAGATGAAGTATATAATGAGGACCTTCTATACAGGCTCTTTGGCGTAAATGCGGAACTTCTGATTGACCATGCCTGGGGCTACGAGCCCTGCACCATTAAAGAGATACATGACTATAAGCCTGTGGCAAAATCCCTAAGCTCAGGCCAGGTATTAAGCACGCCCTATGATTTTGAAAAGAGCAGGCTGATTATAAAAGAGATGACGGAGTTACTTGTTTTAGACCTGGTAAAGAAGGGACTAAAATGCGACCAGATGGTTATTTCTGTGGGATACGACATAGATAATCTAAAGGATCCAGAGAGAAGAAAGGCCTACAAGGGACCTGTTGAGGTTGACCGTTATGGCAGGGAGACGCCTAAAGGTGCCCACGGCTCCATTAACCTTTCGGGCTATTCTTCCTCCACAATTGAAATCAGAGAAGCCGTGACAGAGCTTTTCGACAGAATAGTAAATAAGGACCTTTTGGTCAGGAGACTAAATGTGGTGGCCAACCATACGAGACTTTCCTCTGAACTTGAGGAGGAGAAGAAGAACTACGATCAGCTTGATATTTTCTCCTTTATGGAGGATACTGCTGAAGTGGCAGAGGACAGTGCCAAGCCAAGAATTAGCCCGGAGAAGGAGAAGGCACTGCAGGAAGCTGCAATTGCAATACAGAAAAGATTCGGCAAAAACGCCCTCTTAAAGGGAATGAATTTAGAGGAAGGTGGAACCACTATTGAGAGAAATGGACAGATAGGAGGTCACAAGGCATGATGGACAATAACTATAAGCTTTTGCCTCCTAAGACTAAGGAAGAGCGCTACGATGAGAAGAACAGCCACAGGTATGATGACATAATCACTCTGCCTCATCCTGAGTCTAAAAACCACCCTAAAATGAGTCTTCATGACAGAGCGGCCCAGTTTGCACCATTTGCCGCGCTGACAGGTCTTGATTCTGCTATGGAGTCCACGGCAAAGGCCCATGAAAGCCAGATAACTGAACACGAATACGATTAAGAGATAAAGAAATGAAAAGACCCTAAAATAGGGCATTTGTAAACACAGAAAGTTCATCCTTCTATGATTGAAAAACTCAAGGTTATACAGTAAAGTAGTATTTGAGGGAGGTGCATCATGAAAAATAATATGATGATCGATGTTGGAACAATTAATCGTAGTTTTATGTCCTTTATGATGGAGTCATTAAAGGGTTCTGATATTAAATATGCAGAGAGTGTAATTATTCTTTGTATTGGAAATGAAGAGGGATGTTCTCAGGAGCATATCTCCGTTAATCAGTGTATAGACAGAGCGGCTATTGCAAGAGGTGTGAAAACTCTGCAGGGCTTAGGCTATGTTGAGGTTAAGGACTCCGTAAGAGACAGAAGAGCTCATGAGTTATATCTCACAGATAAGGGAAGAGATATGTATAAGCGTATTCAGACCCTGTGTGATATTCGTTTATCCGACGCACTTGTAGGAATTAAGGACAGAGAGCGAGAAAATTTCTTGAAGACTCTGGACAAGATTGTCAATAATTCCCGTAAGCTTTAATTTGGACCTTGTAATATCCTGGATAGTTTGATAACATCAAATGACCGGGGTATGGCTCAGCTTGGCTAGAGCGCACGGCTGGGGGCCGTGAGGTCGCAGGTTCGAATCCTGTTACCCCGATTAATAAAACCCATCTCCTAGGAGATGGGTTTCTTTATGTCATAAATCAGGTTTATGTCTATTGTTTAGTAGTAGAAGAGGGGCTTCTTGTTATTAACGAACCTCTTATATGCCACCAGTGCGTAGGTTGCCTGGGTGGTGGCAAGGGCGTTTTTGCCTTTTCCTCTTATGTGGGAAAAATTACCCTTGGAAATATAGAAGGACATGAGGGCTGCTAACAGGTCATTGCCCTCCTTTATAAACCTTTCATCTGTCTTAGGATCAATTGAAAGGCTTGTAATGGCAATTAAAACCCAGGCTGTGGATTCGCAGGTGACCTGACCGTGGCTACTGTAAGAGCCGTCTGAGAGCTGGCTTTCGGACAGAAGCGAAAGTGCCCTGTCGATAGCCTTGGCAACATCCTGATTAGATTCACGGTATGGTGAGAGGGCTGTAATAACCATAGCAGTCATATCCGTGTCAGCTTCGTCTCCGCTGTAATTAAAGCCGCCGGAGCTTAGCTCGTGGGAAAGAATCTCAGCAATCAGCTCTTTTGCCTTGTCTTCCACACTTAAGTCCTTGGTGATGTTCCCTTCCACATTGTTTAGGGCCATTAGGGTCCACACATAGGAGTTGAAGCCTGTGGTAGGGGCGTTTACCATGGCCTTAACCAGGTTTCGGCCGGCGAAGTTCTTAGGGTTTTCGCCTAAGGCACCAAGGGTAAGAATCACTCTCGCGTAGTCCGTGCAGTATGCATTTTGTCCAAGCCCCTTGTTCTTTTTGATATAGGACTTAAGGTTCTTTATATAGGTATTATATACTGTCTTGGAACCGCCATTTCCTCTCTTTAGGGTTATTATGTTCCACTCGTAGCCGTAGCCTGCCTTCTTTGAGTTAGTCTTTATGTTGGATAAGGACTTGCTTAAGGCGGTGGAATAAGTGGTTTTAGCCAGTGTCTCCATGGGAACAAAGGCTCCCACAAGCAAGCTTAAGGATAATAGAATAATAATTAGTTTTTTAAATAATCTCTTCATAGTCTATATTCTAACACAGGAATGCAGGGATTACACTCTTAATTCCCCTCTGTGAAAGGGAAGGGATTGATGATATAATTATTAGGCGTAAAACAAACAGATAGGAATAGATATATGAGTATTTTAAATGTAGAACACTTAACCCATGGTTTTGGTGACAGGGCTATTTTTGAGGACGTGTCCTTCAGACTCTTGGCAGGTGAGCATATTGGACTTATCGGTGCTAACGGAGAGGGCAAGTCCACCTTTATGAATATAATTACAGGCAAG
>JAZQNS010000046.1:0-21758 GCA_045627425.1 Lachnospiraceae bacterium | reverse complement strand
GAGGAAGCCGTTAGGCTTCCTCTTCGATTATTCTGTTTAGTTTTTTATACATTTCAAAACTTTTCTTTGCTCTTTCGGGGGCTGATGGTAACAAAACAATTCTGTCGTTTTCTTCATCGAATATATACCACTCCTCATTCTTGGACCAATACATGGGCTCGCTATTTGCTGTCATAATTATCAGCTCCTTTCGTTTTTAATAGTATATCCCTTTCTCGCAATAGTTCAAGTGGTTTTGTTGGGTTGTTGCCTTGGTTGAGTCCTTTTTATGGTTCACATCTAGCAATAATGGTCTATTCAATTAAACTACCCGTTTAATGACATCCCCAAAAGGCCAATATACAATTATCAGTATAAATACCTGAAAGGAAAGCGAAGATAGGAGAATTATGAGCGATAGAATAATAGTAATAGTATTTATGTTTTTAACATTCGCAACTTTAGTTTTGTTTATGTTGGATTAGTTATATTTTGCCACAAGATTAGGCAACAGCTAGTTGCTTTCCATCCCCCGAATTTAATGATATTATGTCAGTAACGGAGGTATGATTATGGAAACAAAAGATGTTATATTAGAACTTCGCGCTAAGAAGGGTTTGTCCCAGGACGAGCTGGCTGAGAGAGTCATGGTTACCAGACAGGCGGTGTCCCGCTGGGAGAATGGCGAGACCATTCCGAACGCAGAGACTCTGAAGCTGCTGTCCAAAGAATTTAATGTCACAATAAACACTTTGCTTGGAGCACCAAAGCAGCTTATCTGCCAGTGCTGCGGAATGCCTCTTGAGGACGGAATCGTTGGTCACGACAAGGACGGAGCCTTGAATGAGGACTACTGTCAGTGGTGCTATGCTGATGGCACCTACACCTACAGCAACATGGATGATCTCATGGAGGTCTGTGTGGCGCAGTTCGTAAAGCAGGGCTTTAGCGAAGAACAGGCAAAATCTCATATGCAGATTACTCTCCCAACTCTTAATTACTGGAAGAAGTACGAAGAGCTAAGCGACAATGGAGAATTTGAAGCCTTCAAGAAGCAGCTGGTAGATGAAATAAACGACCTTCACATCGAGGGAATGCCTAAGGTAGAAAAGCTCAGTGCCCTGGTTGGTTCCTATGTGAACCTGGCTTATCCTTTGCCAAGTGGAGCAAGCGTCAAGTTTTTAAACGACCAGACCACATATCTTGGAACCCAGTTAGAGTGCGAATTCGGCGGAGACAGATGCTTCGGAGTGCTTGCCAACATGGACTTTATTATGGTCTGCACCTATGAAGCAGAAGGAGCTAATCCGGAGTTAGTGCTATATAAGAAAAGGTAATTAAAGATTCACGAATAAGTGAGAGCTGCTGACCTAGGTCAGCAGCTCTTTTTTGTGGTCTACATGAAAAATAACTTGTTTATAATCTCTTCAAAAACGTAACCACCTTCTCCTCATACCCCACAGGGTCCATGAAGTAGGACTCAGCGTGGCCTGCCTTGTCGATCAGGTGGAGTTCCTTTGTGGAGCTGCAGGCTTTGTAGGCCATCTTGGAATGCTCTGGCACAATGAAGTCGTCTGCCTTTCCGTGGAAGAAAAGGATGGGAACCTTGTTGTTCTTAAGGACATCCAGTGGTCTAATTCCAGAGAATCGGTAGTGGTGCAGAATTAACATCCAGAAGTCTGTGAAACAGTATCTGACTGGAAATAAGAAATACATTCTACAATCAAATGGGTTGGAAATATTATACCATACGCTTGAATATATATCGCCACAGCGATATAATATTGAAAAGGTGGTGGGTTCGATGAAGAGAACATTGTTTCATGGATCAGAAAAATTAATAGTTAATCCTCAGGCATCATATTCAAATGCGAGAAATGATTTTGGAAAAGGGTTATACTGCACAGAGGATCTGGAACTGGCAAAAGAATGGGCTTGCAAGAATGATAAGAATGGATTTGCCAATGAATATGTTGTAGATTGGACTGGCCTTAAAATATGCAATTTGAATTCTAAAGAATACAATATTTTGAACTGGCTGGCGCTACTTACAAGATATAGAAGCTACTGGCAGAGAAAGAGTATTGCGGAGCAGGCCAAAATCTTCTTGCAGGATAACTATTTAATTGATATTGATCCCTTTGATGTGATAATTGGGAATCGTGCAGATGACTCCTATTTTTCTTTTGCCCAGGATTTTATCATGGGGACGATTTCCTTGCAGAAGTTAGCAAGAGCAATGAATCTTGGAAAACTGGGGGAACAGATTGTGCTAAAGTCTGAGAAGGCCTTTGAAAGTATAGAGTATGTAGATAATCAGGTGGCTCTGAAGGAAGAATACTATACCAAAAAAATGCAGAGAGATATTCTTGCGAGAAGAGATTATCAGGACACAAAGAATGCTACAGATTATCTTGATGATATCTTTATTGTCGACATAATGAGAGGTAGGGTGAAGGACAGTGATTTGCGCATATAATGAAATGTACCTGCCATTGGCACAGAGAATTCTGGGAGACATGTATGACTTTGCCGTAAACTCTATGGGTTTTTCTATGAGTGCCTTTCAGAAAATGTTTCTTGTAAGTGATGCCTGTATACAATTTGAGAATGGTAATCCCACATATGTGGCGGGAATGAATGGCTGCGAGCTGGCGAGAATTGTAATAAGGCAGTGTGGACTTGAGGGTATGGATATTGAGGATGCCATGTATCTTGATAAATCCATGGAATACTGGATTGGATGGTCAATAGCTTACTATCAGTGGCAGACAGGAATTAGCTTTGCTGATTTAGACAGGTGTCTTCCAGTTGATGAAATCTATAAAATGTATCCAACCTATCACGAGATGGACATATCGTTATTTGTTGAGGCCGTGGATGAAAGAGTGGCAGAGTATATGAGAGAGTCAAGACTTAGAAGACTTCGCAAATATGCGGGATTATCCCAAAGCCAGCTGGCGAAGAATTCGGGAGTTGCCCTTAGACAGATACAGCTCTTTGAACAGGGACAGAGGGATATTAATAAGACCCAGGGGGAAACCTTAGAGCAGTTAGCGAATACGCTGGGCTGTCAGGTGACAGACCTGCTGCAGGTAGAGGTTAAATGATATCATTAAGATAAGAAATAAAAAACAAAGGGAAGAAACTATAGAGGTTGGAGGAGAGATATTCCTAAGAAATACTGCATGTGCTTCTGCTTCAGAATGGAAGTCAAGCTCTTCTTTTATTCCTTGAGCAAAACAAGATTTTTTTACAAGTACGTGATATAATTAATATTTAATAATGTTATTTTTTGATTGCAAACAATGGATTCATCGTAAAACGGGGCACAATAGGAGTAATTAGGATGAGTGAAAATGGTCGCGAGTCGAAGATAATTAATGCATTAACCAAGGCATATTATAATGTATACCTGGTAAACATTAAGGACAGAACCTCAAGAGTTATCAGGCTTCATGATTATGCTGATAAGGCAGCGGTCGCTAGTGAGAATCAGGCATTTTCCTATGCGGCTGGCAGCAGGAACTACATAGAAGAGAGAGTCCATAAGGATGATGCAGAGCTTGTGGAAAAATTCATGGACTGGGACTATGTTATTTCCGAACTTAAGGATAAGGGCTCATTTAGCTTCAAGTATAGAATTATTGTTAATGGAGATGTGTATCCATGTCAGGGAACATATCAGGCTATAGATGAACACTATTTTGTCTGTATATTTCAGAATGCGGATCCAGTTGTAGTCGAAGAGGAAAGACGCAACCAGGAACTCCAGAGACATATTGATCAAATCACTCAGTTAAATAAAAGGCTTACAGATTATAACGATATTATTGCTAATGCCGGAATGGGAATCTGGCATGTTATTGTAGAGAAAGATAAAGCGCCAAGGATGCAGCCAAATGAGAAGATGGCTGAGCTTTTATGTGTAGATGCAGACAAGCTGACAGAGGAAGAGATATACCAGAGTTGGCTTAATGGTGTAAGATCTGACGGCACGGGGACAGTTAAGAAAGAGGTCTATGAGATGGCTCAGGGTCATTTCGTAGAGCAGACTTATAAATGGACTCGTCCAGACGGCAAAACAATATATGTCAGAGGCGGTGGAATTGGAACAATCGATGAAAATGAAACCTTGAAGATTAGTGGTTATCATTACGATGTTACTAATATTGTCCTTCAGGAGGAGGAGAGAAAAGCCGCTATGCAGGAGGCCAAGAATCTTGCAGAGATTAGAAGCCAGGAATTGCTTGAACAGCTTGAAATCATTAATTCTATTTCTAAGGCCTACAATTCTATTTACTACATGGATATGAGAGATTTTACCTTCACAGAGCTTGGTGTAAATGTAGAGAAGGTACAGGACATCGTTGGTTCATGGGGAGATGCCAGGGTGGCATTAAAGAAAATGCATGAGCAGCTTGTATTTCCCGAGTCTCTGGAGGAGATAAGGGAATTTACGAATCTTGATACGTTAAATGAACGCCTGAGGGGACGTAACTGGATTTCATGTCAGTTTGAAGGCCCAATCAGAGGCTGGTCTGAAGCTTATTTTATATCCGCAAACAGAGATGAAGAGGGCTTGTGCAACCATGTAATATTTGCCACCAAGGATATAGATGAAGAAAAGAGACGAGAGATTGAGAATAAGAAGGCCTTAGAGGAGGCAACAAAGAAGGCTGAAGCTGCCAACAACGCTAAGACAGAATTCCTCTTTAATATGTCTCACGACATTAGAACTCCAATGAATGCAATTCTTGGATACACCGACCTGCTTGAGAAGGAGATCGACAATCCAGACAAGTGTCATGATTATTTAAATAAAATCAAAGCCTCAAGCAACATCCTAATGAACCTTATAAACAATGTACTTGAGATGTCAAGAATCGACAGTGGTAAGGTAACGGTGGATGAATCTCCTTGCAGAAGTCTTGATGTGGTTGAAGAAATGTCGGAAGTTTTTTCTGACCTGATGAAGAAGAAAAGCATTGATTTCAAGATATATAGCGATATAAAAACGCCATATATTAACTGCGATAAGCTTAAGCTTAGCGAGGTGTTTTTAAATCTAATATCAAATGCCTACAAGTACACTCCTCAGGGAGGAAGAATAGAAATCAGGACCAGAGAGCTTTCCTATGACAGAATGGGTTATGTCTTGATTCGAACCACGATTTCAGATACAGGAATCGGAATGTCCAAGGAATATCTCCCAAAAATCTTTGAAGAGTTTTCAAGAGCCTCGAACTCAACAGCCAACAACATAGAGGGCACTGGACTAGGTATGCCAATCGTGAAGAAGCTAGTTGAGCTGATGGGTGGAACCATTGATGTACAGAGTGAGCTGGGAGTGGGAACTACCTTCACTGTAACCATTCCTCATTCAGTGGTGGATGCCCCTGATTTATATAAGGACAAGTTAGATAAGAAAAGTATACTGGAAGATTTCGATTTTGGCGGACGAAGGATACTCCTTGCTGAGGATAATGACCTTAATGCCGAGGTGGCAATGGAGGTATTAAAGAAATTCAATCTGGTAGTAGACAGGGCGACTGATGGTATAGTCTGTGTGGATATGATACAGAAGGCAGAGGCGGGTTATTATGGCCTGATACTGATGGATGTACAGATGCCTAACATGGACGGCTACAAGGCAACCAAGGTGATTAGAAGGCTGGATGATCCGGCTAAGAAGAATATCCCAATTGTTGCAATGACGGCCAACGCCTTTTACAAGGATATTCAGGATGCACTGGATGTTGGAATGAATGCCCATGTTGCTAAACCCATTGTGATGCCTAAACTGCTTAAAACCATTGCAGACTTAATTGAATAAGTTAAAAATAGAAGGCTGGCTAATTGCCAGCCTTCTTTAATTGAAAGAATTCGTCTATTGATTTAATAATGCTTTCTGGTGGAAGGGTCTTAAGTAAATAGCCCTGAGGGTGGAACTTAAGGACTTTTGCCACGGACTCCTTGTCATCCTTACTGGTTAGGAATATAACCGGAATGGACGAGGACTTGCTCTCTGCGCGAATCATCTCAAGGAGCTGAGGTCCGGAGCAGACTGGCATTTCGTAGTCTAACAGAATAAGGTCCGGCTGATTGGTTGCCAAAAAGGATATTGCATTGGCAGCAGAATTAACCATGGATACCTGATACTTAGGACTTAACCAGCCCTTAATGGCGCGTAAGGATTCTCCAGAATCATCTACTACCAGTATGTGCTTCTTGCTAATGTTTCCACCGGAAGATTCCAGCATATCGGAAAGCTGTTCGCCAATCTCTTTAGTCTTTACAGGTCGCTCGAAGGTGCCTCCAAGTATATTCTTAGGCAACATATCAGAGAAAGCCTTAATGTCATCCTGGTATCCGGTTAAGAAAACTAATCTGTCTCCCTCGATACATAAGTCTTTTATGTATACGGCCAGGTCCGCATTGTCCACAGTGAAATTCTCCTGCAGATTAATGAAGATTAAATCTGGAACAGGATTAATCTTGGATACTTCCTTCATCTTGGCCAGGCAAAATGAAACCTCAAACTCAGCCTGTTTTAAGCTGTCAATAATTGCTCTTGAAATAAAAGATTCTTTCTCATCAATAAATAGTATTTTATTCGTCATGATTATCCCCAATACTCCTTATTACCTTCAATTATATTCATAATGCCGTCACGGTCAACATTACTCATCATAACTTTAATGCTGTCGTAGATTTCGTTGAAACTGTCCGGCATAGAGTAGTCACTTAAGGTGGCCATAATATCGTCCGCAGTGTCCATGTCGAAGACGCTTAAGCACTCATATAAGGTGGTGATTGCGTCCTTTAACATATCAGCCTCTATCAGTGGCAGGTCCTTCCTCTCGGCAAAAATGGCCTTGATAGAATCCGCAAGCGCCATATAACTGTCTAGCAGCTCAGGGGTTTTGCTTGTGATAGTGGATATGTCACCGGAGTTACCGCAGGCTTCAAGTTCTTTTGCAAGCTCCGATAGCTCCATGTGGCCAACAAGTCTTGCTGAAGACTTAAGGGCATGGACTTGAATAGTGTAATTCTTAAGGTCATTATTCTGAAGGAATTCATCTATATCTGTAGCTCTTCCCATTGCAGTGTTGCCGAAGTTTTCTACCACGCTTATGTAGGCATCTAGGCCGCCGGAATTCTTAATACCTTCCTCTACGTCAAGGCCATCTATCTCAGAGATAGCGGATTTTTTGTTAAGGAGATCTGCATCCTCGTCTGCTACAGGCATTTCGTCCTCTGTGACTTTATTAAGCAGATTCTCTGGCAGATATTTTGCAATGGTCTTCTCTAACTTAAGGCCATCAATAGGCTTGGTAAGGTAGTCGTTAAAACCTGCATTCAGATATTTTTCTCTTGCTCCTGAAACTGCATTGGCAGTTAGGACTATAACTGGGGTATCCTTACGAATCTCATCGCTTTCCCTTATAGCAGCAAGAGTTTCGAAGCCGTCCATGTCAGGCATCATATGGTCAACGAAAATGATATGGTAAGCATTTACTTTTGCCAGCTTTAGGGCGTCTCTGCCGCTGGTGCAGGTGTCCACCTTAATCTGGGTTTTCTTAAGGAAGCTCCTTGCAACAGTGAGGTTCATCTCCACATCATCCACAATAAGGATTCTGGCATCCGGCGCATGGAAGCTCTCAACATATTTCTTCTGGTTTTCAAGCAGATGCTTATAGCGCTCTGAAAAGTCGCCCATTTCTTCATCGCTTAAAGCAGGCTGAAGGATGGTGAATGAGAAGGTTGAGCCCTGGCCGAAGGTGGACTCTAACTCCAGTTTACTGCCCATTAAGGACAAAAGGTTAGTGGTAATGCTCATGCCAAGTCCGGTGCCTTCAATGCTTCGGTTCTTCTTCTCGTCAATTCTGGCAAAAGGCTCGGTAAGCTTAGGAATATCTTCTTCTCTGATTCCCTGACCTGTGTCCTGGCAGATGAATCTTAGGGCGTTTTGTCCCTTGATTTCAGCCTTCTTAAAGCTGACGTTTACAGAGCCGGTTTCAGTATATTTAATTGCATTGTTAAGGATATTTAGGCATACCTGCTTTACTCTAATTTCATCACCCTCAAGGATATGTGGCATGGTCTCATCTACATCGATAGTGAGGGTCAGACCTTTTGCCTTAGCCTTGTCGGAGGTCATGTTGACCAGGTCGTTAATTACAGAGCTTAAATCGTACTCCACAGGATTTATGGTCATCTTATTGGCCTCAATCTTGGAGAAGTCTAAAATATCGTTGATAAGTGAGAGGAGGGTTTTGCCTGCAAGGTGTATGTCGTTAGCATAGGCAAGGATAGTCTCGTCCTGGCTCTCTCTTAAAATCATTTCGTCCATACCAAGCACCGCGTTAAGTGGTGTTCTGATTTCGTGGGACATGTTGGATAGGAAGTTGGACTTGGCCTCGCTGGCGGATTTTGCTTCTATCACGGCCTCCTCTAACTCCTTCATACTTTTCTTTAGCTTCCGGTTCATGGAGTTGTAGTCGATGAAGGCCTTGGAGAAGATATCCTTATCCAGTGTCTTTAAACGGTAGTTAAAATTGCCGGCGCCAGCCTGCTCAAGGGCATTGCATAATCTGTTAACCTGGCGGTTATTCTTCCTGGTTAATAGCTCAAAGGCAAGGGTAAGTAGTATAGCCGATGGCAGAGGCAAAAGCAGCTGGTTTTTTACAATGCCGGTGTCGTTGAAGAAGACCATAATAATTCGGTCGATCCAGGTGACTTCACCCACAGTGATGGTAATGTCATCATCAGTGCTTTCTGGGAGATAAGTCTCATTATCAGTAATGATTTCGGTATCCTGGTTATCCTGGCTATTTTTAGAAGAAGACGGGTCTTTGTTCTGGTCGACCTCAAAGAGATAGCTAGGGTGCATAACCTGTTCAGAGAAGACGGAGAAACCATTTCTCTGAAGCAACACAAGATCGAAGAGGAAAATAATCAAATAGGTAAGAATAAAAAACATAAAAGAAGCGCGAATGCGGCTTCTCTTCAGTTTCTTTTCAACCTTGGAGTTTTTGTCCTTACTCGTTCTTCTTAAGATTTTTTTCCTTGATAATTCCTCGCCGTTAAGGAGTCTGTTAACCTCGCCACGGATTATTTCTATAGGTTCAGAGCTTTCAAATCTGGCAACAACCTCACCATCCTTGTCTACAAGGAATTTAGTGAAGTTCCATCTGATATCAGAGGACTGATTCTCAATGGTTTTCTTGATTTTTCTATAGAAAGAATGGGCTTTAAAGGCATCGTGATTTAGACCGAAGCCCTCGAATTTAGTCTCCTGCTTAAGATACTTAAATAGTGGGTCAGCATTCTCGCCATTTACATCAACAAGGGAAAACTGGTCGAAGGTTACTGAGAATCTGTTTCTGCAGCAGCATCTCTCATCCTGGCTGTCTCCAGCCTGATGTCCGAACTGGTTACATTGGAGAACAAGAATCACAAAGTCTCTTTCCTGCATCTCGTCGTAGAGCTTCTGAAGGCTCTGATACTGAGGAGTGAAGAAGCAGGAGATTGCTGTGTTTACTATGAGCAGAGTTTTGCCTCGGTACTTCTCCATGGAGACAAGATTGCCCTCCGCATCCTTTACTTTAAAATCATATATATTCATGGGAACCCCCTTTTCTACGCTTAACATATACATTTTATAGCGATTATGTGATAGCAAAAAGAAATTAAGTTAATTATAAGTGAAAAATACTTGATTTTGTGCAATTAAACTATTAAATGTTTATAAAAAAGTGTATAATCACATAAAGTTTAGCTGGGGAGGATGCTATGACAGTTAGAGAGATGTATGAGATAATTGGTGGAGACTACGAAGATTTATTGTCCCGCGTTTTCTCAGATGACCTGGCGGAGAGGTTTATAAAAATGTATGCCGAAACCAAGGATGTGGATGCCATGGTGGAAGCCTTTGAAAAGAAGGATTATCGAACAGTTTTCGAACTGTCTCACGGATTAAAGGGTATGACTGGCAACATGAGTCTTAAGAGAAACAGCGAGACCATTGTGGCAATCTGTGAGTCGGTAAGACATGGGGATCCAACCGAGGACATCAGTGGCCTGATCGAAAAAGCAAAAAAAGAGCATGAGGAACTGCTCTCTTTGATTAAGCAGCTGCCTTAGCCCTTTTGATGATTAATATTTGATTATTAGACCTGAATGGCTATTTGCCTTCAGGTCTTTTTACGCCTATAAAGAAGATAAATGACGCGATTGCGAGTCCCACAATCATTATAATTGTGGACACATAGGACTGACTCTGATCATACAGTCTGCCTGCAATTGTGGAGGCAACTGATGAGAAAATCAGGTTAGTGTTGATAATGGAGAAGTTTACTGCGAAGTTGCTTCTTCCATAGAAGTCACTGATTATAGCTGAGTTGGTTGGGCTGATGCCGCCGTACGCGAAGCCGCCAACCAAGAATCCTATTGTAAGTACTGGCACAGAGTGGAGGTTTAAGGCAAGCAGGATTATCACACCTGTTAAGGCAAAAAGTATCATGTCCATAACCATGGAGAATCTGTAGCCCTTTTTGTCGAAGATAGCACCGAAGATAACTCTGCCAACACCGTTAAGTATGGAAATCATTCCCACAAGGTTGGCAATGGAGCCTGCGGTTAGAGTCATATCAACCTCTGCTGCGATACCGCCTGCCTGGGAAACCAGGGCAAGACCGGCACCACTGATCAGGGTGGCGTAGATGTAGTAGCACCAGAAGCTTCTCTTTCTTACCATCTGGTCTACACTAATATCACTGGCTGGTTCCTTGGCTGCCTTGTCTTTTTTGCCTGTCTCTAAAAGGTCATCCTTGCCAGGACGTCTAAAGAGGAAGGATAAGGCAATCATGAGACCGCCCATTATAATGGCCATGGCTCTGAAGGTTAGTCGCCATGAGGTCACGTCAGTTGCTGGAGTTACGGCTACGAAGGCCTTGCCAACAATGAAACTGGAGATGCCGAAGCCCATAAGGAGAATTCCGGAAATAAGGCCTGGCTTATCTGGATACCAGGCGCACACGGTGCTCATAACTGCGTTGTAGGCGAAGCCGGAGGCAAAACCTGCAAACACGCCGAAGCCTAAATATAGAAGCATGGCGCCATTAGTCATGGAAGCCAGCATGAAGCCTGCAAAAAACAGGACAGCGGAAATCATTACGTAGTACTTTGGCTTAACTTTTTTGGAGAACCATCCTGCTATGAAACCGCCCACGCAGAAGGCTATCATTACAATGGTGAAGGTCAGGGACAGAGTTCCCTGACTAAGGTTAAGCTCAGTATTGATTATTCTTGCCATTACTGACCAGGCGTATACCATTCCTGCCATAAGGAGGACCAGTACACCGGCCAGAGCATATATTCGTCTTTTCATTATTTATCTTCCTCCATCATTTCATATTGTAAAAGCTCGTATTTCAGGCTGCAGCCCTCATAGATATCAGCAGGCAAAAGTGCTCTTGCAACTAACTTTAAGTCATCCTGAGATATATCCGTTCGTTTTAAATTGGCATAATCTCCGTCGATGGAGACCACTTCGTAGTACCAGGTTTCCATAAAACCCTCCCTTAGTAAATTTATGGTGATGATGCACATCGAATATGAACCAGAAACCCCGTCCCCGGGTTCCATCCGGGGTGAAAAAAACCCAAATATATGATACCATATTGTGTACAAAACTTATATGGGAGACGTGATTATGAAGTTTATTTCCTGGAACATTGATTCCTTAAACGCAGCCCTGACATCGGATTCTCCCAGGGCTTCACTTTCAAGAATGGTGCTAGATACCATCAAGGCTGAGGATGCTGACATTATAGCCATACAGGAGACTAAGCTTTCTGTGGATGGGCTTAGCAGCAAGCATAAAGAGAAGCTAGATTTCTATTTCCCTGGCTATCAGGTGGCATATGTATCATCCATGCCCCCAGCTAAGAAGGGCTATGCGGGAACCATGATTCTCTACAGAGAGGGAATTGATGCTGAGGTAATTGAAGGCAAAATTGGCGCCCCTGACACTATGGATTTAGAGGGAAGGTTATTGGTGCTTAAGACTACCGATTTCTATTTTGCCAATGTATATACCCCAAATGCGGGAGACGGCTTAAAGAGACTAGCTGACAGACAGGTCTGGGACAGATGCTACGCAGACTACCTGTCTAAGTTAGACAAGGAGCTTCCTGTCATTGCCTGCGGTGATTTTAATGTGGCGCATGAGGAGATAGACCTTGCAAACCCTGATTCCAACCATATGTCTGCGGGCTTTACAGATGAGGAGAGAGAGGGCTTTACCAATCTCTTAAGTAAGGGCTTCGTTGACACCTTCAGATACCTTCACGGAAATGTGGAAAAGGTATATTCCTGGTGGGCTCAGCGAATAAAGACCTCCAAGATTAACAACTCGGGCTGGAGAATTGACTACTTCCTGGTAAGCGATCGTATTAAAGACCAGGTTAAGAGATCTGAGATGCTTGACTCTGGAGAGAGACAGGACCATACACCTTTAGTATTAGAGGTTTCGATTTAAAGCTTAGGAAAACAGTTCAAGGAGGGGATACCTATGAATGAGACACAGACAACAAGAAAAGAGAGAATAAGCTATTACACTTATTTCTTTGGACAGAATCTTTTCTACATGATTATTGCCAGCTATATCACCCTGTTTTTACTTAACCAGGGAATTAGTGAGGCACTGGCCGCAACGGTTATTATTGCACCACAGATTTGGGATGTAATTAATGACGTGATTTTCGGACGTATTGTGGATAAGGCCCATCTTAAGGGAGGCAAATTCCTGCCATGGCTTAAGATTAGCTGGGTTCTAATTCCACTTACCACAATCTTTATTTTCTGTATGCCAGAGAGCCTGCCTGTTACAGGCAAATGCGTATGGGCTATTATAGGCTACTGCCTCTGGTCCGTGGCATATACCATGTGTGACACACCTATCTACGCTCTTTCCACAGCCATGACAGAGTATGTTGCTGAGAGAAATTCCATTCTCTCCATTGGCCGTGTGGTTGGAACTGTGGGCTGCGTGGTTGCAGTGCTTGCCATCGAAGGTCTCTACATGAGCCTTGGCTGGAAGGTATTATCCATTGGACTCTCTGCCATAGCCATGTTAATGATGCTGCCAATTCTTATATTTGGTAAGGAGAGAAGCAAGGTTAACAAGGAGGCGCCAAGCTTTAAGGAAATGCTTAGTGGCTTAAGTCAGAACAGATACCTCATTGTATTCTATGTTGCCTTCTTTTTAGTAGGCCTTACCAACACTGTGCAGACTGTAATTCCTACTTTTGCCCAGTATGTATTAGGAGATACTGACAAGGGAACAATAATGATGGCCATGGCCATTGTGCCAGCTATTGCGGTGGCTCTTCTCATTCCACCAATTTCCAAGAAGGTTGATAAGTTCTGGATGTATATTTCCTGCCTTTCTTTATTCGTGGTGGCATCTGTATTACAGTTCTTCCTTGGATATGAAAGCGATGTAGTTCTCTATGTTGCAACTGCCATAAGAGGTATGGGCTTAGTAGGATATAACGTCCTTGTATATATGTTTACACCTGACTGTATCGAGTATGGTCAGTATCACACCGGAGTCCGCCAGGAGGGAATCACCTTCTCCGTGCAGACCTGTGTAACCAAGCTGTCAGCAGCTCTTATGAGTTCCATGTCACTACTTCTCCTAGCCTTCTTCGGCTTCAAGGCTACATCTGCAGACCCTGTAACAGGAATGGTGGATGCAGTTGGTGCAATGGGATGCTGGAATGTATTTACCTGGGTAGCGGCAATTGGCCCAGTTATTGCCATTTTAATCCTGGTTCCTTTCTACAAGCTTAGAGACAAGGACGTAAACTTAATGGCAAGATGCAATAATGGTGAGATTAGCCGCGAGGAATGCGAGAGACTGTTAGGGAGATAAGGTGTGAAGATAGTTATTAAGAGAATAATATCAATTTTAATATGTCTTAGCCTGATAATCGGCTTGCTCTACCTGCCTGGCAGCCAAGCAGTTGCTGCAGACTCAAATGAAGGCATATCTGTGCTTGTAAAGAGCTACAATAACAAGAAGATTGCCTCTGTAAATGGAGTCGAAGCATACAGCGACCACTGGTTCCATGATACGAAAATTAGTGGAAAGATTAGCCTGGCTCTGGCTAATTCTCTCACTATTTCAAATAAGACCACATTTACTAACAAGCCAACAGGATATGATCCTGGAAAGCTCATTGAGTGGGGCAAGTACCCTGGTTTAAATATGGACATCCTGCAGAAGTATGGCTTTACCGGCAAAGGTGCTGTGGTTGCCTATGTCGACCAGCCTGTGGAGGTAAATAACCAGGAGCAGTATAAAAATGCCAATGTTAAGTATGTAAATAACTCAGGCGCTAAGTCATCCATGCATGGACCAGCCGTTCTATCCCTTCTATGTGGAAAGGACACTGGAACAGCACCGGATGCAACTGTCTACTACTATGCTCACGCAGCCTGGAAGGCAGATCAGAAGACTCATGCTGAATGCCTCTACCAGATAATCGAGAAGAATAAAACCCTGTCTAAGGGCAAAAAGATAACCATGGTTGCCTTCTCTGACAATATTGATTCCTCAGAGAAGAATGAAGCAGCCTTTAAGAAGGCAGTTAAGGCCTGCGAGGACGCAGGAATTATGGTCTGGTTCTGTGGAGAATACGGCTCAGCTTCTTTCTTAGTTAACTCGGATAAAAACAATTTTGAGAATCTGACTACCGATAACTGGATAGGTGACGGGGCATCTAACCCCGAGCTTGTATATGTACCAGCAGGTTCAAGAACTACCGCTTATGATGAGGGCAATAAATCTTATATTTATTGGAGTTCTGGCGGTCTTTCATGGACTATGCCATTTATGGTGGGTCTATACGGAATCATCAAGGAAATCGACCCATCCTTAAGTCAGAGTGACATTAGAGAATTAGTATTAAGCACAGCCTACACTAACAGCTCCGGAATGAGAATAGTAAATCCTGTGGAGTTAGTAGCAGCAACCTTAGACCGGGTAGGCAAAAAGGACACTGCCAAGAAAATGCGTGCAGAGGTTAAGAAGAGAAACAAGTATACCTATGCAATCATGAACACTGCCACATTAAACAGTGATGACCTTACAGCAATTACATCCTATCTTGGCACTATCACAGATTCCACAGTTATTACAGTGGATGCAGCCAAGTATAAGAGTGCTGCGGATATATATGATGCTGTGAAGGCTGACCATAAATCCCGTGGAGGCAAAATAGCAGGAATTCAGATATTTGGCACCTCTAATGATGTTCCTGCCTTCGAGATTTCCTATAAATCAGAGCTAAAGGGCGGCAAGGTTGATGAGATGGGTACCTATCTCACAGATTATTTCTTTACTAACCTTAAGAATGATTCATCTTTGTTAAACACAAAGTACAGTGTTTATGACCATTTTAAAAAGAAGATGGATGTGGACTTAAATCCATCCTGGCCTGTGGCAAGACTCCCTTTAAGCAAGGGTCAGTACAAGGGTTTCTTTAGCAGATACTCTGGCTTTGAGAAGACAACTGCCTTGAAGAAGAGAACTATTGTGAACTTCAGCAATCCTATTTTTGCCCAGAAGGAACATATTGACGATATGGGCTACTTCCTAAACAGGATGACAGGAGAGTTCAAGCTAAAGATTACAACCAGGCTATATGGAAATCTTGACGGGCAATATCCTGTAACTACCAGGGTTTTAGGAAACTTCACAGCTGCTAACCTGAAGAAGGAAAATGCCAATGGAATATACGAGTTCCTGATTAATTCCCACGGTCAGCAGAACAACATAGATCAGGCTACCTTTGAAAATGGCAAGGAGAAGCGTAAGAGTCTGATTAACTCAGATAACATAAACTCTACCTTCAGTAGTAAGGC
The DNA here is from genome assembly GCA_045627425.1 of Lachnospiraceae bacterium. GTDB lineage: Bacteria > Bacillota > Clostridia > Lachnospirales > Lachnospiraceae > XBB1006. The sequence continues at coordinate 5,840 of JAZQNS010000046.1, read as the reverse complement.
CTATTATTTAGATACCTGGACCTGTAACAACGGTTATAATATGAACAACAATCTAATTACAACTGCGCTAAATGGAAAGTGCGTGGGTGCTTTTGCCGCAACTACCATTATCAGCAACAACGGTGTGGACAATAAGGCCAGTGTAAGCAATATGAAGAAGAGCAACTTCTACTGCTTCTACTATAATTACCTGAAGGCCCTGTCCGGAGGCAGCAGTCGTTCAACAGCCTTCTACAAAGCCCAGAAGGCCTATGCTGAAGCCTTGCTTACACAGAGTAAAAAGAAGATTGATTATGGTGCAAGTTACCAGTTTAATCTAAATAACCTCCTCTGCTATCACAATTTTGGAGTCCTGTCTGCCAATCCTACAGTGCTTGGTATGTACAAGGTGAGCTCCGAGGTCACCGTCTCTGACAGCAGTCTTGCGGAAGGAAATGGGGGAAGCGATGGCAATAGTTATAGCTCAACCAAGCTAACAGATGGAAAGGCTGTTAGCACTGAAAAGGAGCTCAATACAGACTATAAATCCACGAAAGGATTTATTAGCGATGTATCCGCAACCATGCAGGAGCTGGATAATGGCTACATGAGAGTAAAGGTGAAATTTACTCTCTCTAAGGCAGTTGAGGGTCTGTTGGTATTTAATCCACCAAATGGAGACCTTTTTATGATGCGCTACGGAAAGCAGAAGGCGGGAAAGAAAACTAAGACCTTTGATATTCCGAAAGAATTATTAGATGGGGGCGAGATTACCATCAACTGCTACCAGGGAGACACTAATAACTGGATTTTTATACATTACTAGTGTAGTAAATAATAGAAATATGTTGTATGATATATCAGCGGCTTAGCCGCAAATGAAGGTATTTGGAAAGGATATTATAGAATGAAAGTAGCAGTTACACATGAAAATGGTGAAATCTTTCAGCATTTTGGAAGAACTGAAGAATTCATGGTATATGAAGTTGAGGATGGAAATATTGTAAGCGCAGAGCTTGTTGGATCTAACGGTTCCGGACACGGAGCTTTAGCCGGACTACTTGGCGAGAATGGTATTGATGTATTAATCTGTGGCGGTATCGGTGGTGGCGCTCAGGCGGCTTTAGAGGAGCAGGGAATTGAGCTTTATGCCGGAGTATCCGGTCCTGTAGACGAGGCAATTGACGCTTACCTTGCTGGAGCATTATTGCCAGGTGGCGCTAACTGTGACCATCATCACGAGGAAGGTCATTCCTGCGGAAGCCACGAGGAAGGCGGCTGCGGCAGTCACTGTGGCGGCGGATGCCATGCAGAGCCAGAGTTTACAGGTAGAAACGTGGGCAAAACAATTCGCGTTCACTACAGAGGAACCTTCAACGATGGAACTCAGTTTGATTCATCCTATGACAGGGGCGAGCCAATCGAGTTCACCTGCGGTGCAGGCATGATGATTAAGGGCTTCGACAAGGCAGCAGCTGACCTTGAGATTGGTCAGGAGGTAGATATCCACCTGATGCCTTCTGAGGCATATGGCGAGAAGGATCCTAATGCAATCCTTAAGATTGAACTTGCTGAGCTTCCAGGAGCAGAAGACTTAGAGGTAGGCGTAACCGTATATCTTCAGAACATATACGGACAGCCATTCCCAGCTACAGTTATCGAGAAGGATGAGACAAGCATCACCTTCGACGCTAACCACGAGATGGCAGGCAAGGAATTAAACTTCCACATCGAGATGGTTGAGGTTGTAGAGTAAAAAACATTGAGACTGAACCAGACCCCGGGCTAAGGCCCGGGGTTTTTGCTTGTTTAAAATTATGACTTTTTAGTGACCTGGTTACATATCTCCTTATGTGTCTTTTGCTAGAATGGCCCATGTCGCTTTAACAATCAGAGGAGGAGAGATAATTTTGACAGAGAATATGAATAATATTGTAAGACCTAAGTCTAAATTTGTAGCAAAGAATGATTATGACAGATGCGTCGCCTGTGGTGCATGTATAAAGGAGTGTCCCAGAGAGGCGGTGACTGTGTACAAGGGTTCATTTGCAGTTGTGGATGAGAATCTGTGCGTGGGCTGCGGAAGGTGCGCGAAAGTGTGTCCCAGCGGAAGTATTGTTGTAAAGGATAGGGAGGCAAAATATGAATAAGAAGAATAGATGGTTTGATTATCTGTGGATATGGGCGATTATCTATTTTGCCCTAGGTTTCTTTAATATCGTATTCGCCTGGCTTGGGTTAATTGATTTTATTGTGCCATTAATTTTTGCCATAGTAAAGGGAAACAAGGGCTTCTGTAATAATTACTGCGGCAGAGGTCAGTTCTTTGCAATGCTTGGCGGAAGTTTAAAGTGCAGTAGAAATAAGCCAGCACCGAGGTGGATGGCTTCTAAATGGTTTAGATATGGCTTCTTGATATTCTTTCTTACCATGTTTGGAAATATGCTCTTTCAAACCTATCTTGTCTTTAGCGGAGCTGACAGCTTGAGAATGGCCATCAAACTATTCTGGACCTTCAAGGTGCCATGGGCCTTCGCCTATAGGCCTGGCCTTGTAGCTGACTGGGTGGCAAAATTCAGTTTCGGCTTCTATAGCCTGATGCTAACCTCAACGCTGATTGGGCTCATTGTTATGGTGTTTTATAAACCGAGAACCTGGTGTACATTTTGCCCTATGGGGACAATGACACAGGGAATATGCAAGATAAAGGCGGGAAGTAAAGAAATCCCTGCATAAAGCCTGAGAAAAGTGTTATTATGGATACAGTTTATAAAAGGAGTATCCCATGAAGGAAAGATTTACAGTTACAAATGACAGGGCTTTTAAGCAGAGCGTGGAACCAATTGATGCCACAATGACTATAAAGAAGGCGGAGAAGTCCGGGGGACATTTTGCCGTATCAAGGACTGGAAATATTGAGTTCGAGACTGGTGGCGATGTAGATGTGAACAAGGCGGTTAAGTTCATTCAGGCCTTCGACAAGGGCTTTTTAAAGACAAGGGCTGAGATCATAAAGAGAAGGGAAATCTGTACTGGCAAGCTAATGGAGACAGTGAACAAGTACTGTTCTGAAATGGGCCTTAAGGAGGCTACTTTTGCCTTTAAGGCGGACGAGACTGAATTCCTGGATATGTCCATTGATCTCCTTGACGACGGCTATGAAATTATTGTGACATCAAACCTGGTCTTTATGGTGGCCGATAACAAGGATATTGATGCCTTAGTTCGCTTCAAGGTATATGACGTGCTGAAATCCTTAGTTGATTTCGGCAAAACAGACCACAGAAGGTTCGACAGGATTGCAAATCCATCCCTTGCGGAATTTCTTGATGGGTTATATAAGAGTCTTGAGAAGTCTTATCTGGAATTAGGTGATGAAAAAATCTCTGAAATCATTAAGAATAATGATGATGCTCTAGACAACATAAGAAGTAAAATGACAGAACTTGGAAATGTTCATGTTGTTAGATGTTAATCTAAAAAACCAGGCTAATTGCCCACCCTTAGGGGTGGGTTTAATCGTTTTAGGGATGATTTTATACTTTCTTAATTGAATTGGTTATTTCCAGGTGGTAGAATTTCCATACATAAATTCTTATGTGTTCTTTTATCTGTTTCGTGTTAGGGGGATCAATGAGTAGCACGATTATTCCAACAATTGCTTACGCTGTAAACAACAGAAGAAACGGCTTTAAAAGCTATATGCGTTTTGCCAGATATCATGGACTGGCAATGATTTGTTATCTGAAATACGAGGGATAACTGTGGTCTTTTTGCTTATTCAATCTTTGTAATGGAAGTGTTAGTATATAGTTAGTGAAAAGGAGAGAGCATGAAAGAGAGAAGCGAGAAAAGCATGGAGCTATATGAGGAGCTGGTAGACAGGGGTTATGAGACCAGGTTTGCAGAGCTTATAAGCCGTAACCTTAACACTGACTGGACAGCCCAGAGGATGCTTGGCTATCTGTCATATTACCCTGCCCTTCCAGAGGAAGAGGTGGTGGATGAAATGCTGGCGATCCTTAGTGACAGAAATCGCATTATGCAGAAGAAGGAAATGGAAGCCACTAATGCTAAGTGGAATGAAATAATGATGAGTGGAGTTCTCGGTGATGATGAGGACGAAGACGACTATTGATACTCGGGGACTGGGTTAGTGGTTCAAACTCATTAATATGAAATTGTAGTATATAACACACATAAGGTGGATTAAATGAGAATTGAAACAGAAAGATTAATAATTGACAGAGTTGGAAAAGAGGATAAGGAGAATTACTTTGTAAATATTTCACATGATAAAGAGGTACTTAAGACCTTCGTGTGCCGTTACCAGGAGGATTTTAATGATTTTGATTTCAGTGTCTATTTGGGACGAGAGGATCTATATGCAATAAGGGAAAAGGAAAGCGAAGTATTAATTGGAATCTTCGTGGAATGTGATGTGGATACTGAGCAGGGAACTCTGGAGATCGGCTATGGATTAGGAAGCCAGCACTGGGGAAAAGGCTATGCCACAGAGGTGGTAAGGGCCATGCTTCCCTACTATTTTGAGGATAGAGGATTTAAGACAGTGTACGCATCCTTCTTCCCAGAGAACACTTCATCAATGCATGTCATGGAGAAGTGCGGAATGACCTACAGCCATACTAACGAGAAGGAGTTCGAGTATCTCGGCAAGGAAAGGGATCTGATTTACTACAAAATCTCGAGATAGGTGAAGAAGTAAAATATGGCTATTAAGCGTAGCATAGACTATGAGATAACAGATAAATATGATGGCAAAAAAATCTCTGAATTCCTTCACAACAAGGGCTATTCCGAGAAGAGTCTTACCATTCTAAGACATACCGAAGGCGCTATCAGTATAGATGGCAAGGTCTGTCACATGAATGAAAGGCCCAGTAAAGGACAGATCTTACGGGTAGACATTATGGAGACAGAAGACTCAGAGAATGTGCCGAAAGTAAAGCTGCCCTTTGAAATAGTATACGAGGATCAGGACATAATGGTGGTGAATAAGCCTGACGATATGCCCACACATCCAAGCAAAAACAATTATACTAATTCTCTTGGAAATGCTCTGGCTTACTATTTTGCCGAGAGGGGGGAGACCTTCGTCTTCCGCTGTCTTAACAGGCTAGACCGCCATACCACAGGTCTTACAATTATTGCCAAGCATTATGTGGCAGCCGGCATTCTCTACACCATGGTGAAGAATAGAGAGGTAAGCAGGATTTACTATGCAATAGTCGAGGACCGGGAAGGCAAAATGCCTGCGGAGGGAACCATCGACCTTCCCCTTGGTCGAAAGGAAGGCTCAGGAATAGAGCGCTGCGTGGATATGGAGAAGGGAGACCGGGCCGTAACTCACTACCATGTGGAAGATAGAAAGCCGGGGTTTGCCCTGGTTTCCTGCCAGCTTGAAACGGGAAGAACCCATCAGATAAGGGTTCACATGAAGGCTATCGGGCATCCATTGATCGGAGATTTCCTCTATAATCCCGAGGATAGCCATATGAATAGACAGGCACTTCATGCGGGAAGAATTTCCTTTAAACATCCTATGACAGGAGAGAGTATGGACTTCGAGGTTACAATGCCGGAGGATATGAGGAAGGCATGGGAAGCCAGTTCGATGAAAGGTTAAACCAATACTTCGTAGGCGCAAGACCGAGACTTGAAGAATACTATATAGAGAATACATAAAAAAGAAGAGGAGTAGCTTTGATATTCATCTTGCCCACTAGTCAAGTGGACAGGGTCATATCAAAACTACTCCTCTTTTTATGTTATAAAACAAAACCCGAATTACATTGCCTTGGCATTCTGCTGGAAGCTTCCGCCATTCATTTTGCCGTTAA
>JAZQNS010000045.1:0-26447 GCA_045627425.1 Lachnospiraceae bacterium | reverse complement strand
ATGTTAGGCTCCGTCAAGGAGTATGAATTAAGCGAGGGAGAGTCATTCAGAATCGTAACAGGAAACCTTGCAGCCTGGGAGGATACAGTTCATTTTGAAGTAAAGAACGAGAGAGGCTTTAAGTCCATGCTCTTTGGAGGGAAGGGTGCCCTAATTTCCACAGTGACTGGACCAGGAAAGGTATGGATCCAGACAGCTCCTATTTCAGAACTTGCCAAGAGAGTAATTCCTTATGTAAAGGAAGATTAAATAATAAGTATTAGATGTTATTGAGCCGCTGATTTTGTTTCAGCGGCTCTTTTTGGTATATAGATGAAAAATAGTAATAATAAAAGCAGATAATTCAAAAAATGTTAATGTATGTAACTTTTGAAAGTTGGAATGGGCTATGTAACCTTTTTTGTAACCATAACACGTTAATATGGTTACATCACAAAAATAACACATATTTTTAAGGAGACAAAATATGAAGAAGTTGATAGGAAAAAACTTTATTTCACTAATATTGGCAATAGTATTAGTGGTAAGTTCAGCGGGAACTTATGTAACAAGAGTTAATGCAAACACTGCCCCAAATTCCGGGCAGGGAACTAATGCAACAGAGCAGAAAAAGCTTACCTGTAAATATGCTGAAGAGCATATTCATTCAAAAGAAGGAAATTGCTTTACATTAACATGTGGAAAGGAAGCCCATACACATACTGATAAAAAGGGTTCGTGCTATGGCATTGCATGTGGTTTGGAACTTCATAAACATAATAACGGTTGCAAAAAAGTGTACACTTGCGGACACACAAAAAATAATGATCATAATAAAAACTGTGGCTACTATTATAGTTGTGGTAAAACTGATCATAAAAAACATAATGAAGAATGTAAGGATCTGATTTGCACAAAAGAACCACATACTCACAATGAACCAGGTACTGAGAATTCCTGTTATTCAACAACATGCGTTAAGACAGAGCACACACATAATGACGGCTGTTATATAAAATACTATGCATCTTTTGAAGTTGTTTCAGATGGAACAGCAAGAGTAACATATAGTTTTGAAGGAAGCGATGATGTTCTTCCATATGAAGGAAACTTATATTTAGGCTTGAATTATGGAAAACTGATTGTCACAGTTGAAGCATTAGATGGTTACACCATAGAAAGTGTAGAAATTGATGGTTCAAATAATACCAAAGATGAGATGAATAGTTACAAAGCTGTTATGCATTTTACCAACACATATGACAGTGATTATGGTAAAAGAGTAATCCATATCAACACCAAAGAACATACAGAATGTACTTTTGGTGATTGGATAGTTACCAAGGCTGCAAAGTGTAATGAAAACGGAGAAAAAGAGCGTAAGTGCGATACCTGCCAGAGAGTAGAAACCGAACCTACAGATAAGTTAGATCATGATTATGAAATAACATCTACTGTAGCACCAACATGTACTGCGCAGGGATATTCTATTAAAACATGTAAGGGTTGTGGCGATACAACAAATGATAATTTTGTAAACGCTTTAGACCATTCTTGGAATGAAGGAACAGTTTCTAAACAGCCAACTTGTACAGAAGAAGGCGAAAAAACACTTAAATGTGAGCGTACTGGTTGCGAAGAGACAAAAACAGTAAGTATTGAAAAATTAGCTCATAGCTATACCGAAACCATAACAAATCCAACCTGCACAGGTGCAGGAAACAAGCATTTCGTATGTGCATGTGGCGATAATTATGATAAAGCAATTGAAGCTACAGGCCATACAGAGGAGTCATTAGACAACAGAGTAGAGCCAACCTGTAAATATGAAGGTCACGAAGCTGATACTTGGTGCTCCGTATGCCATGTAGTGCTTAAGGAAGGCGATAGTATTGATAAAATAGAGCACACTGTTGTTACAGATCCTGCCGTACCAGCAACCTGTACTAGCACAGGTCTAACAGAGGGATCTCATTGTTCAGTATGTGGTGAAGTAATTAAAGAACAAGAGGAAACTCCAACAACAGATCACACTGTAGTGGTTGACGAAGCTAAAGAAGCAACATGTGAAAGCACAGGACTAACAGAGGGGTCTCATTGTTCTGTATGTAATACAATTATTAAGGCACAGGAAGTAATTTCTGCAAAGGGACATGCTGTTGTCAGTGTGGATGCTGTGATGCCAACTTGCCTAGATGATGGATGTGAAGACTGGTCTTATTGTGATATATGTAAGAAAACACTTAAAGAGCCAGTGACAATAAATGCTATGGGTCATAAGTATTCTGAAACATGGACTCTTGTTGAAACTAATGATGGCAAGAAACATGAAGAAAGAACTTGTTTAAGAGGATGCGGCGTAACAGAAACAAGAGAAATCGGAATGTTCGAAATCTCTATGGACATTGTTGCTAACAACGCAGTGGTATCTACTGTAACTAAAAATATCTATGTAACAGATGTCTTATCAGCCGTTGAATTAGATGCAATGCTTCCAGAAATGGAGGGATATACATTTAAGGGATACGGTGATGAAGAATATCAGGCAATTGATGTAAGCAATGGTATTCATGCCAAGGTTGATGAAGAAGGAAAGAATACAACAGATGCAGTTAAGCTTGTTGCAATTTTTGAAAAGGTTGTAGTTCCAGCAGCAGGTGGTGGTGTATATGTACCAGTTCCATCTCCTTCAGACAATATACCAACAGAGACTATTGAAGATGAAGATACACCATTAGACGAAATGCCAGATGATGTTTATGATGAAGCGGATGATGAGGACGATGATGTTGAAGCAGATACAACTGTAATTGAAGATTCAGATGCTCCTTTATCAGAAAATCCATTAACAGGAGATGCATTACCAGTAGCATTTGGATTGGTAGCATTCCTCTCTCTCATTGGATTGGTTATTACAGTAAAGTCTGGTAAGAAGAATTAGTAATAGAACATAATATTAGACAGTACATAGTCATAAAGAAAGGATGGTTTCAAATGAAGCCATCCTTTTTATTTGCATGTTTTTAAGAAAAATTAATACTTATTATGAATAAACAATTTTGCCTTTACAGATAGTTTTCTTAACCCTTCCCTGAAGTTCCCATCCAATAAATGGAGAGTTTGATGACTTGGAGTGGAAGGAGTCGGTTACAGTCCAGACTTCATCCTTGTCAAATATAACAAGGTCTGCAGGACCACCTTCATAGATTCTTCCGGCATCTAAGTTATAAAGGGATGCGGGATTAAGGGTTAGGGCCTTAATAACTGTCATTAAGTCTGCATGTCCAGGGGTTACCACGCTCTTTATTACAAGGCCAAGAGCTGTCTCAAGACCAATCATTCCAGATGGGGCCTTGGATATTTCTTTTGCCTTCTCTTCGGAAGAGTGTGGTGCGTGGTCGGTGGCTATTATATCAAGGGTTCCATCTGCGAGCCCATTAATTAAAGCCATTCTGTCTTTCTCGCATCTTAGAGGTGGATTAACCCTTGCAAGGGAACCTTTCTCCATAACCAGGTCCTCTGTGGCAGATAAATGCTGAGGTGTAACCTCGCCGTAGACCTTTATTCCAATAGCCTTGGCCATACGGAGAATATCTACTGTAACCCCTGAGGAAATATGCTGAATATCAAGCTTGGCTCCAATATTTCTATTAAGCATTACGTCTCTTGCTACAAGGACGTATTCTGCTTCGTCAGGGGCACCACCTAAGCCTAAGGCCTCTGAAACCTTGCCCTTGTTAACTCCCTGGGAATCAAGTAATGAAGGATCTTCCTCGTGGAGGGAGATTGGAACATCAAGCTCCTTACACTTTAGGAGAGCTTCCTTTAAGATTTTTTCATCAGGGATTGGTATTCCATCATCGGTAAAGCCAACTGCGCCGGCCTGTAAAAGATCTTCCATGTCTGTGAGCTCCATGCCCTTCATAGCCTTAGTTACATTGGCTGCCTGGTATACATGAATTGGAAGCTCCTTCTCTCTTTTAACCAGGTCAGACAGAGTTTCCACATTGTCAACTGGTGGGAGGGTGTTGCCCATGCATACAACAGAGGTGTAGCCACCAGCAGCAGCGGCTTTAGCACCTGTCTCAATATCCTCCTTGTAGGTGAGACCTGGATCGCGGAAGTGAACATGAACGTCCACAAAGCCTGGTGCCACGTAGAGGCCACTAGCGTCAATTACCTCCTCGTAATTATCTTCGGCAAAGTCATGGTCAGTCTCACGGATACTAACTATTTTGTCATCCTTTATTTCAATATCATATAGACCAAAAAGACCGGAATATGGGTCTATCAGGTGTCCCTTTTTTATCAGAATCATGCGGATAATTCCTTTCATATTGTTACTGTAAGTATAGCAGATAAGACCAAGATGAAACCATATAATTCAAAGAAAAAAATCAGTCAGATTAACCCATTGACATAGTAGGTAAATAGGTTTAAGATTTAAAAATCTATTAAAAAGAGAGGCATAGATTTATGATTAAAAATAGTGTATTAGAACTTATTGGAAATACACCCCTGCTAAGAATTAAGAATTTTTCAGAGGCTAAGGGGATAGACAAGGTGGAAATACTTGCAAAACTTGAGTACCTAAATCCAGCGGGCTCTGTGAAGGACAGGGCTGCACTATCTATGATAGAGGACGCAGAGAAAAGGGGTATCTTAAAGAAAGGTGCAACAATTATTGAGCCAACCTCCGGCAACACAGGAATTGGTATTGCCATGGTGGCTGTTGCCAAGGGATACAGAGCCATTCTCACCCTGCCTGAAACCATGAGTGTGGAAAGAAGAAACCTGCTAAAGGCCTACGGGGCTGAGCTGGTACTTACCGATGGAAGTAAGGGAATGAAGGGGGCCATCGAGATGGCAGAAAAGATTGAAAAGGAAACTGACGGTGCAATAATTCTGTCCCAGTTCACCAATAAAGCTAATGCTTTTGCCCACTATTCAAAAACTGGTCCGGAAATATACGAAGAGACAGATGGAAAGGTAGATATCTTCGTTGCCAGTGTGGGAACAGGCGGAACCATAACAGGCGTTGGCCAGTACTTGAAGGAAAAGAACAAAAATATTAAAATTATAGCAGTTGAGCCTCTGGACAGTCCGGTTTTATCCGGCGGAAAACCAGGGCCTCACAGGATTCAGGGAATAGGAGCTGGCTTTGTGCCAGAGGTCTTAGACACATCCATTTATGATGAAGTGGTGAGAGTTAGCAATGAGGATGCCTTTGAATATGGCAGAGATTTTGCCAGAACCTGCGGCGTCTTAGTTGGTATTTCCTCGGGAGCTGCCTTGAAGGCTGCATGCGAAGTGGCTAAAAGACCAGAAAACCAGGGCAAAACCATAGTGGTTCTCCTTCCGGATTCCGGCGACAGATACCTGTCCACACCATTATTTCAGGGAGAATAAATAAATGATTTTCTTAATCCTTGCCATTTTGTCATCGGCAGCCATCTCTATTGTTATGAGACTGTCTGAGGGAAGAGTTAACAGCAAGATGGGGCTTTTTCTGTTTAATTATCTTACATGTATTGTATTGGCCCTAATATTTACTGCAGGCTCCCTAGGGGCAAGCACAAGTATAGTTAAGGAGGGGCTTTCCACAGCCCTCATCCTTGGCATTATATCCGGATTTTTGTACCTCGCCAGCTTTATGATACTTCAGCATAACTACAGGGTAAACGGAATGATACTCGCCTCAACCTTTATGAAGTTAGGAGTGGTGATACCTACTATAATAGCCATGCTTTTCTTTAGGGAAACCCCAGGTCTTCTTCAAGTATGCGGAATGGTCCTTACCCTTCTTGCAATCATAATAATGAATTATGAGAAGGAGGATGGCAAAGCATCTGGAAGAGGTTTAAAGGCGGGCATTTGGTTGATCATTATGCTATTATCAAGCGGCTTTACCGATGCCATGGCCAATTTCTATGACGAGCTTGGCTCACCGGCTCTAAAGGACCACTACCTTCTGGTTACCTTTTTTGCCGCCTTTATATGTTCTATAATTCTGGCCATTTATAGAAAGGAGAGAATTAGCAAAGCGGATATAGTATTTGGACTCCTTCTTGGAATACCAAATTACTTCTGCTCAAGATTTTTGCTGCTTTCTTTATCAAGCTTAAAGGCCATTATTGTATATCCCGTATATTCTGTGGGAACTATATTGACCATAAGCCTGATTGGAATCCTCTTTTTTAGGGAGAGACTTAAAAAGAAGGAAATCCTGGCAATGGCTATCGTGGTTATGGCCCTAATACTCTTAAATGTTTAAAAATAGCAATACCCCTTTTACACTAGAGTAAAAGGGGTATTTTTTGTATATCTTTATATTAGCTTTTGTTTTATTTGTCTCGGAAGGCTTCTTTCTCCCATTCATCCTGGTTAGTTGAGAAGTCACTGTTCATAAGAGCCTCGCGCTCCTCAAGATTCTCAAGCATGGACATATATTTTGAGTCAATAGGGGTCTGATTCTGCTTATTAGCCACCTCAGCAGCCAGCATCTTGGCAGTGGACTGTGGAGCCTTAATGGTTCCGGCACCGCCTACACAGCCGCCAGGGCAGGCCATGCCTTCAATCAGGTAGCCATTATATTTTCCAGCCTGAGCCATCATAAGGAGCTTTTTACAGTCGGATAGTCCCTCAGCCTTGGCTGTTTTAACCTCCATATCAGGATTGAGCTGGTGGATTCTGTTTACAACAGCATTGGCTACGCCACCGGAAGCTGCAAATCCAAGTCCATCTCCAGAGCCCGAGTTGAATGGAAGATATTCATCCTCGGTGATATCGTCGAAGGATACACCTTTTGCCTCCATCATTCCGTAAACCTCCTCAAAGGTTAAGACGAAGTCCACATCAGAGCGGATGCTCTTTCTCATGGCTTCTAACTTCTTGGCAGCACATGGACCAATAAAGGCTATCTTAACATTATCATGGCGCTTCTTTATCATTCTGGCAGTCAGTACCATTGGGGTTAGAGCCATGGAAATGTTATCGGAAATACTAGGGAAGTTCTTCTTGGCGTAGGCAGCCCATGCAGGACAGCAGGAGGTGGCCATGAAGTCAAGCTTTTCTGGAACCTCGTCAAGGAAGTCTCTGGCCTCAGCTACGGTACACATGTCTGCACCTATGGAAACCTCTCTGGCATCTCTGAAGCCAAGTCTCTTAAATAAGGCGCGAATCTTCTGGTTATCAGTATCCTCGCCAAACTGGCCAACAAAGGCAGGAGCAACAGCGGCATATACCTTCTCTCCCTGATTGATAGCCTTGATGCACTGGTAAATCTGACTCTTATCTACGATGGCTCCGAAAGGACAGGAGACGAGGCACTGACCACAGGCTACACATTTTGCCTGGTCTATGCTTGCGCGGCCTAAGTCGTCGTTCTTTATGGCATCTGCACCGCAGGCCTTGGTACATGGACGTTCCTGCTTAATAATTGCATTGTAGGGGCAGGCCTCCATACATTTGCCGCACTTAATGCAGGCTTCAGAATCTATATGGGATTTGCCATTTACCATGGATATTGCGTTTTTAGGGCATACCTCCATACACGGATGCTCTAAACAGCCCTGGCAGCCATTGGTAACCATGACAGTTTTCTCAGGGCAGGCGTTGCAGGCAAAAGGAATAACATTAACCAGTGGTGGAGTGTAGTAGTGTTCATCCACATCCGCTTCATCAATACCATCAAATAGTGGAGCTGAATCCCCCGCAGGTCTTACAGGCATTCCCATGGCGGTTCTTAGGCGTTCGCCAAGCACTGCACGCTCAAGGAAGATGTTGGAACGGTATTTGCTTTCCTCCCCGGGCAAAATTCTGTATGGAATCTTGGCAAAGTCTTCCTTGCTTCCATTCTCGTAGGCGAATCTTGCAACCTCTGTAAATACCATGTGTCTAATGGAACTTTTGTTGGTTTCTATTCCTCGCATAAGCATCCTTTCTGTGTATATTAAAAGTTTTCCTTATTTTAGCAGAAGAAAAAACTCATAACAATTGGGAAAAACCATAAAAAAACCGGGCAAAAAGCCCGGTTAATAAACTAATTTAACTGTCCTAATGTGAGTGTCAGGGAGAAGTCTCCCTCGCTTAGGCAGCATACTGTATAATCCTGGAATTCTATATACTGGCAGCGGTTATAGAGCATTCGGTATTGCTCCTCATCAAGCTCTGAAATCAGGCCGTCACCTGTGTACTTGATTACAGCTTCATAGCCTGTCCAGTATTTGGCGAAGAGGGTGACCTTGTCGTAGTTGTTAGCCTTCTCGATTTCTTCATACTGGTCCTTTAGGAATACTCTTTTGGCCACAGCGCTGTTAAAGCGTCCAGGAAGCTCAATATCCACGCCAACGGGTGCATCTGCAATGGCAAGAACCACGAAATCCTCGGTGTGGGAAATGTTGAAGTGCTTGTGACCATCTCTTAAATCAGGCTTGCCGTGAGCGCCAAAGATGATCTGGTTATCCTCCTTAACATCCAGATACTGATAGAGCATAGCTCCCGTAAGGAGCTCCTGAAGCTTCATGGTACGTGGACCCACCTGACGGTAGCGCTCCTGATAGTGAGGGCATACCTTGTTTAACCACTTCTCTTCCTCGTCTAAAATTGAATTTACATGCATTACAATTAATCTGACATTGTTCATATTTATAATATAACATAGTGGGAATTAGATTGGAATTAATTATTTGGAATCCTCCTTTGGAAAGTGGAAAGAAAAATTACGTTCTGTTTTGAATTACCTGAGTAATGAAAAGCAACATTTTTCTTGGTTTTTAATAAAATGTTGCCCTGTTTTTCTACTATTTTTAAAAAGGCAACATTTATCGTCATTGCCCTAATTTATGTTGCCTGCTTTTTCCTAGGCTCAGCTTGCAAGGCAACCTGAAGATGCCATTAATATGCTTTTTGTTGCCTTTTTAATTAATAATCAAATTGTTTTCTATTCTTGACCTCATTAAAGGCAACATATATTCTCATCTCCCCCATCTATGTTGCCTGCTCTTTTCCAAGCCAAGCTAGCAAGGCAACCTATAGATGCCATTAATGTGTTTTATGTTGCCTTTTTTGCCGGCAAAAATATAACGGGCAATTGGTTTAAATTAGTTATTTTATTAACCAGGATTGTGCCTAAAATAAAGCAATATATTTGCCTAAATTTGGTTGTTTTTGAGTAATGCCTATGTTACTATCAAGGACGGTGCCTGAAAGGATTATACTAGGAAGTAGGGGCCAAATACATATTTTGAGGAAAAAAATGATTAACGTAGGTATCAACGGTTTTGGCCGTATCGGAGGAGTCATCTTCCGACTTATCATGGAGAGAGAGGATGAGTTTAATCTCTGTGGTATTAACTTGCGCAATGCGGATATTCCGCACATGGTTTACATGATTCGCTATGATTCTGTTCATGGCAGATTTAACGGCACCGTTGAGGCCGGAGAGGACTGTATCATCGTAAACGGAAAGAAGATTCACGTATTTAGTGAGTCTGACATTGCTAACATTGACTGGAAGAGCGTAGGGGCTGAATACATCATTGAGTCTACAGGCGCCTTCAACACTGTTGAGCAGGCATCCGCTCATCTTAAGAGTGGAGCTAAGAAGGTAGTTATTACTGCTCCAAGTAAGGATCACGTAATGCCAACCTTTGTAATGGGTGTAAACCACACTGAATACACCCCTGATATGGATGTGGTTTCCAACGCATCCTGTACCACCAACTGCCTTGCACCTCTTGTTAAGGTAGTAAACGATGCCTTTGGTATCGAGGAGGGACTTATGTCCACCATCCATGCAGCTACAGCCAAGCAGAAGGCGGTTGACGCAAGAGCTGGTCGTGACTGGAGAACAGGAAGATCTGTATTTAACAACATCATTCCTTCAACAACAGGTGCTGCCAAGGCCTGCGGTCTGGTAATTCCAGAGATGAAGGGCAAGCTCACAGGCATGAGCTTCAGGGTTCCATGTAATGATGTTTCTATTGTGGACCTTACAGTAAAGTTAAAGACTCCTACAGATTATGAGACAATCTGTAAGACTATCAAGAAGGCAACTCATAATGAGATGAAGGGAATTATGGCCTATGTTGGAGACGAGGTAGTTTCCTCCGACCTTAAGGGCATGACAGAAACCTGCATCTTTGATGAGACTTCCGGAATAATGTTAAATGATCACTTTGTAAAGCTCCTTGCCTGGTACGATAATGAGTGGGGATATTCCTCCAAGGTTTTAGACCTTGTAAAGCATATTTACACTGTATGTGAGAAATAGTATTAAAGCCCGTCCTTTTGGATGGGTTTTTCTTAATAGAAAAACATAAAGACCCCCAGAGCTGGAAATAATCTCTGGGGGTCACTATATTTAACAAACTATTTTGCTTTGCCGGATTCCTCTAACTTCCTCTGGCGGCGCTCTAAAGTCTCTGCGGTTTGCGGCTTGATATCTCCAGCCTTTGTGAGAGCCCACTTTGTTAAGGATGGTCCCACTAACTGGTTAATTAAGACTGCAAAGAGAACAATATTTCTGATAAAGTCACCATCAGCGGGCAGGGATGATGCTGTAACGCACATTCCAAGGGCTACACCTGCCTGAGGCAAAAGTGTAATTCCAAGGTATTTGGTTATATTCTCGTTACACTTAACAAGCTTTGCTGAAAAGTAAGTTCCGTAGTACTTGCCAACTGCACGGAAGAGTGTGTAAACAATACCTACGATAACTGCGGCAACCTTGGCAAATACTGTAAGCTCAAGCTGGGCTCCGGATATAACGAAGAAGAGCTCAAGTATTGGACCGGTCCAGCCGTCTGCCACGCTCATAATATCAGCGGATAATGGACAGAGGTTACAGAATACTGCACCTAACATCATACATACTAATAATGATGAGAAGCCTATGGTTACAGGGCCTAGCTCAAGTTCAATCATGGAGATTGCAACAGTAAGGAAGACGAAGCTTATGGTCATGATTAAACGGTTGGTGTTGGAGTGGAACATTTCCTCTATCTTGGTTAATACCGCACCAGCAAGAGCACCTAATATAAGAGATACAGTGATTTCAATAAGTGGATTTACCACGATTCCAATCACATCCATCTCGCCGAAGCTCATGGCCTTGGCAACACCGAAGGATACTGCGAAGAGCACTAAACCAACTGCATCGTCTAAGGCAACGATTGGAAGGAGAATGTCTACAACAGGACCTTTTGCCTTATACTGACGAACAACCATCAGGGTGGCAGCTGGAGCTGTGGCTGCGGCTATGGCACCTAAGGTTATAGCTGCAGGGATTGATAAAACATCAGGTCTTAGGAAGTGGAAGACGATAAGTCCCACATCTGTTAATATTGTGGCTGCTAAGGCCTGTAAAATACCGATGACGGTTGCCTGCTTTCCGGTCTCCCTAAGCTGGGAAAGTCTGAATTCGTTTCCTATTGAGAAAGCGATAAAGCCTAAAGCCACGTCGGAGATAACACCGATATGGTCGAACTCCTCGTAGGATGTAAAACCAATGCCTGGTATGCCAAGGGCTCCGATAACACATGGGCCAATGAGTACACCGGCGATAAGGTATGCTGTTACGTCAGGCAGGTTGAATTTCCTGACAATCCTGCTTCTTGTGAGCATTAAGCCTAAAAACATGGCTATAGATATTGATAATAATGTTGTCATAATAGGTCCCCCCTTAAGGACCGTCATTATTTTAGCACTTTGCCATAAAAGTTCAAGAGATAATACCCCACAAAAGCCCTTAAAATGCTATAATTGTTTTTTGGGAGATGAAAAAAATGAAAACAGCTTTAGTTATGGAAGGCGGTGCCATGAAGGGTATGTTCACCGCAGGTGTTTTAGATGTCTTTATGGACAATGGAATCACATTTGATGCGGCCATTGGAGTATCAGCGGGAGCCACCTTCGGTATCAACATTAAATCAGGGCAAAATGGCAGAGCTATACGCTACAACAAGAGATTTTGCCAGGACAAGCGCTATGCTTCTGTCAGGAATTACCTTACTACAGGAGACCTCTACGGAGTGGACTTCTGTTACAGAGAGCTTCCTTGGGAGTTAGACCTCTGGGATGATAAGGCCTACAGAGAGAACCCTATGAGATTCTTCGTGGTGGCGACAGACGTGGAGACAGGAATGCCAGTCTATCATGAGTGCCCTTACGGGGATGATAGAGATATGGATTGGATAAGAGCATCTGCATCCATGCCTATTTTAAGCAGAATAGTCGAGATAGATGGACATAAGCTCCTAGATGGAGGCACATCGGATTCCATACCTCTTAAGCATATGGAGGATGAGGGCTACGACAGAATAGTAGTGATTACCACCAAGCCATATGGATTTAGGAGGGGCAAGGAGACTAAGCTGATTACGGGATTTAAGCTTAGATATAGAAGATACCCTGATTATATTGAGGCAATGAAAAGCCATTCTAAAAGATATAATGAAACCATGGATTATATCGAAAAAAGGGAGAACGACCCGGATATAGTGGTAATTCGTCCGCCAGAAGACCTGCTAATTAAAGGAGTCGAGCGAGATATTGCCATGTTCGACTACACCTATATGCTGGGACGAAAAGAGGGGGAGAAGAGCCTTCCGCTTGTCAGAAAACTATTGGAGAACTAATGAGAGAAAAGGACGGAATTCTGTACGAGGTAAGAAAACTTCGCACAGGAGATCACATTATTAAAATATTGATTGCCAGACCTAAGACTGAGCCTGCCAATTCAGGCAAAAGACCAATGTGCCTATGGATTCATGGAGGGGGATACTTTTTAGGTATGCCTGAAATGATATTTAGGTCAAGGGCGGCGGATTTAATTAAGGAGCATGGAATGGTGGTGGTTTCACCTGCCTATACCCTGGCACCCTTTGCAAAATATCCGACCCAGCTTCATGAGTGCTATGACAGCCTTCTATGGATGAGGAATCATAATAAGGAATTAAATGGTGACCTTAATCAGATTTGTGTGGGTGGAGAGAGCGCCGGAGGTGGTTTGTGTGCAGCGCTTTCCCTGTATGCCAGGGACAAAAGGCAGGTAAATATTGCCTTTCAAATGCCGCTGTATCCAATGATTGATGACAGGGATACAGAGTCGTCAAGAGATAATCACGGAAAGGTTTGGAATACAAACAGAAACCATCTTGGCTGGAAGCTATATCTTGGCAAGCTGTACGGAAGAGAGGTAATAAGCCCTTATGCAGCTGCAGCCAGAGCAAAAGATTTTACGGGCCTGCCACCAACCTATACCTTCGTAGGAGCTGAGGAAGCCTTCTACGCTGAAACAGTGAAGTATATTGAGAACCTAAAGGAGGCAGAGGTGTCTGCGGAGATTAAGATATATAATAACTGGTACCATGCCTTCGATATGCTCAAGCCTGAAGAGCCTGCAAGCAAGTGGGCCAAGATGGAGTTTAATCAGTGGGTAAGATACGCATTACAGCACTACAGGGCAGTAAACACGGACGGTTCCCACAACTACAGAGCATAAAAATAGCCTTACGGATGATTCCGTAAGGCTTTTCTTGTTAAAGGTTGTCCTTAAAGAACTGTTCGATGGAAGAAGCAGCAGCATCTTCGTCGTCGCCCTCTACAGTAACGGTAATTGTCATACCCTGCTTAACACCGAGAGCCATAACTGCCATGAGACGCTTTGCGTCAGCAGTTTTGCCTTCCTTGTCAATTGTAACTGTTGATGCGAACTGGCTTACAGCCTTTACTAAGTCTCCAGCTGGACGAGCGTGGATACCAACTGGATCGGTTACTGTGTACTGAAATGATTTCATAAGCCTTCTCCTTTTTGGTTTATTATCTGTATTTTACTATGTAGGAATTCCTTTTGCAATCAAAAGAAAATCAGCTATGTCACTTTTATAGATGCAAAAGAAATTGTTTTACATTAAAAACAAAAGTGCTAAAATGGAAGTAGGAATGGGGGGGGATAATTATATGGCAAAGATTAACGACATGAGAGTTCTTGCTATATGTGCCAATGGGCTGGCAACATCCATTATTATGGAAAGGAATCTCTGCAAGGTTTTAGAAAAATACAGTCTTAATCCGCGAGAGGTTAAGCACTGTGGCATTAAAGAGGGCAAGGCTATTTCAGAGGATTATGATGTGATTATTATTTCATGGCCTTTTATTAAGGTCTTCGAGGATCTTAGGGAAAAAGGTAAATGTGTTGTGGCACTAAAGAACCTTGTTTCCGCAGATGAGATGGAGAATGCCATCAGACAAGAGGGACTCTTAGACGATTAGTGATATGTAGACAGGCGCATCCTTAGGGGTGCGCTTTTTTATTTTAAGCAGAGGGGAAATAAGAACAATTGCTCTTTTAGCATTAAGACGCCCCCTGGTTTATCCGAAATAAAAAATGGAGTAAAAAAATAATTGGAGGCATTTATTATGAAGAAATTTATGAATGAATTCAGAACCTTTATTCAGCGCGGAAACGTGATGGATATGGCAGTTGGTATCATTATTGGAGGCGCATTTACCACCATAGTAACCTCCCTTGTGGATGATATCATTAACCCAATCCTGGGAATATTCGGAGGCATGAACTTCGATAATCTCTCAGTGACACTGGCCGGAGATGCTACCTTAAACTATGGTAAGTTTATTACTTCAGTGATCAACTTCCTCATTATGGCAGTTATCATTTTCTTTATTATGAAGGCAATGAATCATTTTTCAGCTAAAATCTCCCCTAAGAAGGAGGCTGCACCAACAGAGAAGGAGTGTCCATACTGCAAGACTAAAATCGCCATTGCAGCAGTTAAGTGCCCACACTGTACCTCTGATTTAGAGGCATAATAGGCAGAATTACTAAATATACAATAATTTTCGCCTGAAATGGTCACAGCAAATTCAATAACTTCTGATAAACTATGTCTTATCCTTTTGAAAATTGCCGTTTTTAATATGAAGGAGGACATAAAAAATGTCACAGAAGCTTGTTATCGCTTTAGGCGGAAATGCCCTTCAGAGCAAGGACAGTGCACCTACAGCAGAAGCACAGTTAGAAGTTGTTAAGAAGACATGTGAGCATGTCGCAGATTTATCATGCGCTGGCTACGAAGTAGCTATCGTACATGGAAACGGCCCACAGGTTGGTCGTATCCTTCTTTCCAGCGAGACCGCTAAGGACGTAGTACCTGTAATGCCATTCGACGTTTGTGGTGCTATGAGCCAGGGTTACATTGGATATCACATTCAGCAGGCTCTTAAGTTTGCATTAAACAAGAGAGGCAAGAACGTACCTGTAGTATCTTTAGTTACTCAGATGGTTGTTCAGCCAGATGATCCTGCATTCCAGAACCCAACCAAGCCAATCGGTGGTTTCTATACCAAGGAAGAGGCTGACAAGGTTGTAGCTGAGAAGGGTTACACAATGAAGGAGGATGCTGGACGTGGCTTCCGTCGTGTCGTTCCATCCCCAATCCCATCCGAGATCGTTGAGATCAACGAGGTTCGTCAGTTATGGGACAAGACTATCGTAGTTACCTGCGGTGGTGGCGGTATCCCAGTTGTTCGCAAGGACAACGGCGAATTAGAGGGTGTTGCAGCTGTTATCGATAAGGATTTCGCAGCAGAGCTCTTAGCTGAAGAGGTTGAGGCTGATATGCTTATGATCCTTACAGAGGTTGAGAAGGTTGCTATTAACTTTGGTAAGCCAGATCAGAAGAACCTCGATACTTTAACTCTTGAAGAGGCACAGAAGTATATCGATGAGGGACAGTTTGCACCAGGCTCCATGCTTCCTAAGGTTCAGGCTTGCATGAAGTTCGTAAAGGCTAACCCAGGTAAGAAGGCTGTTATCACATCTCTTGATAAGGCTAAAGAAGCTGTTCAGGGTAACACCGGTACAGTATTTACTGCTTAACAACTATTATATTAAAAAGGCGAATGCGACCTCTTAGGAGGTCGCATTTTTTAATTGTTATGGTTATGTTGAAACTATGGTATAATTAGGGCATATTTTGGAGGAAATTATGAGAGTTTCAGCTTTAAATGAATATATGGACCATATTCTCCCGGAGGAGAATCCACTGTCGGGAGATCTTATAATTGTCCATGGTAAGGACAGGGATTATATTTTTGATATGGGAAATAGTGAGGAGATAGCAGAATACCTTAATTCTATTAGAAGGCCCAAGACATTTGTTGTTTCCCATTTTCATGAAGACCATATTGGAAGCCTTAAATATCTAAAACTTGGAGAGGAAGATATTATACTCGCAGGGGCTTACACCAAAAAATACATTGATAAGGCCCTGGTAGTTTCCGAAACCAAGGTGATTTCAGATGGAATCAAACTTGAAATAAGACCCTTAACCTCGTCTCATGCAAAGGGCTGTCTGGTTATGCTTGTAAATGATGAATATGCCTTTCTTGGAGATGCAACATACTCTCAGACCAAGGATGGTAAGAATGGCTATAATGCCCAGCTTTTAAAGGCGGAGGTCGATGAGCTTAATGCTATATCCTGTCAGAATTTCTGCTTGAGTCATAAGGAAAGATTCGTATTTCCAAAGAAGTTTGTAGTGGGTCTGTTAGAACGTTTTTATAAGAGGAGAGATCCTAACTCCTCCTTTATTGAAATATCAGAGGAAGGTTAAAAGAATGATTAAGAGAAGCTTAGAATCCATAACCAGAAGAAAGTCAGGATTTATTGATGCCTACGACCTTAATTATAAGGTGGGGGATAAGGATTTCGTCTACGAGATTGTAAGCCTAAACAATCTTGATGATATGGATAATCTTGGTTCGACAATCACTGCAGTGGAATTAATCTGCAGATTCGAGGACGGCGACTATCTTGTGTGTAAGGAGTTCCGTTACGCCTTCAATGATTATGTGTTTGAGTTCCCGGCTGGATGCCTCGAGGAGGGGGAGGCAATTGAGGCGGCTGCAAGACGTGAGCTTAAGGAGGAGACAGGACTTGATATTGTCTCCATCGACCGCATTTTGCCTGCAGACTGCTATGCCCTTGGGGTGACTGATCAGAAGGTGGTTACAGTATATGCAACTGTAGCTGGAGAGGTCAGACCATCTGATAATGACATAGAAGATATTATCTGCTATAAGATGGGGCAAAAAGAAATCCGGAGCCTCTTGGAAACTCCGGATCTTATGATTACTCATGGCTGTTTGCTTTACTTTGATTTGTTAGTTAATTCTGAACCTTATCGAAATTAAAGTCTCGCTGGTACTCTTCGAAGTACTGGCGGTACTTGCCGGACTTCTCAGCACGCATATCCTTGATGTACTGATGGGTCTCAATATCTTTAACATCTGTTTCAATTACAACAGCTGCGATGTTGGAGCAGTGAGCTGCGATTCTTTCGTAGTTTGCGATTAAGTCGTTATATACGAAGCCCTGCTCAATCGAGCATTCACCCTTCTGCAGTCTGTCGATATGATTCTTCTTCATAGCCTTTACCAGAGTTCCAATCCACTCTCTGAAAGGTTCCACTTTTAAGGCAATTTCAACATCGTCATGAATGAAGGCAGCGGTTGTGTCATCTACAATCTTTCTCATGGCTTTGTTCATTGTTTCCATTTCATGCTTAGCATCACCTGAGAAGACTATGTTCTTTTCTTCTATTTCTCTTGCACAGTAGCTTAGGTTAAGTGCGTGGTCACCAAGTCTCTCAAAATCGGATAATGAGTGAAGGAACTTGGCAGTCTCGGCTGACTGGGATGAGTTCATCTCGTGCTTGCTAAGCTGCATAAGATAGGTTCCAAGCTTGTCCTCATATTTATCTAAGAGGGATTCCTTCTTGCTAATCTTGGCCATTCTCTCTTCTGAGAACTCGGCCTGTATATCCATGGATCGCATAATATTCTTCATAGCCTGTGTTGCCATTCCGTTTAATGCCTTGTGACACTGGGAAAGTGCTAGCTCAGGGTAATCAAGGAAGCGCTCCTCTAAGAGGTCGAAGTCTGCCTGGTCCTCAAGGTCCTCAGCAGTATCCTTAACAAGGGTGAATACAAGCTTCTCGATATACTTGATGAATGGCATCAGGACAATTACTGTAAGGATTCTGTATACAGAGTTCATTGCAGCAATTAAAACTGGTGACATTATGTTTCCAAGGAAACCGAAATGTACAAAAGCATTTAAAATATAGAAGATGCTTCCCCAGATAATCATTCCGAGAAGGTCATCAATAAGATATACAAGGGCAGTTCTCTTACCGTTATTATTGGTTCCGATAGCTGATAATAATACTGGGCATGCAGCACCGATACCGATACCAAGAACTATAGGGAAGGCAGAACCAAAGGTGATAACACCAGTCATGGATAAGGCCTGTAAAATACCGATCGCTGCTGAGGATGACTGAAGGATTGCTGTGAATACAACACCAACTAAGATTCCTAAAGCAGGATTGTTAAAGGAAGTAAGAAGGCTTACGAAGGTTTCTGACTCCTTTAATGGTGATACGGCGCCACTCATGGTCTGCATACCAACCATAAGAATGGCAAAACCTAACATAATCTCGCCTACATGGTGATATTTACTTCTCTTGGTGAAGTTCTTTAAGATGATACCCACAATAGCCATAACAGCTGAAATAGTGGTGGTGGAAACAAGAGTTGCAATACCGGATCCACCTTCAATATAGGAAAGACAGAGAATCCAGCCTGTGATGGAGGTTCCTATGTTGGCTCCCATGATTACACCGATTGCCTGGGCAACTTTCATCATACCGGAGTTTACGAAACCTACAACCATTACAGTAGTGGCTGAAGATGACTGAATTACTGCTGTAACCAGTGCTCCAAGTAATACACCCTTCACAGGTGTTGAGGTTAGACGGTAAAGGGTGCGCTCTAAGCTGTTTCCAGCTACCTGCTTTAATCCGTCTCCCATAAGGCTCATACCAAAAAGAAAGAGAGCCACGCCGCATAGGAGCGACAGAATAATAGTTATTGTCTGTGTCATTTTTAATCTCCATTTATAAATGATATAAATTATGTAATTTCAAAATTAATTCAAGATAAATTTTACATAAATCCATGGTAAAATACAACGAACATTATTAACAATAAGTAGCACTTAAGGGCAACAAAGTTATAGTGAAAATGTTTACATTAACAGCCTTCCGTGATATAAATATATTGGTTTATTCTGATGCTTAGGTGACGAGCATCTAAATTAATAAGTAATTGAAAGTAGAGGTACTTAAATGAAGTTTTTTATCGACACAGCTAACGTAGAAGACATTAAGAAAGCCAATGACATGGGTATCATTTGTGGTGTTACCACCAACCCATCTCTTATTGCTAAAGAAGGAAGAGATTTCAACGAGGTAATCAAGGAAATCACATCCATCGTTGATGGACCAATCTCCGGTGAGGTTAAGGCTACAACTGAGGATGCTGAGGGTATGATTAAGGAAGGAAGAGAGATTGCCAAGATTCACAAGAACATGGTAGTTAAGATTCCTATGACTGTTGAAGGCTTAAAGGCTGTTAAGGTACTTGCAGCAGAGGGCATTAAGACTAACGTTACTCTTATCTTCACTGCTAATCAGGCTCTTCTTGCAGCTGAGGCTGGCGCAACATATGTATCTCCTTTCTTAGGAAGATTAGATGATATTTCTCAGGCAGGTATCGATCTTATCTCTGATATTGTAACTATCTTTGATAACTACGGTTATGAGACAGAAATCATCGCTGCATCCGTGAGAAATCCAATTCACGTTACTGACTGTGCTATTGCTGGTGCTGATATTGCAACTGTTCCATACAAGGTATTAGAGCAGATGACCAAGCACCCATTAACAACAGAGGGTATCGAGAAGTTTAAGAAGGATTATATTGCAGTATTTGGTGAGTAATCAGCCCCTGGATGGTTGACAATTAAACCAAATACCATATAATAAAAATGTATTGATCATACGAACACGATAGAGGCGCGGTTGATATCAGTAAGGCTTCGTTAATTACAGCAGACACTGTGAAGCCTGAAAGGAGATACCGCCGAGGGTAAATAGTCTTGTCAATGTGCCTATTTAACCCGGGCATTGGGACAACATCCCAATGACTGTCGCGAAAGCGGAGAGCTGTCGAAGTATAATAGTTAATCAAAGGCTATGTACACAGACAGAAGTGTACGTAGCCTTTCTTTTTACCCCAAGGAAAGCTTGGATCAATAGAAAAACCAAACTCACTATAAACGAAACCACAAGGAAACAGGCCATTGCGCCTGTTTTCTTGTTTTATTCAACTTTTAAGATGAATTATACAAAGGAAAAACAGGGGATTGTCGTTAACAGAAAATTCCTTGCTTTTTCAATAAGTTTCCCTTGCAAAGGGCATAAAAATCTGATTTAATATTTTATGGCAAAATCTGTTTTGACGAAGGGGTTTTCGCAAAGCAGAAGTTAGAGTTTGGAGGATATATAAATGAGTTTTAAGTTATGCGACTATTCAGCACCTAATTTTACTAAGCCATTATTTGCAAATGCACCAGATGCAGAGCTTAGAGAGTGCCCAAAGGATACTGTTGCACCAGAGAAGTATCATGCAATGAGTATCTTCCCAGAGTATTTCAAGATTAATGGCGAGTGGTTACTTGCTAAGGACAGCCGTATGGACTGTGTACCTGTTTATGAGAACGGAGAGATTGTAGTTAGAGAGTTCCGTCTTCTTAAGAAGGGTGATTTAGTAGTTGTTGGAAGAACAGAGTCCTGTGAGGAGGGTATCTTCGTTCACACAGATGGCTTCAATGAGAACAAGAAGCAGGGAGATGCATTTGCATTCCGTACTGGTCGTTCCAGAGAGACAGCTTTCTCCAAGGACTACGATGATTTATATGAGTTATTAGAGTATGAGAAGGAGCATGGTTACGTTGTTTGGGTAATGGGACCAGCATTTGCCTTTGATTATGATGCTAGAGAGGCTTTCTCAAGATTAGTAGAGAATGGATATGTTGATGCTGTACTTGCTGGTAACGCATTAGCAACACATGACCTTGAGGGTGCTTATTTAAGAACAGCCCTTGGCCAGAATATCTACACAACAGAGAATCAGCCAAATGGTCACTACAACCACTTAGACACAATCAACAGAGTTAAATATCATGGTTCCATTCATGACTTCATCGTAAATGAGGGAATTGACAATGGTATCATGTATTCATTAGATAAGTACAATGTACCTTACGTTTTAGCTGGATCTATCCGTGACGACGGTCCATTACCTCCAGTTTTACCAAACGTATACAACGCACAGGATGAGATGAGAAGTCACGTTCGTAAGGCTACCACAGTAATCTGTATGGCAACTATGTTACATACAATTGCTACTGGTAACATGACTCCATCCTACAGAGTATTACCAGATGGAACAGTTCGTCAGGTATACTTCTACTGTGTAGATATTGCTGAGTTTACAGTTAACAAGCTTGCAGACAGAGGTTCTCTCTCTGCACGTGGTATCGTTACCAACGTTCAGGACTTCATCGTTAACGTTGCTGACGGACTTAAACTTAGAAAGTAATTCTATAAACTATGAGGCCTGGGGGATTTCCCCGGGCCTTAATTTATTGAGGTAACTATGAGTTTATACGCCCTTGGGGATATGCATCTTTCCTTCTCTGTAGACCGAAACATGGATAAATGGGGGTCGGTCTGGGTTAGACATGAGGAGAAGATAGACAGGAATTTCAACAGAATAGTTAAGGATACAGATACAGTAGTCATAACCGGTGACCACACCATGGGAAGGAAGCTCCCTGAATGTATGGAGGATCTTGAGTTTATTAAGAATCTTCCGGGGAGGAAGATACTCCTTCGCGGTAACCATGACATGTTCTGGAAGCCTAGGAAGACAGAAGAGTTAAATGAGCTTTTTGAGCCAGACCTTCATTTCCTTCAGAACAATTACTATGCCTATGAAGACTATGCCCTGGTGGGAACCAAGGGATATTGCTTCGAGGGGAAGGACAGCTATGAGCACTTTCTATCCATAAGGAAAAGGGAGTGTGAGAGACTAATTAATTCCTTTGAGGCTGCAAAGGCGGATGGCTACAGCAAATTCATAATGTTCCTTCATTTTCCACCCACCTCAATAGGGGAGGAGGAATCTCCCTTCACCCACATTGCAGAAGACTATGGCGCAGAGCAGGTTATTTATTCTCACTGCCACGGAGCCTTAAGATGGCAGGACTCCATTTTAGGCAAAATGAATGGGGTAGAATACAGGCTTGTATCCGGAGACTACTTAAACTTTAAGCCTGAAAAAATACTATAGACAGACATAAAAAGAGCCTTAGGTTAAACCTAAAGCTCTTTAATTTTGCCTTATTTAGCTTTCCTGACTGTGTGTTTTAAGTGGATTGCATCCACAGGACAGGCATCCCGACATTTCTGACATCTGATACATTCTCCTGAATTAATGTTCTCGGTACAGCTAACACCCATCTGACAGGCGGATTCACACTTCTTACAGTCGATGCATTTGTCTTTATCAATCTCTAACTGATAGAAGGAGATTCTGTTAAAGAAGCTGTACATAGCACCAAGTGGACAAAGGTACTTACAGAAAGGTCTGTAGTTAATTAGTGACAGCAGAACTATCACAATTAGCACAGCTACCTTCCAGGTGAATAGACTTCCGATTGCCATTCTTAAAGGCTTGTTTACCAGTAAGAGTGGAAAGCCTGCGCCCAGGGTTCCGGCAGGACATATGTACTTGCAGAAGTAGGTGGTACCTATTCCATACTGGTCCTTAAGGAAGAGGGGAAGAAGTATTACCATAATTAACAGTACAACATACTTGAGGTATCTAAGGGCCTTATCCACCTTCTTTGGAGGATTAAGCTTAAAGAATGGAATCTTATGTACTATATCCTGGAATAATCCGAAGGGACATAAGAAACCGCAGATGCCTCGTCCAAGCAGGATGCCGAAAAGCATTATATAGCCTAAAACATAAAAGCTGATTTTGAAGTGACGACCGGATATCAGTGACTGTAAGGAGCCTACCGGGCAGGCGCCTAGGGCACCTGGGCAGGAGTAACAGTTTAAAACCGGAACGCATATAGCCTTTGAGGAACCTTTGAAAATTTTGCCCTGCTTGTAGCCAAGAGCATAACCGTTGAAGAATACAGCTGCCGCAAGCTGAATTATGTTCCTCTTATGGTCTTTTTTGATACTCATTTAGCCTATTCCTATGCAGCTAAGGCAGATCTGTATGGCCTTGCTTAAGACCTCTGCATATTCCTGGCGGTATATTCCTGCGGCAAGAAATATTATAGCCAGAGCTAGTACGCTGTAACGTATAGCCTTTTCGTGCTTAATAACTTTCATAACTTTTTATTTCTGAACTGATTCCAATACGCTGTTTAATAATTCTGTGTAAAGTGTTAATGCTTCATCGTTGTCTGTGGAAGGAGCACCAATCTGTAACTCGCCTACTACATGACCTTCAGAATCTACGAAGAAGGTTGTTGGGTAGCCGGATAAGTAATCGGAAATAAGTCCGGATAATTCTTCGTTGGCAACTAATACTGGGAAGGTAGTTCCTGTTTCATCCATTTCCTGAACAGCTGTGTCATGCTCTGTCTCAGCATCGAAGCAGATGGTGATAAGGTTAGCTCCCTCAGGAAGGTTCTTATATAACTGCTCTAATGCAGGCATTTCCTCGATACAGTACTGGCACCAGGTGGTCCAGCAGTTAATCATTGTAACGTCATAGTCGGCAAAAATGCTCTGGTCAACAGCCTCTCCCTTAAGAGTCTCTGTTGAGAAGGAGCTTAAGTCTACTTTGAAATCTTCAATTGGATTGGTTGGAGGGAAGAAGATTAAGCCCTGTTTAAGTTCTTCCATTGAATCTAACATAATCTGAATGTCAGCGAGGTCCTGCTCAGAGAAGCCCTCTGTTGGAAGGTCACTGTAACCGAAGTAGTAGGTGTTGTCACCGATAGTCATGATTTCTTCAGAATGATCAACCTCTGATGCGATCTCTTCAGCGTCTGCTACAGTATCTTCCTCGTTAGGATTTACTCTCCATAAAGCAAATACAGCAATCTCTGCATCATATGCTGCATACCATGCCTGGGTGTATGCATCCTCGTCATCTCCCTCGGCCAGTGCGTTTATTTCATCAATATTAGCCTGTGGAATGTAGTAGAAGAAGAATGCTTCAGGGTCATAGCTGTAAAGATCAAGACCATCCTGGTTAACAATGTCAGCCCAGGAATCTGGTGTAACGTATCCAAAGCCGGATGTCTTGTAAATGTTTACATTCTCATCGGAAACTGAAATCTCTGTTCCACTCATGGTAACCATGCTCTCAGCATATTCATTGTTGAAGGAAGCGCCGTCATCAGTGGTTTCAACTACATCTTTAGCGGTTTTTTCCTTTTCTGCACATCCTGAGAATAATCCCATAACCATGCAGGTGGTTAAAAGTAATGCGACTAACTTCTTTTTCATAAGTAAATTTCTCCTTTGTATCTTCCAGTTTGCACTGGGGTTTATATATGGATTTTACCCTTGTATTAAATAAAAAACAAGGTTTAGATGAAGATGCGATTTACATTTCAATTAGCAGTCTCAGGCTTGAAAGATTCTTACTATATCTATAAAATATCTAGAAGAATAAGGAGATAATTATGGAAACATTACACCATGTAGATGATGACAAAAAGAGACAGCTTAAGGTTATTGGACACATTAGGACAGACTTTCCGGAAAAATTCGGAATCCCTAAGCAGAGTAACCTGATATCTGAGCTTAAGGGAACCATAGTCTTAGAGCCTGAGTACAGAAATAATGAGGTGTTTAGAGGACTTAAAGACTACGACTATCTGTGGTTAATCTGGTCCTTCTCGGACAATCATGAGAGACCTTTTACAGCCACAGTAAAGCCGCCAGCCTTAGGTGGAAATGAGAGAATGGGTCTTTTTGCCACCAGATCTCCCTATAGGATTAACGACCTTGGTCTTTCCTGCCTTAAGATTGACGATGTGCTTATAGATAAGAAGCTTGGGCCTATAGTCAGGGTTTCTGGAGTAGATATGGTGGATGGAAGTCCCATATATGATATTAAGCCCTATCTTCCAGCCTACGATGCCCATGAAAATGCCAGGGCAGGCTTTACGGACTCCATAGAGCAGAGGGAACTTAGTGTTTACTTTCCAGAGGAACTTTTAAGTATATATCCCCCTGAAAAGAGAGACGCGGTTCTCAAAGTTCTTGCCGCTGATCCAAGGCCAAGATACCAGGATGATTCCGACAGAAGATACGGGGTCTCCTTCGCAGGCTATGATATTCATTTCACTGTGGAGGAAGAACTTCTAAAGGTGTATGAGGTGGTGCCACTATGACATGCAACATATGTCCAAGAAAATGTAACATAGACAGGCAAAATGGCAGCTTAGGATACTGTCATGCCCCCTACACCTTCAAGGTTGGAAGGATCGCTCCCCACTACTGGGAGGAACCCTGCATATCCGGGGAGAAAGGTTCCGGAGCCATATTTTTTGCCGGCTGCAATATGGGTTGCGTCTATTGCCAGAATGAGGTTCTGTCCCATGGCAATGCGGGGAGAATATATTCCATGGAGGAACTTACAGAGGAGGCCTTAAAGCTTGAGGCTATGGGCTGCCACAGCCTAAACCTGATTACAGGAAGCCATTACTTACACCTTTTGCCGGACTTTATAAGGGAAGTAAAGAATAGGGGCCTTAAGATTCCAGTGGTCTACAATACCTCTTCCTACGAGGAGGCTTCGGAGCTTAGAAAGCTTCGCGGGCTAGTGGACTGCTATCTGCCAGACCTTAAATACCTGGACTCTGAAGGTGCCTTAAGGTATTCCAAGGCTA
Source organism: Lachnospiraceae bacterium (assembly GCA_045627425.1). Classification (GTDB taxonomy): domain Bacteria; phylum Bacillota; class Clostridia; order Lachnospirales; family Lachnospiraceae; genus XBB1006. The sequence continues at coordinate 607 of JAZQNS010000045.1, read as the reverse complement.
AGGACTATCCAGAGGTTGCTAAAAAGGCCATAGAGGAAATGTATAGACAGACTGGAGATATAGAGTTCTCAGAGGATGGCATTATAAAGAAGGGCCTTATAGTTAGGCATTTAGTGCTGCCCAGAAGGGTTAAGGAATCTAAGGAAGTAATAGAATACCTTTATAATACCTACGGCAGCCGTATCTATATGAGCATTATGAGTCAGTATACACCCCATGGTAATCTTAGGGACTACCCGGAGATTAACAGGAAACTGAGTGAGGAAGAATACGATGAGGTAGTAGATTTTGCCATCTCCTTAGGTGTGGAGCCGCCGTAATGTTTACTTCAAGGCTCATATTGAATCCCACATCATATTCGATTATCTGCTTGGCATCTTTGCCGTACTCCGTAAGATATTCGCTGTTGTAATCAATATTCTTGGAAGGATTTGCGGCATCCATCTTCGTGCATGCGAAGTAATGTTCGGGTCTTAAATCACCCTTCTTCCATTCTGATTTCTCATATGTAATATCGATTTCCGTCTCCGGTTCGAGTGTCATGATGGCATCGTATGCAGCGGCGCTGAGAAGCAATTCGCCGGTTTCCGGAACGAAGATTGCAGTT
>JAZQNS010000044.1:0-9485 GCA_045627425.1 Lachnospiraceae bacterium | reverse complement strand
TCTGTATCAATATTGGCTGTGGCCTCATCAAGCACCAGCACATTAGGATTGTAGGCAAGAGTTCTGGCAAAAGCAAGAAGCTGCCTCTGTCCCGCAGAGAAGGTGGCACCTCTCTCAGATACAGGCTCCTTAAATCCACCCGGAAGCTTGTCAATAAAGTAGTCGGCATTGGAAGTCTTAGAGGCCTCCACCACCACCTCATGGCTTATAGCTTCATTGTCTAAGGTAATGTTGCTTTCAATATTTCCTGTAAATATGAAGACATCCTGCAGTACCTGTCCAATGTTACTTCTCAGTACCTTCAAGTCTATATCTTTTATATCCACTCCGTCAATTAAAATCTGTCCCTTCTGAATATCATAGTAGCGTCCCATAATATTTAGAATGGAGGATTTACCTGCGCCTGTAGCACCAACAAAGGCCACCTTTTCACCTGGATGAATGTGGAAGGATACATCCTTTAGGACGTACTCCTCTCCAATATAGGCGAACCATACATTTCTAAACTCGATATCACCGGATATTGCTTTAAGCTCCGCAGGATTCTCTGGATTCACAATCTCAGGCTTCTCATCAAGAATCTTAAATATCTTCTCGGCTGATGCAAGGGACTGCTGAAGGGTACCAAACTGTTCAGCAAGTTCCTGGATTGGCTCGAAGAAGGACTTGATGTAGTTGATGAAAATGAAAAGGGTTCCAAGGCTTAAGCTGCCTGCCAGGGTGAATCGGCTTCCGTTATAAATGATGAGCACCATTGCTATTACAGACAGACCGTAAAGGGTTGGCCTGAAAATAGCGAAGGTCATGGTCTCCCTGAAATGAGCCTTGTACAGGTTAGTGATTTTGCCGTGGAACTCAAAAGCCTTCTCCTCCTCACGGACGAAAATCTGGATGAGCCTCATGCCTGAAAGATGCTCTGACAGGAATGAGTTCATATCAGTAAGTGCAGTTCTAACCAGTCTGTATGCCTTTCTTGACAGGTATCTGAAATAGAGTGTAACTCCAAATACAATTGGCAGCATAAGGAAGGCATAGCCAGTCATCTTCAGGTTTATGGATGCCATAACCACTGCGTAGCCGATAATCTTGACAATATTCTTAAAAAGCTTAACCAGCACATCAGTAAATAGTTCATTTACCGACTCCGTATCGTTGGTGACTCTAGTAACCAGAGTACCGATTGGAATATTGTTGAAGAAGCTTAATGATAAGCTGTGTACGTGGTTAAAGACCTGATTACGCATGGTGTAAATAATACGCTGGCCCGTGGTCTGTAATATCATAAAGCAGCCCATGTTGCAGATCATTGCTATTAACAGTGCGGCAAAATATCTGACTGCTGCGTGGTTTATGCCCTCGAAGTCTCTCACTCTTAAGAGGTTAATGTCCTCCTCGCTCATTAGACTTCCTGTAAGGTTCTGTCCATTTACACTGATGGTGATTGCATCACCAGAGACCTCTGCCTCTGACAGTTCCATAATCACTTCCTCAAAGGATGGATCCTGGTAGTTAAAGAGGTAATAGTTATCTTCATAAAGGAATACCTGGTAGTAGTCTGTAACCTCCATACCCTCGTAATCCTTGGTAAGAAGTTTGCCATCATAGGACACGGTGTCATCTGTAGCTTCGTTTACCACTCCGTAGGCAACATAGTAGGAATTAATGTAATCATCGATGGCATTACCGATAACTATAGGTCTGTAAAGGTCAAGGGCAATTATTGCCAGGGTTAAAAACAAGGATGCCACAGCTGCTAACTTGTGGTCCTTTAAATATGACAGGAGTCTTAGCATAAGGCCTCACCTCCCTCATTAAACAATCTCTCAGCCTCTAACTGCTGCTTCATAAACATGCTGTAGTAAATACCCTCGTTGTCCATTAATTCTGCGTGGGTACCTTCCTCAGCCTTTTTGCCTTCCTCAATTACCACTATGTCGTCTGCGTTTTGGATGGTGGTAATTCTGTGGGCGATAATAATTGTTGTTTTACCTTCTCTTAATTCCTTAATATTCTTAAGAATCTGCTCCTCTGTGTCAGTATCAACAGCTGACAGGGAGTCATCAAGAATGAGGATTGGGGCATCCTTAAGGAAGGCTCTGGCAATGGCAGAACGCTGCTTCTGTCCACCTGACAGGGTCACTCCTCTCTCTCCCACCACGGTCTCATACTGGTCTGTAAATTCCATAATATTATCATCTATGCAGGCATCCTTTGCCGCCTTTCTAATTTCCTCCATGGTTGCCTCTCCCACGCCGAAGGAAATGTTGTTGGCAAGGGTGTCTGAGAATAGTATATTGTCCTGTGGAACATAGGCTATATTCTTTCTTAAAACCTTAAGTGGAATCTGTCTGATATCCTGTTCGTCAATAAAAATCTGTCCCTCATCCATCTGATAGAGGTGAAGCAGAAGGTTCATAAGAGTCGACTTGCCGGAACCTGTTCTGCCGATAATGGCAAGGGTTGTGCCCTTTTTAATCTCAAGGTTAAAGTCCTTAATGGTAGCTTCATTTCCATCCTTATGGGTGAAGGTTAAATTCTTCATGGTGATATCCCCATTAAATACAGGGATTTCCTCACCTTCCTTAAGCTTAGGTGTGGATACTGTAATATCACTCTCTGTGTCGAAGATTTCCTCAAGTCTGCCCATGGAAGCTGTACCTCTTGAGAACATGTTGATGGAATCTCCCGCAGCAATCATTGGCCAGACTAGCATATTAATGTACTGGGTGAAGGCCACAAAGTTACCTAGGGTGATGTCGCCCCTGATTGCCATTTTGCCTCCGATAAGGAGGGTTATTAAACTGGATAAACCTATAATGAAATCAAGTGCCGGAATCTCAATTGCAATCATTCGGGCAAAAAAGAGATTCTTTTTCCTTGTCTTGTCGTTCTGCTTCTCGAAGGCTTTGGCCTGGTTCTCCTCCTGGACGAAGGACTTAATAACCCTGGCGCCGGAGAAGGACTCCTGAACATAGTCAGACAGCTCCTCGAAGGCCTTCTGAATTCCCCTGTATACCTTGTGAACGAAGGTACCGAAGTAGATTTCTCCGAACATGATAACTAACATAGGAATGATTATTATGCCAGTCAGTCTGAAGGATACGGATCTGATCATCTGAACAATAACCATGATAGCCATAACTGTGGCATCGAAGGTGCAGATAATGGCTGGTCCAAGGGCCTGTCTAATAGCATTTAAGTCCTGGGTAAAGTGGCTCATAAGTCCACCTGTCTTGTGCTCGTTATAATACTCAACATCTTGGAGCTCCAAATGCTTAAAGAGCTGGTCTCTGATGTCGAACTCAACCTTTCTGGCTGTGAGGATAAGGAAGATTCTCCACATGAATCTGCCAATTACCATGGCAAGGCCAAGAAGCAGTATTTCCTTAACACAATAAACCACCCCATTCATATCCATGGTGTGGGTGGCTAACCCGTCTGTTACCTCTCCTGTAATCTTAGGAATAATAACAGAGGCATAATCTACAACTGCAAGTACCGCAATACCAATAACATAGCGCCACAAGTGGGGTTTGATAAAGCGGAACATAAACTTAATGTGTTTCATATTTCCCCCTTTTTTCCATTTTGCGTCAAAGAAAATTATAGCAGAGGCAAAAATAAAAGTCACTAAAAAAATAGTACTTTTGTCCTACCTCTGCTAAAAGTTTTAATATTGAATTCTAAGCCCCTTAGGGTAATGATTTTTCATAACCCTGCCATCTCCCTTGCCGAAGCCTATGGAATAGCCGTCGACACATATAAGAGTCCAGCCCTTCTTTTCAGTGTTGAAGGTATCGCCGTGAAGGTACTTCCTGATTTCCCCAGAATCTGCTGGCAAATCACTGTATCTTTTTGCCTCATCGGGCTTTAAGTATAATGCCAGGGCATGGGAAGGTTCGAAGCGGTTTTTCTTTAAAGTTCCAAGGTGAAGTCCCGGCCTTAAAACCTTTAAGCCCTTTAAGTCTGGCATAAATTCCGGTGTTAGGTATAGCTGGTCACCAAAATAAAGGAAGTCTCCCTTAAGCTCTATGTTCAGGTTCTCCCTCTCAAAGTCCCTGTATTCCTTAATGTCAATTTTCTTGTCTTTCCTTGTTTTTTCAGAGGAAGAAACCTTTTCTCCCTTTTTCCTTAAGAGACAGAGGAAGTGTCCCTCTCCCTTGATTCGGTGTGGGAAGAGTCTTATAGCATTAGTCATACCCTGAGCAGGGTTATTTACTGCATCCCCTATACCATCAGCCATGCCCTCACACTTCTCCACAGGCAAAATCTCATAGTCAGGGTGCCTCTCTATAAATCTTGATATGCTTCCCTCGTTTTCCTCCGGTGCGAAGGTACAGGTTGAGTAAACCATGTAACCGCCGGGAGAAAGCATATAATCTGCGGCGTCAAGTATGCCGCCCTGCCTGTCTGCACAGTGGATTACATTGTCCACAGACCATTCATCACTTGCATTGTCATTTTTTCTGAACATGCCCTCTCCTGAGCAGGGGGCATCCACGCAGATTCTGTCGAAAAAGCCTGGGAAATGCTTCTTTAAACTGTCAGGTGACTCATTTAACACAAGGGCGTTTCTTATGCCCATTCTCTCAATATTCTCAGATAAAATCTTGGCCCTCTGTGGGTTAATTTCGTTGGACACAAGAAGACCTTCTCCCATCATCGCCGCCGCAATCTGGGTGGATTTTCCTCCAGGGGCAGCGCAGAGATCAAGAACCTTCTCGCCGGGTTTTGCCTTTAGGTAAGCTGCCGGAGCCATAGCTGAGGGCTCCTGAATATAGTAGGCTCCCGACATATGGTAGGGATGCTTTCCAGGGGAATTATCCCCACTGTAGATGAAGCCGCTTTTCTCCCAGGGAATGGCCTCCATTTCTATATTAAGCTTTTTTCTTCCCTCTTCAGGGCTTCCCTTAAGACAACTAAAACGAAGGGCATGGTATTCCACGCCCTCCTCTAAAGACTTTATTAAGCTTATAGCCTCCTCATTAAGGAGGTCATTCATTCTTTCAATAAACTTCTCTGGTAACATAATTTCCTAATCCTCTAAAACCAGTTCCTCAACTCTTTCAATTCCCATTCGCTCGACAAGCTCTGAGAAGAACTCTCCCTTTCTTCCCTTTTCCTGATAGAGGTAAAGAAGTCTCACAATAATGGAGAGTAAGGATTCCTCGTTTACAATAAGGGTCTTAAAGGCCTGACCCTTCTTAATCATTTTGCCCTTCTGACCTCCCACAATAACCTTGTAGGCATCGGTGTATTCTGTTACCACCTCAAATGGACAACGGTTTACGCATATTCCGCACTTGTCACACTTGTTGCCGGACACATTGAGCATGCCCATGGTAACTGAAACTGCTCCTTCAGGACAGGCTCTTGCAAGTGAGCAGTTAGCGCAGCCCTTGCACTTGTCCTTCTCAAACTTAGGGATTCTGATAGCCATAATTCCCACATCAAAGAGGTCCACGTTCTCGCAGTTATTTGGACATCCACAGATGGCAATGTCGAACTTGTTAGGAAGATCAAAGTTGTTTAGACGAACATAGAACATCTCCCTTATCTTCTCTGACAGTGCATATGAATCAAATACCCCGTAGGTACAGTTCTTTCCATCGCAGGTAACCACAGGTCTTATCTTGGCCCCGGTACCCCCGACGTCTATGTCTAATTCCTTACACTTTTCAATTACATCAGCCACCCTGTTATATGGAATATCCATAATTTCAAGGGTGCCTTCCGATGAAAGCATAACCTGACCAGAACCAAATTCATCCGAGATTGCAGCTATATTTCTAAGACTCTTCGAATCAAAAATACCGCTCTTTGAAACAACATTGCAGTTAAATCTGTCTGACCCTGAATTCTGAATAAATCCCAGGTCTCTCAATCTGTTTGTTTCCTCTCGTGGAATCATTTCTAGTCCCCCTACTGGTCTGTCACCAATACTCATTTCCCTAAAAAACTCCTTAACCTCATTAAAACTTCTGGAAGGTAGATATTAACTGTGGTACAACCTGCTTCTTTCTTGAAACCACTCCAGGCAAAATAACTGAATGCTCCTGGGTATCTCTGTGGAAGCCGTCATCCACAATATCCCTTGCGGTCTCGCCGCAGAATAAAAGCTTGGTAGACTCGTCAAGCACCGATGTCAGCATAAAGAATACATCCCCTGCAGAATCTCTCTTCTGCATGTATTCCATAAGACGCTCTTCAAGTCCCTCTATCTCTTCCTCGGACATATAATTTATCTGTCCAATCTCAAAAACATGTTCTCCAGAGCTGAAGCTCTTAAGATCCTGTTTGAAAATCTCCTCAACGGATCTCTCCGCATAGTTTCCACCAGCCCTGAACATCTGGCTGCCGAACTCATTTATGCTGATACCCGCTATCTTGGCAAGTTTTTCCGCCGCCTGTCTGTCAGACTCTGTGCAGGTTGGAGACCTGAACATAAGGGTGTCTGAAAGGATGGCTGCACATAGAAGGCCGGCCATTTTGCCTGGAATCTCCACATGATTCTCATTAAATATCATGAAGATGATAGTTGCTGTACAGCCCACAGGCATATTTCTAAAGAATACCGGCTGCATGGTCTCGAGAGAACGAAGACGATGGTGGTCTATAATCTCTAAGACCTCTGACTCCTCAATACCGTTTATGGCCTGGGATCTCTCGTTGTGATCCACCATAATCACAGCCTTCCTCTGCATATCTAAGAGGTTACGCTTGGAAATCATTCCAAGCACCAGGTTATTGTCATCAACTATTGGGAAATAGTTGAATCTATGCTTGGCCATGGTATTTCTAACTGATTCCACAGTGTCTGTTGGCTTAAAGGTAAGGAGCTGGTCCTTAACCATAAAGTGGCCAACTGGCATAGCCTGATTCAACATTCTGGCAGCTGTATAAGTGTCAAATGGAGTTGCAATAATTGCACAGTTATTCTCTAACGCTAACTTCTGAATAGTCTTGGAGACCTTAGCCTCCTGGGTGACTATTAACAAATCAGCCTCCATCTCAATAGCGCAGAGCTGAGACTCATATCGGTTACCCAGAATAACAAGATCATGAGGCTCGATAAACTCCTCCATCTGGTCAGGATTAGCAGCTGCAACTAAAACCTTTCCCTCCTTAAAAACTGAAGATGGGTCACCGCAGACGAGCTGTCCCTTTAAGGTTTCTAGAATATTCTCATAGGGAGTCTCAGCTTTGGCCAAAATCCTGTTATCAAGGACCTCCATGTAGTTGGCTGCAATGTCACCTAAGGTGATTAAGCCCTTAAGTTCCTTGTCCCTTACCACAGGAAGAGTCTTTATATTTAAATCTCTCATGATATTGTAGGCCATATGCATGGAAATATTCTCTGTAATTCCCTCCACGATACGGTACTCAATATCCTGAATCTGTGTCTCCACATTGGTTATATATTTGGGTGATTCCTGCTCAAAGTAGTTTAAAACGAAGTGGGTTTCCTCGTTCATGTGGCCGGCTCTGATTGGAAGGTAGTTTTTATCCTTGTCCAGCTGATTCTTCAAGTAGGCATAAACAATGGCAGAACATACAGAGTCCGTATCCGGATTCTTATGTCCTGTCACCCAAACTGTTCTTTTCTTTTCTGTCATATTTACCTCGCGCAAATAGTATTATGCAGACAAATCCACATTTCCCCCAATGGCAGAAGCTGCATCAAAGGCCTTCCTGTTCTGCTCATATGGGCCATTTCCGTATTTTTCCTGAGTAGTCTTTATTACTGAATTGGTCTGTCCACCGGCAGCATAAGATCTGCCGCACTCTGGACAGGTCTCCATCTTAACTGAAACACTGACGGAAACAACTTCCTTGTTCTCCTTGGCTCCTTCCGCCATGGCATTGCTGACATGCATGTGCTCGTGGGCTGAAACCTGACCCACGGAGGATTCCGGAGATATATGTCCCGGGGATTTGAAGGATACATCACTCTCATCAGAGCCGTCTACATATTTACGGCTCTTACAGGTTTGACACTCCTCTGTGCCCCTTCTGATATTCTGCCTATGCTCCTGTATGGACTCGCCATAGGCCTTGTAATTACTGGAAATTCCACCAATATTCATATAATCACCTGCTTTCAGATAAAGCGATGTTAGTTAAGCTCCTCTAAAAGTCTTACTGCGTCCTTATAACGACGGGTATTCTTTAACACCTCAATCATATATGGACGGAAGAGAGCTCTGAAGTCCTCTGACAGACCCTCTGTATTGTAAAGTTCCTCCACAATACGGTTGTATTCATCTGATTTTTCGTACTCACCATTGTAACGAAGCGAAACCATCTCTACCATGTCTTTATGGATGTCGTCCATCTTCTGAGCCTGCTTCTTAGCCATGTCAAGATATACAGAACCTAAGGTGTGGTTTCTAACCACATCATAGCAGAGAGCAAGCTTATGATTGATATAGAAGGTAGTTCTCTGATCCTGCTCGTATTTAAGAGCTGAAAGAAGGTACGGAAGCGCCTCCTCCCATCTGTTCTGGTTAATGTAGGCTGTAGCGGAGTTGTAATCAATGGAGGCAATAACATTAGCTTCTCCCCTTGATAACTCCTTGGTTCTCTTATATGCCTTCTCCATCATTGGCAGCTGTCCCATACGGCCATAGCATACACCCTCAAGGAAGGAAATCTGCTTAGCTACTAAAAGGAAGCCCTCCTCCATGGCTCTTAAGTATCCACTTCTGCAGTAATCTAAGGCTTCCATATAGTCTTCGCTGTAGAAGGCTTCATACATAAGGGCCTCATACACTACTGAGCAGTCGATAATCTGTCTGGCCTGCTGGTAGGAACGCACTCTCACGTCTCTGGCACCGGCAAATCTGCCTTTTGCCATGTAATAAAGGAAGGTCTCCTCTTTATTAAGGTACTCCTTATATGGCTCAACTCCCTTTAAGAGTCTTGCTGCAACCTTCTTGTCTGAATCCTTGGTATTGTAAATGCAGAAGAGCTGGTAGCTCATAGCCAGAGGAGAATTCTGAATCTTTTCCCTATTCTTATATATTCTCACCTCAACCTCACTGGATTCCTCCTGGTGAAAAAATGCGTCGAAATAGAGTCTGAAGAGTTCCCTGTACTCCTTTAAAGTCTCTGTATCGCTGGTATACTCAATATCGAGTCTCTTTAAAATCTCTGCAAGTATGCTCTCGGATGGCTCAACCATTCCTGCCTCGATCTTACTTATATAGGAAACGGTACAGAAGCCCTTACCAAGCTGCTCCTGACTCATCTTCTTTTCTACTCTTCTCTGCTTAATCAGGTACCCCAACATCTGATTCATGAAACCAGTTCCTCCTAAAGCCATTTTTACACAGTAAAGTTATTATATATACTAGTACATTTTCTACCTAAAGGCAATAAAAATCCGCCTTCGATTGGCGGATTTTTGCTTATATAGGAAAATTTTACTATATCTTGTGGATTCTATTGAAATTCAGGTATAAAAGACTCCTCAGCCACATCCC